>DROJ01000148.1 GCA_011321935.1 Bacteroidota bacterium | reverse complement strand
CGAACCTTCGGGGAAATACTTTTGAGTGTTGAATTATTTTTTGTTTCCTTCAATTTCCGCATACCATTTCTGCATCACAAAAAACGCCTTTTTTTTCTCCCCCGTATTTGAGATCAAACCCTTCCTGTTCCAGCCATCTTGAATATATGGCAAAACCCTTTTTGGCGAACGGAAATCCGCCAATATCCACGGCGTGACGCCTTGCAGTTCCGGCATTTTTTTCATCATTAAAATAGTTTGCTCGTATAAATACTCGGCATATTCCTCCGTCCATCGCGTTTCCCTATCGCCGTGGAGACCTGCCAAAGCGCCTGCGCCAAATTCAGAAATAATAACTGGTTTGTTTTGGTCGAAGG
Organism: Bacteroidota bacterium; assembly: GCA_011321935.1. GTDB lineage: Bacteria > Bacteroidota > Bacteroidia > Chitinophagales > Saprospiraceae > UBA6168. Next base: position 6,811 of record DROJ01000148.1, on the reverse strand, counting down.
CCCATTTTACATTTGGAATATCTTTTGGATGCCCACCGTACCAACCGATATATTGGTTGAAAGCAACAATATCCACTTCGTGGGAAATGGGGTCGTCAATAATGTTCACCCCTTTTTCACTCCGATGTTGGAGGGCGGCACTCACGAGGCGGGTATCGTCCATTTGGCGGGTCAGGCTGATGAGGTTTTTTAGAAAAGCATATCGGGCATCGCTTTGGGGTGTCTCATTTGCCATAGACCAAATGATGACGCTTGCCCTGTTTTTATCTCTTGTAATGACCTCGGTGAGCTGCGATCTTGCTTTGCCATAAGTTTGGTAGTTTGTAAAATCAACCGTCCAATAAACAGGTATTTCTTCCCAGAGCAATATGCCCATTTTATCGGCCATCCTTATCATGTGTTCATTGTGCGGATAATGGGCGAGGCGCATAAAATTGCAATTCAATTCTTTTGCCCAAGTGAGCGCGATGAGCGCATCGGCATCGGAATAGGCACGTCCGCCACGCATGGTATTTTCTTCGTGCAAACAAATGCCGCGCAGGAAAATGGGTTTTCCGTTGAGGATGATTTTCCCGTTTTTGGATTCTATTGTTCGGAAGCCGATTTGGTCAGTTAGTGTTTCATATTGCGAGGAGATGATTACTTTGTATAATTTCGGATTTTCTGGCGACCATAATATTAGTTTATTTATTTCAAATTCAAAAACCGCCCTGCCCCTATTATCGGTTTTTATTTTTTTATAAAAATCAATTTCGGGAATTGAAATATTTATCTCCGTTTCTTTTTCCGCATTATTTAATTGCACAAAACCTGCAATTATATTATCGCTCCCTTTTTTTAATTGGATAAAATAATCCCGGATAAACACCTCCGGCACTTCCACCAATTTCACGTCCCTTGTGATGCCGCCATAATTCCACCAATCGGTATTTACCGTCGGCACGGCTTCTTTAAAACGGGTGTTGTCCACTTTCAGGACGAGGCAATTATTTTCTACTTTTAAAATGTCCGTCACCTCAAAATCGAAAGGCGTGAAGCCGCCTTCGTGCGTCCCCAATTTTTCTCCGTTCAAATAAACCTCGGCAATATAATTGACCGCCCCGAAGTGGACAAACACCCGGGGATGTCCAGTTCCCGTTTTTTTATAATCAAAAGATTTTTTGTACCAAATAGTGCCCTCATAATAGAGCAGTTTATCGTCCTGCGAGTTCCAATCTCCCGGCACAAGCAAGGTGGCAGATTTGTCAAAATCATATTCCACCCGGTCGAGTTTGTTTTTTGCTTTTGCATAATTGAAAAATGCGGCGGAACTTTTTTTTCGGTTTTCATCGGTGTCGTATGGTCGGTAGCGGTAATCGAAATAACCAGTCTCATAGGGGTCGATTATATAATGCCATTTACCGTTGAGGGAGGTGGTAGTGCGGTTTGGTATATTGGTGATTAATTGACCGTGGGCAACAATGCTAAAGCAGATCAGGGATATAAAAACAAAAAAGGCTCTAATCATCTTTTAATATAATTTGTAAAAAATATGTCCTTAAAGGTATGTTTTGAAACATAAAAAGGTGCATCAAATCTATATTATAGTTTACGGAGCATACTCAATAGATTTAATACACCTCTTTTTATTTTGGTGCCTGGTTTTGCTGCCGTATCCCCTAACTTGTGGAGTACGGTGCTGTAAGCCAACCACCGTTTGTCGAATGGACACAGCGTTGACAACTTTTTAAAAGTTGTCAACGCTTGCCACTGTTATCCTATTGAATTATTTCTTCATGAATTTAGATGTTCCTATATAATTGCCATCTTCTCCTTGCATTCCCATAAAGTATAGGCCCGTAGGTAATTTGGCAACATTTATTGCCTTGCCAATAGGATCATTTATATCCATCACCCTAATCCCTGACGCATCGAATATTATAGCCCTAGATACAGGGGTATCTGTTTCTATGGTTATAGTTTCCGCAGTTGGGTTCGGGTACATCGTAAAGTTCTCCAGCCTGTCCAGATCGTTGGTGCCAACAGTCATTGTTTTGGTGATGAAGTTATCAAGGAAATAATTCACCGTATCTGCCGGAAGAGGTGCATCAATAAAATCAATAAAAAACACCGGTTTGGCAAAGATATGCGTGGGCCCTTCTAGGTCATGGGTATCACCGGCTCCGTCTTCAAATGTGCCGACTGCTATATCCGCACATATTTGAGTCCACTCGTTGGCTACAGATTCATTGGAACTAAATGAAATATAGGTCGCTGGGGCACCGCCTGCTTCGGGGAGGGGCGTAAGCGGGTTTTCCATTTTAAATTTCACTGTGGCAGGGTGGTCTGCCAGCATGTCCACGCATACATTTTGTATGCCTTCCCTAAAATTGACAACGCGCTTCAGTTCGGTCAATGATCCTTGCCACCAAGGCCCGCCGGGCGTTTTGATGAAATTGGCAACAGTAGCGCTTGTATTGATACCTCCGGGCGCAGGGTTTGGCACGATGGTCACGGGGGTCCATGCCCATTCGAGGGTTGTTTCGTCCGTTTCGTTGTCCATGAACAAGTACCCGTCTTGCGGGTTTTGCGGCAGCGTCATGACTTCGCTCGTCATGTGGAGGATGCCATTGCTGGCGGCTATGTCGCCTTGCGAAATGGTGGCTCCATCAACAGCGGCATTGCCTGCCGTCACGGTGGCGTCCTGACCATTGCCGGCCAGATACACGTTGTCCATGGCGAGGTCGGCAGTAGGCACTTCCGCAAGGATTATATGGTGCAGCAAGAAGTCATAAAGTTTATTGTCGGTGTTGTTGGTCAAGGCATCCATTTCTGAGGCGGGCAGGGCCGCGAAGGCTGCATCGGTGGGTGCAAAAACAGTGACCCCGTCGGCATCTGCTCTTCCCCAGAGGTCGGCAGCGTTCATTAAATCTTCAAGGGTATTGTGGTCGGGGCTGTCCTTGATGAGGTCGCTGATAAATACGGGCACCATGCCTGTGCCGTCGTTTTCTTCGTAAATATTGTCGATGTAGAAGCATTTGTCGGCAGCCGGAACAGTACCGAAATCAGGGAAAAAGACTATTTGGAAAAATTGGTGGCCGAGCGCCAAATTACCGTTCACGTCTGGTTGGGAAAAATCAAAACACAAGGTTTGCCATTCTCCGGGAGTCGTATAATCTTCATCAATACGCGCATCAAAACCAGCCGTTGGAGAGCCTTCCAGTTTAAGGCGGATGAGGCTTTCTGAATCGGACAAAACCGAGAAACAGACCTTTGCGATAGTGCCGGTAAAATCGAGGGAATCAATTTCGCCAAGCGTCCAACCGCCCCAAGTTTGGGCATCGTCGGCCTTGCACCACTCCTGTACCATGCTGGTCGGGTTGGTTGCGTCTGGAGATGGGTTGGCAACTACGTCGAACAGGTCGGAGCCATAATGCCCGTTGCCAAAGGATGAAACCATTTCGACGGTAACGCCGTCGGGTTCGTAATCAGAAATGAGGTTGGCGCCGTCCGGGATACCTCCGCCGAGGCCGTCCGTAATTTTAATAATATCATCAATATAATAGGAAGCGTCGGTAGCCGGCACTGTCCCGAAATCTGGAAATAATGTGAGACGGGTATAGGTGAACCCGGCGGCGTCGGCATCTCCGTTGACGTTTGGGCCGAGCATATCATAGCAGAGCTGCTGCCATTCTCCGGGCGTATTATAAGTCATATCATAACTCGAACTTACGCCGCCGTCCTCTGACTTTTCGATTTTTGCCCGCAAATTAAATTCGTGGTCGCTGTATGCGCTGATGCAAATTTGACCAAATGCGCCCCGCAGGTCAATTGCTTCTGGCGGGTCGTAAAAAAAGCCGCCCCAAGTCTGTGCATCGTCGGCCTTTTGCCAGTTTTGCACATTGTCGCTGGTATTAATTCCCGACGGATTTGGGTTGGCCACTATGGCAAAAGTGCTGTCGCCAAAATGCCCGTTTCCAAAAGAGCCGTTGATGGTGAGGTCAGTGCCATCCCAATCTGCTATTACTTTTGAAGGCGGCGGTGCCATGCCCCCGGTTGTTTTTGATATATCATCAAAATAATAAGAAGCATCGGCTGCGGGCACTGTCCCGAAATCGGGGAACAAGGTGAGGCGGGTATAGGTGAAACCCCCTGTGTTGGTGTCTCCGTTCACATCTGGACCCATTAAATTATAGCAGAGTTGCTGCCATTCTCCGGGCGTATTGTAGGTCATGTCAAAACTTGCGTTTGGCCCGCCGTCATCTGACTTTTCGATTTTTGCCCGCAAATTAAATTCGTGGTCGCTGTATGCGCTGATGCATATTTCGCCAACGCCCCCGGTAAGGTCAATCGCTTCTGGCGGGTCGTAAAAAAAGCCGCCCCAAGTCTGTGCATCATTGGCCTTTTGCCAGTTTTGCACATTGGCACTTGTATTGATTCCCGATGCGTTCGGGTTGGCAACAATGGCAAAAGTGCTGTCGCCAAAATGGCCGTTTCCAAAAGAGCCGTTGATGGTGAGGTCAGTCCCGTCCCAGTCGGCCAGTACGGTTGTCGTTTGGCCGAAGGCCAAATTAGTGGCCAATAGGAAAAGGATAAAGTGTAGAATTTTTTTAAGCATAACAAGATAATTTAATTGGTGAAGAATAGGGGAGGGCAAATTCTTTGGGAAGCCTTTGCTCTATCCTCTTCTTGGTTATAAGTATGTAGTTGCGCTTCCCGGATTTTTGATTTCGGGAAGTATGTTGAAGTATGGGAGTGTTAATATTGACATAAGTTTCAAATTCCTAACCCAAGCCCAATATCTTTTATCTAATTTCGTCATAATTAGCATTACCTTTATTTGCATTTTTATTAAGAAAGCCTTTTGCTCTAATTATTTTTGAATATTCTGTTATGAAATTTAGCATTTCATTAGTGGTACAAATCGTAATTAGCTAGCCATTTAGCTTTTGGTTAAATGCCACATTATCAGGGATTTGGCGGACTAATCACTAATCAACTAATTACTAATCACTGCATTAGTGCATTAGTGGCGAATAAATTCAAAGCTAAAATTATTGGTCAATACCCCTCATTCTGCGGATACCCTTCGCCGAGCAGTTCCAGTTCAGATTGCGGTATGGGCAGGTTCACAAAATGGTCGCGGATATTGGCGCGCGCATCGTCTTTATAGCCGGGGTCTCCAGAAAAAAGTTTGACCTGGTCAACCAATTTTCCAATTCTTTTCAGGAAGAAAAACCGTTGCCCTTCAAAAGCCAATTCCCTCGCATGTTCTTGCATTAATTTGAGTTCCGTTAAATTAAAAATCGGGGGTACGCCGGCCCTCTCCTGCAGCGGGTTTATCATTTCGGTTGCCTTTGCTTGGTTGCCCATGCGCATATATGCCTCGGCCCCGATGAGGTGTGTTTCGGCAAGCCTGTATCTCAATATATTCATGCGGCTCACCGCAGATTCCGCGGGAATATTTTCATCAAAAAATTTCAAAAGGGAAGGGTGCAGCCTCCGGTAATAAGCGGACTGGTTGGAGCCGGTAGTGACTATTTCTGCTTTGTCGCCCAATTTTGGATATACCCATCCGTGGTCGGTCAGCACGCTGTCCGGGATGTTTTCTTCGTCATTATAAAAGAAATTTATTTGATAATATGCCTCCAGCCTTTTGTCGAACGGTTCATATAAATTCAGCAAGTATTGATTGGGGAAACAAAAACCGAATCCGCGGCCGCCCTGCGCTTTGTCCCATTTTAATCCGGGTATGTCATCGTAGCGGGCCATGAAATTTACGTTGATAAACTGCGGCGGCCCGGCCCCTGCCGAGCCTTCTTCGTTTTGGATGGTAAACAAAGTTTCGGAAGTGTTGCGGTGGGCGCTGCCCGGTATGGATGGATGCCCAAATACCCTTTTCACATCTGGCTCCAAAAAATAAAAGCCGCTGTTGATAATGCTTTCGGCGAGGTCGGCGGCCAATTGCCAATCCTCTTGCCACAAGGCCAGTTTAGCCCTTATATGCCGGGCCAATGCCTGCGTGACGCGGCCGGGTTCGGCAGTCCACGGCAGGTTTTCGATGGCAAAATCGAGGTCTTCGGCGATGGCGGCAAATATCTCTTCTTTAGTGTTGGGCTGGCTCACCCGGTCGAATACATTTTCGGGAGTGGTCGGCTCGGTGCTTATATATACGTTGTTAAATAACCTCCATAAAGTAAATAAAGAATGTGCCCTGAAATATTTGCTGACGGCTATTACCTTAAGCCGTTCTTCCTCGTCCATTCCCTCTATATTTTCAGCGGCTTTTATCAATGCGTTGGCGCGGTCTATTATTTTATAATAGTCGCGCCAAGTGAGTTTGGTAATAGTAGAACCATATAAAAAAGGCGAAGTGGCACTCGGTCCAAATTGGCCGATAATTGAAATATAGCCGGCAGCCGGAATGACGAGGTCGTGCTGCACATATTCCCACAGCGGCCTCGAACTTTCGTTCGGGTATATATGGAAGTGGTCCCTGTTTAAAGAATATAGACCGACCAAGCCCGCCTTTAATCCATCGGGCGTATTATATAAAAAATCAATGGACACATCGGTGAGCGGTTCTTCGTCCAAAAAATCGTTGCAACCGATTAAATAGAAAAATCCGATCAGGAATATATATTTTATATGCTTCATTTTTTTTGTTTATTTGTAACTGCTTAGCATCCCTCGAAATCTCAGGGAGGGGGAATAAATTCCCCCTCTTTTGGAAGGGCTTGTAGTCCTCTGCTCTCTATTGAGGAAAACGGTCATAAAAATTTTTGATATTTACGACTTCTTTTATCTTACTCCATGCCCTTCCAAAAGGGTG
>DROJ01000147.1 GCA_011321935.1 Bacteroidota bacterium | reverse complement strand
CGCCCGAACGTCATCCTCTGGCCGGCCACACAAAAGACCTCGCAGCGGCCGGTGTATTGCTGACGGCAACCGGGGCAGTAGTGGTGGGTGTTTTGATATTTCTTCCCAGGTTGATGAAATTGTTGTAAATTGGGTGGTCAATTATCTGTCGGGAGCATCAAAACAAAGAAATTTCAGCCCAAATATTTTCATTCGTCATAATAATCACACCGTGGCTTTCGTATAGGTTTTATTTTCTGCTCTTAAATTGACATAAGAATTTCCCTGTTTCCCTTCTTTCCGGTATCTGTTTTTTTACCCCGATATTTATCGGGGAAAGTTTTCGGAAAATAATTTTAGTGCGGTTGGCCCCCTTGGGCAAGTTTTTTGGATGGGTAGTGAGTCATCCGGGATGTAAATGAAAAATTTCTTCTGCATATTATTGGTATTATCGGTCCATGGTTGGGCATTTGCCCAGGCACAGTTGGGGTTGCGCCTGGAAAATTATGCGGGTGTGAGCAGTATGGCGCTCAACCCCGCTACCCATTTGGCCGGCCCGTTGCGGTGGGATGTCAACCTGGCCGGGGCCGGGCTGTTTTTCGACAATAATTACGCTTACATTACCGGCACCAATTCTTTTAATTTACTGAATAATGCAGAAGACAGCGAATTTTTTCTGGCACAAAGCGACCAAATCACTATTCCTTCCAATGCCTATATGATCGATTTTTACAACGATGATTTTAAGCGCTTTTTTTCCGCCCGTACTTTTGTGGCCGGTCCGTCATTGATGGTAAAAATAGGAGAGAATCATTCTGTCGGTTTTTTTACCAACGTTCGCATGGAGGTCAGTTCTCTGAATTTCCCCAACGAGTTAAGCTATTACAAATACGATTTGCAACCACAATTGGAGCCTTTTTTTGTCAGGCCCTTTAGCGGTGCTTTAATAAGCTGGGCGGAAATAGGTCTTAACTATGGGGTGCGCATTCCTGTTCAGGCAGGGTACATGGGGTTTGGTATCAACCTTAAATACCTGGCGGGCTATGAGGGGGGCTATATAGAAAACCACCAACAGTGGGTGCATACCAAATTGCCCAATGACACTGCTATCATCAGGCAGGCATACGGCGGATATGGTTTTACTTTTTCCAACCTAAAAGAAAAGGATTGGAAAGTTGTACGCAATGGCAAAGGCTTTGGGGTTGATCTGGGTTTTCTTTACGTTATTGAAGCGTATGAGGGCAGCTACAAATGGAGGCTCGGCGCTTCTTTGCTCGATATCGGAGCCATCCGCTTCGATCGCAATGCCCAGTCCCATACCGTGCGCAACAACAGTTCTTTTCACCTGACCCTCCGCGATTACGACGATTTCCAATTGCCTGGTGAATGGGAGGCATTGTTGCGGCATTTTAGCTCGCAGGCCACGGGCGATTCCCTGGCTTCATTTTCAGCCAACAATTTTACGGTGGCATTGCCTGCTGCCCTCAGCTTGCAAGCTGATTATAGTTTTAATGAAAATATATTTCTCAACGCATTGGTCATTCACCACCTTCCCACCGGGGCCGTTAGTCCACAGCGCGGCACGGTGGTGGCCCTGACGCCCCGTTACGAACACGAGTGGTTTTCAGTTTCGTTTCCGGTCAGCCTGCTCAACTGGCAAAAAGTACGCATGGGGTTTGCCGCACGCCTGGGCTATTTGGTTGTCGGTTCCGATAACCTCGGCAGCCTCCTGGGGCACTCCAAATATTCCGGCACTGATATTTATGCGGCACTCAAACTCAACCGCATCCGGTTTGGTGGGGGCTGGCAGCTGTTTGGCGGCAAGCTGTTTGGCGGAGAGGCCAAAACCGACTACCACCGGAGAAGAGGCAAAGTGAAGTGCTATGATTTTTAGAGTTTGTTTTTAACTTCTACATCCTCGTTTCTACCCACATTATGTCCCTGCCGGGACGGGGGAGTGGGACCTCCGCGCTTGTTACCCATAATGCTTCCAAGCAATTCTAACAATTCAACAATTCTAACAATCCAAACAATTACAGTTTCTTTCTGTCTTATCCCTACCTTTGCACCCTTTCTCAAAGAGCGTTCATCTGCCTTTAGCGTTTATTTTTTATAAAAAAATTAAAATGAAAAAAATCTTATTATGGATAATGACGGCCTCCTTTTTATGGAGTTGTAGTCCTAAAACTTACCAACCCATCCTGCTGCCGGAAGAGGTGGCGTTGGATACAATGG
>DROJ01000146.1 GCA_011321935.1 Bacteroidota bacterium | reverse complement strand
GTGGCCTTCCAAAAGAGGGGGAATTTATTCCCCCCTTTAGTCGGCAGTCTGGTTGGAGGTAGTTTTAAAAATTAGGGAACGGTCTCCGTGGCCTTCCAAAAGGGGGGGAATTTATTCCCCCCTTTAGTCGGCAGTCTGGTTGGAGATAGTTTTAAAAATTAAAGTAACTACTCATGATGCGTGTGTGTCGGTAGCACAGCGTTCACGCTGTCCTGGTAAACGACGTTTACGTCGTTTTCTTTATGAGCAGACGTAAACGTCTGTGACCGGGACAGCGTGAACGCTGTGCTACCAAAACCCACAAGACCGGAGTAGCAGCGGGCTTTTTTATAAAACCGAAACTTCTGCATCAGGCAGCAATGGGAAATGGCGGACTGATTTCCTAAAACTCAAACTTCACCATCGCCCGGATGCCCATTCCTTTTACACCAAACAGCACGGGCATATTGGGGTTGTCGAGGTAGGTCAGGCGTTTTACCACATCAATTCGGCCAAATTTGAAAATGTTTTTGATGCCCCCGCTCACCTCTATATAAGGCTTCTTTTCCAGCGTAAAAGTTTGCTGCTCCCCTTTGTCGTCGTCAATAAACTGGATGAGTCCGGGGTTTTTGAGGGGGTTGTTCTTGTCGCTGAGCTTGCCCCAAACGCCTTTTACAGTGAGGACTTCGCGGAGTTTCAATTTTTTGAAAAGAGGGATCCGGTTAAAAATAAAGCCGTTGAAATTATGTTCTGCCCGCCAGTTGATATAGCTGTCGTTGGCAAATTCGAGGAAGTTCATCAGGTTGTAGGCGCGTTTTTGGAAAGCAAAAGTTTGGTTGGCGCGCGGCAGGTCGAGCAAAAAATAAGGCACGCCGCTGCCAAATATTTTCCCTCCTTCCACCTCCATATCGGTAATGCCGAACACCGAAAAATAGAAGCGCTTGAAGATGCCGAGCGACAGGCGTTGGTAGTCGTAGTCGCCGCCGGCAAAGCCTTTGATGCCCTGCGCATATTTCAAGGTAAAAACGGGGTATTTGTTGAAAAGGGGCCTGCGGAAAGATTTGCCCTGAATAAACTGCTCGTTGGGAGCGAAGCGGACGAGGGTACTTATTTCGCTGGTGGTAAGTTCCGAAAGGGAAACAGGCGTGGGGTTTTCGGGGTCGAGAAAATCAAATCGCAGGCTGCCGAGGGGGCGCTGTTTTTTGTTTTCATAGGTCAAGCCCCAGGAAAATTTGCTCTTTGTTTCCAGAAAATATTCCGCTTTATAGGAGTCGTAAAAGAGCATCTTGTCGGAGCCGCCCCTTTTGAAAGAAAGGAAAAAATTGTCTTCCACCACAAAGTCGAGCCGTTGCCCCACGAAGCTGGTTTCGTGCTGGTGGGAGATGCGGGCAAAGTGTTTTGGGTTGCTCTTGAAATCTTCCTGAAAGGAATAAAGGACAGCCCCGGAGTACTTCCATTCCTGGTCTTTGAAGCCATAGGCCGCATAGCCTTCCAGCTTCAGTTTGGGGTTGAATTTCACCGTGGTAGCCCCGCCGAACCTGAGCCGGAAACCTTCCACCGAGTTGAAACTGTAAAAAGCCCCCACCGGCCCGATTTCCACTTTTCCAAAACTTTTGTAGCCCGAAAGCAACAGCGTTATGATGTCCAATGTGCGGCGGAAAGCGGGCACATGCTGCAGGGTGTCTATCATATGGTAAACGCCCTCTTCCGTTTTGGTCAATTTTTCTTGCCGGGCATACGCCCAAAAACCGGCGTCCCTTTTATCGGCGTTTTTCTCTTTGATTATTTTTTCGGTGCCGCTGTAAATGGAGGGTTTCCGTTTGGTATTGAACACATGGTTGCGGTAAAGGACGGAACGGGTGCCAAAGAAGCCGGTGCCGCCTTTTGAGAAGGCAATGTCCACCACGATCTGGTCTTTCGACAAAATCCAAATATCGTTCTCGTGGGTAAATTCCTGCACCAGATTGAGGTCTTGCACAAAGTTCAAATTGATCTTTTCAGAAATACCAAAATCGGCTTTGACCACCGCATAGGTCGAATCGTTTTTGACATAAAGGCTGCCCTTGAAGCCAATGTCCTGCGGGCTTGCCGGCATAAAAGCGAGGTCGATCACCTCGTTGCCTTTGTATTGGACTGTGTCCAAAATATAGAACCTGTAAAAGGTGTTGGCAAGCGGGCTGAGGGGGCTCATGAACTGGTAGCCGAGCATGGTCACGTTATTATCATAAATGTCCACTTCTTGGTAAAGGATGTCGGTCAGTGTTGCCAAATTGTCCGAATCGAAATACTCGTCGATGCCAGTGAGCTTGATGCCCTGCCGGTATTCTTTTTGGGCTTTTGGGTTTTTCCGGTAATAGACTTTGGAAGCCGTTTCGCGGATAAAGACGGGCAGGTAGGGCTTCCCGTTCAGTTCGGAGGTGTCCACGTATTCAAAAATAAACTGGAATTTTTTGAAAGCCTTTTTTTTCTTGAAACCATCGGTGATGTTGTTCAGGTCCAGCTCGATTTTTTCGTACTTCTCGTATTCATAATAGTCCTGCCCTTCCATCCGGTTTTTGCCTTTGTGGCCGATTACCTTTTTGATGAGCGCCACCGCAGGGTTGCCTTTGCGCTTGTAGCCCCCTTTTTTCGCGTTTATTTCTACGACCCCCAAATTGACTGCTGTTGGGTGCAGCACAACATCTATCTTTTGGTTGCTGCCTGTTTTTACCAAAACAATCGCATCCTCGTAGCCCACAAAAGAAACTTTCAATGAATCAGAAGCCCACCTTGTACTGATTGAGTAGGAGCCGTCGAGGTCGGTGGTCGTGCCGGCCGTTGTGCCGATAAAGGCCACGTTCACAAAGGGCAGTGTCTCTTTGGTTTCTGCATCGGTGACCACTCCTTTCACGCTGGTCATTTTTTGGGAAAACAAAAGCGTTGGTTGGGAAAACAAAAATGCGGTCAGCAAGAACAGGAATTTTTTTAATGATTGGCCCATAATTATTTTTGCATTTTACAATTGGAAAAAAGCGCATCAAAAACCCTTGCTTTAAAAAACCGGAGTTAAAGCCGGTGCTAATAAACCTGCCTGTTTTGACATAGTTGGTGGCGGCATCCATTAACTGCCGTAGATGTCCCGCATAGAACATTAAGCCGATATTAATCCCAGCGAGATACTTTCAATATGAGGTTTCAGTTGTTACTTGCGGTTGCTTAGCCTAGCCGCATCCCCGTCCCGGTATAGCACCGGGGTCGGGCCGGGTCGGTTTGGTCCAACAATTATTCGCAGATCATGAAAAAACAGAAAATGACAATCCGTACCGGGCAGCTATTCTTTGTGTTCTCCTTATCAATGCTGCTGGCTTCCTGCTCCACCACGATGATGCTCAACGACAACCTGGAAACGGGCGTCGAAGTGCTGGAAGTAAAAGGAAGGAGCGGGGGCATGCCCGGCCAGAAATTAGTGTTCGGCGATTATGTGTCGAGCAAAGTGGAGCGCAAAATAGCGATGGCCGAGGCCGAGACCTATGCCGTATCGTCGCGCACTACCCGCGACACCATGCAGTTCAATGTGTTCGGTCCGGCGGGCAATTCGTCGAGGGTTTTTTGCCTGAGCAAAAAATCAGAAATGAGCCTGCCCATCGCAGGGGATAAATACCAGATGGCAGTGGGCGCACAGAATGCCTGTTTTGGGAAAATCGTTTTGGGAGAAGGCTCCGACTGGAGTTTCACCATTGCCAACCCAAGCCCCATCGCTCCCGATGTGGTTTCGGAAGGCGTCATCAGCAACGGCCAAACGGCCATCAGTTTTAAGGCTGTTCAGCAGAACGATAAAGGCAAGCAGGTGGAAGGCCGCGTTTTGGGCTTTGAATTTTGGAACGGGAAAGAGGTCGTCGGGGCGGTTGAACTGATCGGCGGCGGCAGGATCATCATCAAAAAATCTTTGCCGCAGGGCATGAAATCACTCATCGCTACCATCGCTGCCACCATGCTGCTGCGCTATGATATGAACATGATGGAAAATTAAAATTAAAATGAGAATGAAAATGAAAAACTGGCAGCGGGGGCAAAGCTTTGCCCCCGCTGCCAGTTTTTCATTTTCATTCTCATTTTAATTTTAATTGTAACTATTATTTAATATTGCCCCCCGTTTTGCAAAATGGGTAGCCAAAAACAGACAGCATGGAAAAATGGAGCCAATGGATATACGAAGTATTGGGGATCGGCCATTCCTACCAGTACAAGATTATCGCGACCATCGTTGTCGGGCTGGTCATATACATCCTGCGCCGGATGCTGCTGCATTTTATCCTCAAAGGCAAAGAAGATGTAAAAGCAAAGTACAATTGGAGCAAAAGCATTTCTTATGTCGGCTATTTTTTGACGATGCTCGTGGTGATACCTATCTGGATCACCGAGCTGGAATCCTTCGGTACATTCCTCGGCCTGCTGACGGCGGGCTTGGCGGTGGCGCTGAAAGAACCGATCTCCAACTTTTTCGCCTGGATTTTTATTATTTCCAAAAAACCCTTCGAAATGGGCGACCGCATCCAGATCGGCAACTCGGAAGGCGACATACTCGACATCAGCTTTTTCCAGTTCACCATGCTCGAAATCAAGAACTGGGTAGAAGCAGACCAAAGCACGGGGCGGATCGTACACGTGCCCAACGGCCTGATATTTACGCACCCGGTCTATAATTACAACCAGGCGATGAACTATATCTGGAACGAAATACCCGTCATGGTAACATTTGAATCGAACTGGAAAAAGGCCAAAAAAATATTGCTGGAGGTGGAGGAAAAAAAACTAAAGCCATTGGTCAGCAACATGAGGTCAGAGATGAGGAAGGGGCGGGAAAAATACTACGTCCATTATACCAATTTTGACCCCACTGTTTATACCACAATAAAGAAGAACGGAGTAATGCTTACCCTGCGTTACCTGTGCCACCCCAAAACAAGGCGGACTTCGGAACAGGCCGCCATCGAAGAAATCCTCGAACAGTTTTACAAACACGACGATATCCAGTTTGCTTACCCAACGACCCGTTTTTTTGATGCGTCGAAAGAATGATGTTTTGTGAGAAAGCCCTCGCTCAAAAACAAAAACAGCCATGCTTTTCAAAATAAAATCAGGTGCCGAGATAAGCGACGATGATTTTGACACCATCTATCCGGATGAGCTCAGGGTGGTATCGGAAACCCATTTTACGCCCGTCATTGTTGCCCAAAAAGCGACCCGGTATTTGGTAAAAAAAGCAGGCACAAAAATTTTGGACATCGGTTCGGGCGCGGGCAAGTTTTGCCTGATAGGGGCAGCCTGCACAAAAGGCTTTTTTATAGGTGTGGAGCAGCGGGAAACGCTCCATTCGCTTGCCGTTCAGTTGGCCAAAGATTACCGGTTGGAAAACACTTCTTTCTTTCGTGCCGATATTACCGACATCGAGTTTCAAGCCTTTGATGCCTTTTATATTTTTAATTCTTTTTATGAAAACCTGGATCAGGGAGAACGGATTGACGATACCATAGATTTGGATAAAAACAGGTACACGGAGCATTCCAACTATGTGCGGCAGCAATTGGCAGCGATGCCGAAGTGGACAAGGCTGGTCACTTATTTCAGCTATCTGGATGAAATCCCCAATAGCTATGAAGTCCAGAAAACGGACATGGGAGGTAAACTGAAATTTTGGGAAAAGGTGGTTTGAATGGTTGAATGGCTGAATGGTTAAAATGGCTGAAATGGCTGAATGGTTTTTCCTACAGGAATATGTACCCATCCTGCAGGAAAAACCATTCAGCCATTTCAACCATTCAACCATTCAACCATTCAACCATTCAACCATTCAGCCATTTTAACCATTCAACCATTTTTAGACTTTGGACACAAAGGGGTCTGATTATGAAAAAGGCAGAACAGTTGCTAAATTGGTCTGTATGTACTAAAAAGCAACCGTTTCTGCCATGAAATCTTGAACTTGAAGATAGGCCGCTCCAGGGCGGTGGCC
>DROJ01000145.1 GCA_011321935.1 Bacteroidota bacterium | reverse complement strand
GGTAGCAGCAGCGCTCCAGGCAGTTTCTTCGCCCACACCGGCATACTGGGCAATATTGATAAAAGTGCCGTCGCCGTTGTTGAGCAGTAGCAGGTTGGGATCGCCGTGCCGGGTGGTCAGAAAGACATCCCTCCAGCCATCGTTGTTGATGTCGCCGCTCACAATGCCTTTGGTGTGAACGTTGGCGGTGACGAGCAGCCCCGCCCAAAAACCCGATTCGGTAAAAGTACCATCCCCGTTGTTCGTGTACAGCACGTCGCGGTTGTTGCCACCGGTCATCCAAATGTCTTCCCATCCATCGTTGTTGTAATCGAAAACGGCCAGACCGCCACCGAGGAGGTCGGTACTGAAGTGAAAATGGTCAATACCCACAATGGCTGCTTTTTCAGAAAAGACAGTTTGTGCACAGACCCTGTTGCCAATCAGAAGCAGGGCCAAAAAGGGGAGTTTGTTCAGTATCACTTTTTTCAACGGGTTGTTCCGGTTGTGGTCTGAAATACCTGTGTTGTTTTCTTCAAAAAACGGTGGAGGTGAAATTGCATCAGAAAGGTAATAACTTTTGCCCGCACCTTCTTATTAATGAGGTTACAAAAAGTGGACAAGGGGTGTAAGTAGCTGTTTTTCAATTGCTTGCACCAAATCGGGTGAGTTTTTGCCAGCGGCTGTGTTTTATTTTGCCTTTCCTGTTTTCGTGATATGGACAAAAATACGGAATATGGCGGGGCCTGGCTACATGTTTGGGAATTGGGAATTACACGCCCCCCGGGAACTCGAAGGGCAGGCCGATTTCCCGGCGAATCAGGAATTGTTTCCTTCCTTTTTAAACAATCGCTTTGTCCTCCGGCTCAAAGCTGTGGGGCTGCAAGTAATAGTTAGGTGTGTACCGACATGGCGTTGTACAGGCTTTCCAGCGTCGGTTCAGGCGCTTGGTTGGCTGCGAGGTGCCGGGAGTGGCCGGTTGCAAAAAAAGATGGGAAAAAGGTAAACTTTGGAGCTGGATTTTTTTCATGCGGAAATTTAGCATAATTCAGGAAACTTTGCCTGCGGCCTTCCTGGCAACACAGCTCTCAGGCTGTTCCGGTCGGCGACGCTCATATCGCCGTAAACGGTAGTGGCCACAACAGCCTGAAGGCTATGCTACCAACTCATACCAGGATGATCTCCGCTTCCGGCAAAGTGCTTTCGTCCCGCGCATTTTCGATCAGTTCGGCTTCGTCGTTGCGGCGCCTGGTCATCGTTCTTTCAATGTTTTGGCCTTTCCAGATACGGATCATTGAACGCACTTCGGCGGCAATGGCAGAGAGGTTGCCCGACGGGACGAGCAACCTGATGTTCCTCATTTCGCGGCGTCTGTCGTTGTTGGCCATGCCTGGCCCCCGGTTGAACACGAGCGACAGTAGCATGGCCTGTGCATCGGGCGGCAGTGCTTCCACGCCGGGGAAAGCGCGTTTTGTCTTCTTCGCAAAATCGGGCAGTACGCGGGTCAAAAACACTTCTTGTGACACTTGGTAAGGGATGGAGATATGGCGGAGGGAAGTGGATTTCCTTTTGGCGGCACGCCCCTTGATGCCCGATACTTTGAGCAAGCCCTTGAGGTCGGCATCGTCCACCCGACCTTTCCAGTCGCTGGCAATCTGCCTTTGGTTGTGGTAGCCCAGGTCATAGCCGATGCCGATGGTCACGCCGCTTTGCCCGCCCGGCCAAACGGGCGATTTCAGCTTCCGGTTGTAATATGCTTTTGTGCCGATCTCAAATTGGATGATCTGCTCCAGCCCCTTACGGGAAATTTTCATTTGATGGGCAACGGGCCTGACAGGCGGACCAAGCACCTGCCCGATGGTGTTTTCCAGTGCGGTGAGGGTAGCCGGGCCAATGATGCCATCGGCCACGAGGCCCAGGCGCGCCTGTATGGCCTTGATACGTTGGAGGATCTGGTTGTTTGCCATGATTTGAATGGTTGTTCCAAAAGGAGTGCTTTTGGATGTGGTTTCAACTGAAAAGCTCTAAAGGAAGGGAATTGGTTTCCGGGAAGCCCTGCGGCCGAGCCCTTGCAGAAAAACAGATACGGCTAAAGGTAGGGTGCTTTACTGTTTTTATGAAATTTTTTATTCGTTTAAAGAGCTTTTCATTTGTTTAAAAAGCCGGGTTCGGCCTCTTGTACCACCTTCAAGCGGCCACTTTGTTTTTTTCTAAGAGCATGTTGGGATTTTAGAACATTGAAAATCAGCGGTTGAAGTAGCATAACCCAAGTTGAGCAGCAATTCCCATTTTGGGGTGCAGCATGATTCATGGGCTGGTCTTATTTCTCATAAATACAATTTTTCAATGATTTTTTTGGCAATAGTCAGTAAGCGAGTCGGGTATTTTCGTTCTGTAACTGCCTGAACACAAGTCAATGGCAATCCCCTCCCCTTGGCAGACAAAACGCATTGGTGCCCTGGTTGAATGAAAATCCGTCTGTTTTTCTCACCTAAAATTCATCAGGTACTGCTTTATCCACTATCCTCATAATACTCATATTTGACTTTAATCCGACCGATTATTAGCAGGTATATCACCTCCATGGAAGCCACTACAAATTCATTGAATTTGCCTCTGACTTTCTCCCATAAAGCCACTTTCGTTTGTGCCTTGTCCCAGGCAGCTTTGAAAAATTCGTTCCACCCCTGCTGTATCTGATCCACCCAAAATGCAAGCATCATCAATAAAGCCAATACGGTGCACAAGCTATTATTTCCATGACCGTAATTATGCTCAAAATTATATCCTTGGTTTTTCAACGTATTAAATGTTTCATTCTCTATTTTCCAACGGCTTCTGCCCATGCGCATCACCGGATAAACACTCACTTTTGTCAGCTTGAAATCTGTTATCCAACTGAAATGACGCCCCCGTTTTTTGCCCGTAGGATCCTCTTGCCAATATTCCAAAAAATTGACCCGCACATCCCGGTTGTCCGAATTCAGGGGCAGGTCGTTTGCATAGCGAAACCGGTGCAACAGGCCGTTCTTTTCAATCTCGTGATGGTGTATGTCCCCTTGTGCCTCAAGCCGTTCCATCAGCTCGAACAGGTATTTGTTCCCATCCGGTTTTACCCCGATGACAAAACGAAAGCCTTCTTTTTGAATGGCTCGTATATGTGGTCCGTTGGCCCCGATGGCATCTTCCACCACTGCTATATTTTCTGATTTGAATTGCTGACGTAACTGTGGCAGCAGCCGTTTGGCCGCACTGCGCTCACAGTCATTTTTCTCACTCCCGTCCTGTTTGACTATTGGTTCGTGCACCACCGGCATAACTTCCTTTTTATCCGGGTGCACTATCGACCCGCTCAACATATAATGCCGGTATTCCTTTTGACCGTTTTTTTTCTCATATACCAGACATTGCTCACAGTGTACCCTTTCCGAACTGAAATGGTGCACCCCGTCAATGCTGCATATGATATGGCCCTGATAATATTCGTACTCCTTCCAGACACCTGCCTGGCGCAGTTTGGCGACCAAGCCCCGGAAGATGCTTTTGAAATCAGATATTTCTACCTTGTCCAATATCGTCCGCATCCCACTATCTGAGGGCACTTTGTTTATTTTGTACACATTTTTCAGGTTGCTCCCCCGCTCCGTGCAACTATTGTTAAAAAATAACAACGACGGGTCTTTGAGAGAAAACATTGCAAAGCCACTTAATAAAGCATCCACCAGTTGTACGCTACGGTTCTTAGCCCGATACTCTGTAAATCGTGTGAATTTGACCTGTAACCATCCTATCAGGGAATCTATTTTTAGACTTTTCAGGACTTTTCGACTGGCTTTTCTTTTACTCATGTCCGAATTTTTGATTCAAAGTTAGCATTTTTACTCATCTTGGGAATTGCTGGGTCGTATTCAGATTCGGCGGTTTTCGATTGCAGTCAGAGAAGTAGTCGAAGAACTGGTAGCCCCGAAAGCCTTCGGGGGCAAACAAGACGGGGTTGTTCGTAGTGCTTACCTCTCTCGCCCTCCGAACCGGCAAACTGCAAACAAAACATTTTATAAATAGCAAACATTTTGTTTTTAAAATAAAAAACGAATGCTTACTTTTGCGGGTCAAACCTCCAATCACTGATTGCTGCACTAAAAGTTGACTATTCGCAAAAGTATGTCGAAAAAAAATCAATCCAACGGTAGTAAAACAGCCGCTATTGTTCCACCCAACGACAACGGAAACGGGAATGCCCATATTACAACTATTTCGAATATGTACGAGGATTATTTCCTCGACTATGCCAGCTACGTCATTCTCGAACGGGCCGTGCCGGCCATGGAAGACGGCCTCAAACCCGTTCAGCGGCGCATACTCCACGCCATGTACGAAAAAGAGGATGGCCGCTACCACAAAGTGGCCAACATCATCGGCAATACCATGCAGTACCACCCTCACGGCGACGCCGCCATCGGTGATGCATTGGTCAACCTGGGCCAAAAAGACCTCCTCATTGATACACAGGGAAACTGGGGCGACTACCGCACCGGCGACTCTGCCGCCGCCCCCCGTTACATCGAAGCGCGGCTCACCAAATTTGCGCTCACGGTGGCCTTCAACCCGCAAACTACCGACTGGCAACTCAGTTACGACGGCAGAAAAAAAGAACCTATCAACCTGCCCATGAAATTTCCCCTCGTGCTTGCACAAGGGGCCGACGGCATCGCCGTGGGGCTTTCCACCAAAATACTGCCCCATAATTTCGTCGAATTGTGCAAAGCATCCATTGATATTTTAAAAGAAAAAAGGGTCAAAATATACCCCGACTTTATGACGGGTGGCTCCATTGACGTCAGCGAATACAACGGAGGCCAGCGCGGCGGCAGGGTGAAGGTCAGGGCAGCTATCGAAAAAGCCGACAAAAATCGCCTCCTCATAAAAGACCTCCCCTACGGCGTGACTACTTCTTCGCTCATTGACAGTATTCAAAAAGCCGTCGAAAAGGGAAAAATCAAAATAAAAAAGATTGACGACAACACCGCTGAACACGTCGAAATTGCCATCCAACTCGCCCCCGGTGTTTCGCCCGATGTGACCATTGATGCGCTCTATGCCTTTTCCAATTGCGAGGTATCCATATCGCCCAATTGCTGCGTCATCGTGGACAATAAGCCGGTCTTTATCAAGGTAGAAGAACTGCTCAAAATATGCACCGCCAAAACCAAAGACCTCCTGCGGCAGGAACTGGAAATCCGCCAACACGAATTGGAAGAAAAATGGTTCTTTGCCAGCCTCGAAAAAATATTTATCGAAAACCGGATTTATCATCAGATAGAAGAATGCGAAAGCTGGGAAGAAGTCGTGAGCACCATATACAGGGAGATGAAAAAATATGTGGCCACTCCCTCCGACCCCGCCAAAAAAGGAGACAAACGCCTTGAACTTTTCCGCGACCTCAACGACGACGACATCACCCGCCTGACGGAAATCCGCATCAAACGAATCTCTAAATACAATTCCTTTAAGGCCGACCAACTCATCGAAAAAATCATTGATGAACTGGAGCAGGTCAGACACAACCTCGCCCACCTCGTCGAATACACCATTGACTACTACCAAATGCTGCTCGACAAATTCGGCAAGGGCAGGGAACGCCGTACCAAAATCACCAGTTTTGAAACCATCAAAGCCGCAGCCGTCGTAGCCAATAATGCCAAATTGTACGTGGACCGCAAAGAAGGCTTTATCGGTACGGGCCTGAGAAAAAATGAGTTCGTCACCGACTGTTCCGATATCGACGACATTATCGTTTTCCGAAAAGACGGCAAATTTCTCGTCACCCGGATTGCCGACAAAACCTTTGTCGGTAAAAATATTCTCCATGTGGCCGTGTGGAAAAAGGGCGATGAGCGCACCACCTATAATATGATTTATTGGGATGCCAAAAAAGGCCGTGCCTTTGCCAAACGATTCAACGTTACGGCCATCACCCGCGACAAAGAATACGACCTGACCAAAAGCGGCGATCCCAAAAATAAAGTGCTCTACTTCTCTGCCAATCCCAACGGCGAGGCCGAACTCGTCACCATTACCCTCTCCCCCAATTGCCGAGCGCGCACCAAAGTGTTCGATTACGGATTTAGCGATCTGGAAATAAAAGGACGCGGCGCTGGCGGCAATATCGTTACCAGATACCCGGTGAAAAAAGTAGTGCTCAAGGAAGAAGGACACTCCACCATTGGCGCCCTCAAAATATGGATGGACGAAGTGAGCGGCCGCCTCAATACCGAAGGCCGCGGCCGCTTCCTCGGCGAGTTTGATACCGGAGAGGCCATCCTCGCCATCTATAAAGACGGCACTTACGAACTCAACTATGTGGAAATGTCGCGCCGCTACGAACCTAAAGACCTCCTCTATATCCACAAATTCGACCCCGATGCTCCCGTCTCCGCTGTCTATTTCGACGGCAATAAAAACCGGACGATGGTCAAACGCTTTTACATCGAAACCACTTCGGTGGACCAGCGCTACTCCTTTATCACCGACCACAAATCGTCTAAACTATACTATGCCACGGCCTCCGAAAACCCGGTGGTGAAGTATAGCTACAAACAGAAAAATGCCAAACGGGAAAAAACACTCGAACCAGCCTCCTTCGTTGATATAAAAGGATGGAAAGCACTCGGAAAAAAATTGGGAGATTTTAAAATCCTGAAAACTACCGAATTGCACAACCAAACCACCTCAACAACACAACCACCCGCCGCACCCCCTGCCAAAACACCCTCCACCAACAAAACGACTACAAAAAAAACAGGCAAACAAAAAAGCAACGCCTCCTCCCTGAAAGCCGGAGATACTGTTGAGTTCGATGTGGGTGAGCAGGGAAGTTTGTTTTGAGTATAGATGGGGGGAGGGCTTGCGGGTTAGGAAACCCGCGCTACTTTGTGAGCGTGAAGGTTTGATTTGAAAGGCGGGGCAGAGCAGTTAACCTCCATTACTGCCCTTCTCCTTCCACCAATACTTCCAGTCCTTCTTCCGGTTGGTTGTTGGCGAGTTGGCCGTCGGGTTTCCATAGGTATAGTTTGCGTTTTTTATAATCAATCCCGACTTTTCCTCTTTTGAGGAAGGGGATGCCGAGCAGGCCGTTGAGGGCAACGGAAAGGCTTTCATTGAGCGGGCGGATGCTGATGAGGGTCACGTCAATCGGGCCGACGGGGTGGCCGTGGATGTGGAGATTCTGCAAGGTGCCGGCATTGGCGGTTTTTTGATGGTGTCCGACGCCTTTTACTTTTACTTTTAGTTTTTTTGTTTGGTCAAAATGGGTAGAAGTGTGTTTTAAGGCCCTGTTGTCGAGGATGTTGATTTCGGCCCCTGTGTCAATGCCCAACCGGAGTTTCTTTTTGCCGACGTTGGCAATTAGAAAGGGGATGTGCCCGCTGAAACGGAGGTCAAAGGTGGCTTGGGGGATTTCATCACTCAGAAGTTCCTTGCATTTTTTTCGGGACCGGGTAAAACTCAGTTCCTGCCGGTCGAAATCGAACATCATATTCAGTTCTTTCAAAATGGAATAACCGATGATGCCGAGCAGGTAAATACCTTTGGTCTTTTCGACGGAGGAGAGGTCAATAGTGAGTGCATATTGTTTTTTAAAAGACAACCCGCCCATAGAGAATTGATTAATGGCGTAGTATTTTACTGCTGAAACGTGGCCGTGGAAATCAGCAATATTTTTATCCTCCCAAGGAACCCGTATGCCCTTAAAGCGGGCCTCGTTGAGAATGAGGTCAGGGGCGCCCGTGTCGAGGATAAATTCGCCTGTTTGCCCGTTAATGGTGGCTTTGATAAGGAGCAGGTTGCCTTCCAGGCGAAAGGGGATCCGGTCTTTGGCATTGGCACAAAAAACAATGGTAAAGAGGAGAAGCGATGTGAGACAGGTGTAAAAAATTCGGCTCATGTTCATGGTTATTAAATGGTTTCCAAAAACGGGAGGAGAGGGGGGAGGAGCACCGGTATAGCCGGGGGTATGGTGCGGCCTATCCTGTGCACGGATTGAGTTGTGGAACTTTCGGATTTCCGGCAGATTGTTTTTACAGTAGTGGAGAAATGTCCCGGATTGCGAGTTGAAAGTTCATAGCATAGTGGCAGGACAATAAATGAACGACGCCGGTAAAGGGGAGCAAAATATTATATTGCCTTGAGGGAGGGGGGTTGGCAGAAATGCCATACGGAGGTTCTTTTGCAAAACATTTGCCAAACAATGCCGGCAGGACGGAAAGGAGTACCTCCACCCCTTATAAAACCTCTTTGGCACCGGGCTGATTTCTCAG
>DROJ01000144.1 GCA_011321935.1 Bacteroidota bacterium | reverse complement strand
GAAATTACGCCCAATAGGTCATCATGCAAAATAAAAAAAGGCCGCCCCGTTTGGGGCGGCCTTTTTAAATTAAAATGAAAATTAAAATTAAAAACTCCGCCCGTTGTATTGCTTGGGAGTGGTTCAATAAAAGAATAAGAACCGAATCTCAAGCAATACAGCGGATGGAATTTTTCATTTTCCCCGAGGTTTCGGGGCAAGCTATTTTAATTTTAATTTTAATTTTCATTTTTTACCCCGCGTCATTCTGGAACATAAATTCCAGCACAGCCCTGGCATCTTCAATGGAAATATTTTGGTTGGGCATGCGCACCAGGCATTCTTTCAGCAATTCCTGTGCGGCAGGGTCTTTTTCCAGCATCACATCGGCGTTGGTGATCATGTTCATGATCCATTCTGGTTTGCGAATTTTGGTGACGCCTTTCCAACCCGGGCCTACTACCCGTTGGTCGGTGAGTTTGTGGCAGGCGGCACATTTCATCTCGTAAATGCCTTTCCCTTTTTCGACCATTGCAGCATCCAAAGGGTCGTTGAGGTCAACGTGGGTTATTTCGCCGATACCTTTGCCGTCGTCGGCGGGTTCATCGGCGACCATGCTTTTGGGCTTTGGCGCATTGCTGGAAGAGCTGTCCTTTGCCGAGTCGCCACCGCAGGCAAAAAAGAAAATACTGAGTGCAAAAAATAACAAAAATTTTTTCATGATTAATTTTTTTGTTCGAAATTTTAGAAATATAGGTTTTGATTATTGCGAAAATAAATCAAAAATATATTGCTCCGATAATGGGGAGCTGTATATTTTTGATTTATTTCCAACTCTCTTAATTTTTGAAGCGCATCATATCCTTATTTCCTCCCTCCTTATTTTCCTCGCCAGTTCATCAATGCTCTGGTGCCGCAATTGATATTGCAAACCATGCCGGCAGGCATATGCCTGAAAATGCAGGGGGCAGGGGTTTTCGTCAGAGCAATTGGGCAGCCCTAGTACACATGCGTTCAATAGGGATGGCCCGTCCAGGCACTCCACTATATCTTCGATATTTGCCTTCCTGTTTTCTTTGCTCAAATAAAAACCGCCGCCCGGCCCTTTAATAGAGGATATCAATCCTTCTTTTTTTAAAACCTGTAACACCTTTCCCAAAAAATGCCGGGGCACTTCCAGTCTTTCAGCTATTTCTATCACCCCTATTTTTTTGTTTTTATCGGTATTGACCGCTAAAAATAAAACGGCACGTATGCCATATTTACAAGTTTTTGAAAACATATAAACCAATTTATGGCGCAAATATATAGGCTAATTAATAAAGGACAAAAAAATCTTTTTATCGGCAACGGAAATGATGCTGTATTTTTAGTTAATTGAAAAAATATTTGTCGAAATAAAAATAAGAGCACTATAAGGTGTTGATAAATAATGGGTTAGGGGTAGCCTGATAAATATCAACCCCGCACATGATTTTCATCACCTTTAAAAAACCCGCTTTGTTGTTGCTTTGTAAAAAAGATGAAAACATCTTCTATTGAAGGGCTGATTTATTTAACCATATAATAAAAGTGTTTTGTCTTTTTTCAATTCCGAACCTATTATTTTTTCAAACTAACTATTAAACGAAAAATTATGAAAAGTCATTTTGGCTATGTGCATTCAGCATTTTCCGCCGTGCTGGTAATTAGCTTTTTATTGCTCACAAGCTGCAATAACCAAGCGCCCAACAGGGGTGGCGGCGCCGGCGTGCTATCGGGCGATGTCGCATCGCAAGTATATGTAGCCCCCGGAGAGTACGATGAATTTTACGCCTTCATGTCGGGAGGTTTCAGCGGGCAAGTTACCGTTCACGGATTGCCTTCCGGGCGCCTGTTCAAGACCATCCCCGTTTTTTCCGTTGACGGCGAAAAGGGATATGGTTTCAACGAGGAGACCAAACCGATGTTGAACACTTCCCACGGCTTTGTGCCCTGGGACGATTCGCACCACCCTGAGCTTTCGCAGACCAATGGCGAAACCGACGGGCGTTGGTTGTTTATCAATGGAAACAATACGCCGCGCATCGCACGTATTGACCTGACCACTTTCGAAACGGTCGAGATCATCGAAATACCGAACAGTGGCGGAAACCACAGTTCGCCCTTTACTACCATGAACACTGAATATGTGGTTGCGGGAACCCGTTTCAGCGTACCGTATCCACAGAGAGACGTTGCTATTGATTCTTATGCCGAGAATTTCAAGGGCGTGCTATCTTATATCAAGGTGGGCAAGGATGGCGAAATGGAAATTGCTTTCCAGATACTCCTGCCTGCCTTCGACTATGACCTGGCCCACTCCGGCAAAGGAAAATCGCATGGCTGGACTTTCTTCACTTCGTACAACACAGAGCAGAAAAACTCGCTCCTGGAAGTGGCCGCTTCGCAAAATGACAAGGACTTTATAGCTGCCGTCAACTGGAAAAAAGCAGAAGAATACATCAAGCAGGGCAAATTCAAAGAAGTGCCCGCCAAATATGCCCACAACGTTTACAACGAAAAAACGCATACCGCTACTTCTACCATGATGAAGAAGGTGAAAGTGCTTACCCCGGCCGATTGCCCCGGCCTCGTTTACTTCCTCCCCACGCCAAAGTCGCCCCACGGAGTTGACGTTGACCCGACGGGAGAATATATCGTCGGGAACGGAAAACTGTCGGCCAACTTGACCGTCCACTCGTTCAGCAAAATGCAGAAAGCCATTGAAAACAAGGCTTTTGAAAAAGAAATAGAAGGAGTGCCTGTACTGAAGTTTGAGGAGGTGCTTGCAGGCGTGGTCGAAGAACCCGGCCTCGGCCCTCTCCACACTGAATTTGACAACAACGGCAATGCCTATACTTCCTTTTTCATCTCCTCCGAAGTGGTCAAATGGAAGGTCGGCACTTGGGAAGTACTCGACCGCACGCCCACCTATTATTCCATCGGGCACTTGTGCGTACCGGGCGGCGACTCCCAAAAACCACAGGGCAAATACCTCATGGCTTTGAACAAAATAACCAAAGACCGGTACCTGCCAACTGGCCCGGAACTCTGCCATGCAGCCCAACTGTACGACATTTCCGGCGACAAGATGAAGCTGTTGCTCGACTTCCCTACCATGGGCGAGCCTCACTATGCACAGGCCATTTCAGCCGACCGGATCGTTCCGAACATCAAGAAATTCTATCCACTTGAAGAGAACGAACACCCTTACCGGGCATTGGGCGAAAAAGAGACAAAAGTGGTGAGAGAGGGCAATACCGTCCACGTTTACATGACCACCATCAGGAGCCACTTTGCCCCTGACAACATCGAAGGTGTGAAGGTCGGAGACAAGGTATATTTCCACGTCACCAACCTCGAACAGGACTGGGACGTGCCCCACGGCTTTGCCGTATTGGGTGCCAACAATGCCGAGTTGTTGATAATGGGCGGACAGACCGAGACCTTCTTCTGGGAGCCAAAACAAGAGGGCGTCATCCCGTTCTACTGCACCGATTTCTGCTCTGCTTTGCACCAGGAAATGCAGGGCTATGTACGGGTTTCTCCAAAAGGCTCGAACACGCCTATCAAATGGGGTTTGGGCGAAGATGAGTTTTTCCAATAAGCTAAATGGTTGAATGGTTGAATGGTTAAATGGTTTTTCAGAACCGTTCGGCCATTCGGCCATGTAGCCGTTTAACCATTTATTTAATGAAACATTTACCACGGATTTTAATGGTCGCCGCAGCAGTGGCCTTGTTAATGCTTTTTGTGTTCCCGATGTGGCAGATCATTTTGATTGCGCCGCAATATCCGCATGGCGTAACCATGCATATCTGGATCAACAAAATCGGGGGCGATACCCCAAGTACCATCCAGAATATCAACATCCTCAACCACTATGTGGGCATGAAATTCATCGAGCCGGATGCCATTCCGGAGCTGAAATATTTCCCGATGGTAATCGGGGCGATGGCCGTTTTGGCATTGATAGCGGCTGCGGTCAACCGCTCAAAAGTATATCTCGGATGGGCATTGTTGATGATCGCCCTGTCGGTAGCCGGCTTTTACGATTTTTATTTATGGGAATATGATTATGGCCACAACCTCAGCCCAAAGGCGCCCATAAAAATACCGGGTGCATCTTTTCAACCGCCACTGATCGGTACTAAATATATTTTGAATTTCACCGCGATATCTATTCCACATATCGGCGGCTATTTTGCCGGGGCTTCCATTGCATTGGCAGCGGCAGCTTGGTGGCTGAAAAATAAATTGAGCAGAAATGAAAAAGCTGATTCTATTGCCGATAATGGCAAGCCTGCTGCTGTCGGCCTGCACTCCGTCGCCTAAGGACATAGAGTACGGCCACGATGTTTGCCATTATTGTAAAATGACCATCATGGACGCACAACATGCCGCCGAGGCCGTGACTGACAAAGGCAAGGTGTATAAGTTTGACGCCATAGAATGCATGGTCAATTTTGAACTTGAAAACAAGGACAAAGAATATGCTTTTCTTCTGGTCAACGATTACAACCGCCCCAAAAAGTTGATAGACGCACGCAGCAGTTATTTTTTGGTCAGCCAAAATATACCAAGCCCGATGGGCGCCTTTTTAACTGCTTTTGAAAATGAAAAAGCCGCCTCCGAAACTAAAGAAAAAAAAGGCGGCGAAATATACGATTGGGACAGCTTGAAAAACAGCGGGATTAAGGGTATTAAAAAATGATATTAAAGGGATTAGAAGGGTATTAAAAAAGTATTAAAAGGGTATTGGGTATTAAAGGTATTATTGGTATTAGGCCAATTCCCATAATTCCCATAATTCCCATAATACCTTTAATACCCAATACCTTTTTAATACCCTTTTAATACCCTTAAATACCCAATACCCTTTTAATACCCTTTTAATACCCTTAAATACCCTTTTACATAAGAATGAGATATTCATTAATAAAAAAAAATCAACCGAACATGAAAATCCTTCATTTAATAACAGCAAGCCTTTTTGCCTTTGCTTTTTTTGCATGCCAGCAAAGCGCACCGGAAGCAAACACCGCTGCAAACGGCAGTGCCGCATCTGACGCAGGCCATAAAAAAGGGCAGGCAGATGTGCAAGATCCATCTTCCAAAAAAAATATCCTGCAAATAGCCATCGGCTCTAAAGACCATACGACATTGGTCGCCGCAGTACAGGCCGCCGAATTGGAAAACGTATTGGTCAACGCCGGGCCGCTCACTGTTTTTGCCCCGACCAACGAGGCTTTTGCAGCTTTGCCAGATGGCACGGTGGATAATTTGTTGAAGCCCGAAAATAAAAAATTATTGGCACGGCTGATCAAATTCCATGCGGCACCAGGCAAATATACCAAAGCCCTGCTCAAAGACGGCCAACGCCTTTTTATGGCCAGCGGCCATTATGTGAATGTTGAAAAAAAAGGGGACGATATATATGTTGACGGCGGCAAAATAATCGGCACAGTGGAAGCCTCCAACGGCTTAGTCCACGTCGTTGACAAAGTGATGTTGTTGCCGGAGCTTAAAAAATAATTTTCTTTGGAGAGGAGAGAGGGGGAATATCCCAAAGGGATGCCTGTGGCAAATTCCCCCTCTTTTGGAAGGGCATGGAGACATGCCTTGCAACAGTCTCCAATAAATACAATACATTGAAGAATTGATTATGCACAGACATGCACCATATCCGCTGTTCCTTTTTTTGCTTGCCATATTTGCGTTGCCCGGCGATGCGCGGACAATAATAGTTTGCCCTTCCTGCGAAATATCTTCCATTAAAAAAGCCGTTGACATTGCTGCCGATGGCGATATTATTGAAATTAAAAAAGGGACTTATAAAGAGGGGAATATTATTATCAGAAAAGCGCTGACCCTGCGCGGTATTGGCTACCCTGTTTTGGATGGAAACAACGAAACCGAAATATTGACCGTCATCGCCGACGGGGTGACAATAGATGGCCTGCAAATACAAAATGTCGGCACCAGCTATACCGAAGACCGGGCGGGCATCCGCATGAAAAGAGTGAAAAATTTTAAAGTCAAAAACAATAAACTGTTCAATACTTTTTTCGGGATATACCTGGAACATTCAAAAGAAGGGGAAATAAGCAACAACGAAATTAAGGGACAGGCGGTGCAGGAAAATTCTTCCGGCAATGCCATCCACCTTTGGTACTGCAAAAATATGTTGCTGGAAAACAACCACGCAACCGGGCACCGCGACGGTATCTATTTTGAATTTGTTGACAGCAGTTTGATAAGGAACAATTTCAGCGAACACAACCTGCGGTACGGGCTCCACTTTATGTTTTCCAATAATGACAATTATTATAAAAACAAGTTCATGAACAACGGCGCCGGAGTGGCCGTCATGTTTTCCAAAAAAATAAACATGTGGGAAAACATATTCGAGCATAATTGGGGACAGTCGTCCTATGGTCTCTTGCTCAAAGAAATAAACGACGCAGACATCAAAAACAATACTTTTAAAGAAAACACCATCGGTATTTATGTGGAAGGATGCGCCAGGATCAATTATACCCACAATGATTTTAACCGAAATGGCTGGGCAATAAAAATATCGGGCG
Organism: Bacteroidota bacterium; assembly: GCA_011321935.1. Lineage (GTDB taxonomy): Bacteria > Bacteroidota > Bacteroidia > Chitinophagales > Saprospiraceae > UBA6168. Next base: position 2,081 of record DROJ01000144.1, on the reverse strand, counting down.
GCTGCCTCGACAACATTATTTCAAAAAACAATTTCCTGTCCAATACTTTCGACCTCTCCGTCAACAACAATGCGAACGACAATAAATTCGACGGTAATTATTGGAGCGAATACAACGGCTACGACCTCGACAGGGACGGCGTGGGCGATGTGGCCTACCGCCCCGTAAAACTATTTAATTTTGTGGTCAACCAAACCCCGGAAGCAATGGTGCTGCTGCGAAGTTTATTTGTTGACCTGATTAATTTTTCAGAAAAAGTAAGCCCCGTATTTACCCCGAAAAATGTGCTGGACAATAGGCCGGCAATGAAAAAGATTAAAAATTTAGGTAGTGCCAATTAGTGAGTGATAAGGTTTACTAAACTTTAAAAGTTTAGTAAACCTATGCCAAGATCATCACTCATTATTTTACGCCACCAAAATTTAAATTAAAACTCAATATACGTTAAATTTTTCATGATAAGGTTTACTAAACTTTTAAAGTTTAGTAAACCTATGCCAAGATCATCACTCATTATTTTACGCCACCAAAATTTAAATTAAAACTCAATATACGTTAAATTTTTCATGCTAAAAAAATGCCTTGCCATATTATTGATTTCAGCTATCGGCCTGCAGTCCGGCAGGGAGGCATTGATAGGCGTTTGGTATATGTTGAACAAGGCCGATATAACGGAACATTTCTGCGTCAATAAAAACAAAAAAGAATATACCTGCGCAGGGAGATGTTATTTGGCAAAAGTACTGGAAGGGGCAAGCGACGAACAGGAAAACATCCCCGTTTTGCCGCCGATGGAAGAGCGGCTTACTTATATCAAAACATGCACTGATTTATTTAAAATAAAAAAACCTGCTATAAACAGAAACAAGCGTATATCTTTTTTTTATAAAATCGGATATGCCTTCGATCCACTCTTTTTCGTATTTCATCCGCCTAAACAAGTTTGATTAAAAAAAAACGCAACTATTTACCAGCCCCAGCGGGGCGACTATGTTTGTAGAAATAATGCGTCTTTTTTTATAGCCCCAGCGGGGCGGTCATATTTTTTGAGGGGCAACATGACCGCCCCGCTGGGGCTATGAACATGACTGCAAATATTTTCTACAAACATGGTCGCCCCGCTGGGGCTGGTAAATATACTGCACCATTTTAGGTTTTGTGCATTTGCCCTCGCCAGCCCCCAGCCCCAGAAGGGGAGAACCAGCCCTCAATGCACAAAACCTAAAATGGTGCAGTATAGTTACAAAAAAACAAACTTGTATTCAACTTCCTTTTTCCTTTGGCTTCTCGTTTAAGCGGAGCATTAGGAACGGGTGGTTGTTTCTAAAACGAAAAAGAAAATAAAATGAAAAAAATACTATTCGCCATATTATTTATTTCGCCATTTTTTTTGCTGGCGCAAAACATTACCGTCAAGGGACAGGTAATCAGCGACGGTGCAAAGGCATCGTTGAGCTATGCTTCTATTTATTTCAACGACCTCGAAACTGGGGTTTTTACAGACGAAAAAGGATATTTTGAAATATCCGTTCCGCAGCAAGATTTTTATTCCATACGCGCTGAACATATCGGGTTTGAGCTGTTTAATAAAACAATTAAAAAAGAGGAATTAAAAAACCTGCAAATTAAATTAAAAGAAGCGCCGATCATTATCGAAGAAATATTGGTAACGGATATGCCGACCCGGCAAACTGCACAATCCGATATAATAAACGACCCGACAAAAAAGATTAGTCAACCACGAGATGTCGGCGATATGTTCCGTGATGTTCCGGGTTTTAATGTAGTGAAAAGAGGCGGCTATGCAATGGATCCCGTTTTCCGTTCTTTTCGCAACGAACAATTAAATGTGCAATACGATGGCGGCATACAAGTCATGCACGCCTGCCCCAACCGCATGGATCCGATCACCACACACGTCATCCCGGAGGAGGTGGAAAATATTGAATTAATCAAAGGCCCGTTCAGTGTGAGGTATGGCCAAACGATGGGCGGCATTATGAATATAATTACGGCCAAGCCATCGCCTGCCGACCATTTTAATATCGGCGGTTCGGTGGAAGGCGGATATGAACTGAACG
>DROJ01000143.1 GCA_011321935.1 Bacteroidota bacterium | reverse complement strand
CCAACAGTTCCCTCACATTGGAGGGCTGCTTGAACACGGCCTTGAACAGCATGTCGTGGGGGTGGTGCGGGGGGCGGGGCGTTCTGCCTTCTGAGTTTTCCATAGTTGGGGGTGTTTTGTTTTTTGAAAGGATGAAGGTACGGGAAAACCGGATTGTTTTGTTAAGGGAACAGGTACAAAGAAGTTGTCAAAAAATTAATGTGCTGAAATATCTTTGCAAACCAATTCTCTACCGTACACTTTTGGTTTCTTTGACAAATTCCGTGGTAAAAGCCGGAGGATCTAAATCCTCCTCTGTCAAAGGTTTTCCAAACTACTGCTTTCCAGTCCGATAGGATTCCAAACAAAGGAGGATTTAAATCCTCCGGCCTTGCCCTCCACACTATTTTTGTCAAAGAAGCAAAAAGTGTACGGTAGAGAACAAACCATTAAGCAGATTAAACCTCCGGCAGCGTTTACCATCAAAGCATACATTTCTCGCATCCTCCGAGGTGACACCTGTATTTATTCCTATATGTCTATCCCGAAGCCAGTTCGGGATGGACATATAGGAATAAATACAGGTGTCACCTCGGGGAAAAAACTGAAAATAATATCATGAGACCAACTCTACTTTTCCTCCTCGCTCTCGCTTTCACCAAGCTTTCCGCCCAGACCAATGTCCGTGCATGGTATGCCGACGGGCAGGTGTGGGTCATTTGGGAAACGGCCCCCCCTTTTCCCGAGACCTACGCCATATACGCCTCGCCAAATCCTTTTTCCAATACCGACGATGCCCTGCTCATCGGGCGTTTGTTCCCTTTTGAATATTTGCCCCTCACCCTGAAAGAACAGGTGGACACCGCCGCCACTTTCCGAATCCCCGACGGCATGGGCGGCACCTATCAACTGGCGGGAAACGAGGCCCTTTTTGTGGGCACGCCACATGAGTCCGACGAGCTTTATTTTGCCGTGGCCGAGTGGGGCGAAACGGCCGTGACCCCCGGCGTGAACATCACCGACGAGGCCGTGCCCATTGAGTACGACCCCGACGGCGACCCCGTGGAGTGCCATTTGCAGGCCACTTTCCCCTCCCCTTTTGCCGCAGGCTTCACCTGCCATGCCTATACCCTCTGGGCCGACGGGCGGCAGAACCAATGGGAGGGCCGGCCCGATTTCCCCATCATGGCCAATGCGGCCAAAAACGGGATGCCCAGCCTTTTCATGGTCAGTGTGCCCGTGGGGCTGGATTTTTCCGAGCCCGTTCCCCTTTCCGTTTGGCTCCACGGTGGAGAGGGCACGGCGCGGCAATCACTGGCGGGCAACCGGGCCGTCGTCAACATCAAACCGGAAGAGGGTGTTTTGCTGGCGCACGACGACAAGCTGATTGGCTGGCGGGGAAATGGCGGCCCACACCTCGGCGGGCGGAGCTGGCATTTTGGCTGGCGCAAAAACTGGGACCCCTTCTCGTCCGGTAATTTGCCGAACGGCACAGACACCATCGTCAATTATACCCAGCGCCGGTACCTTTGGATTGACGGCTGGCTCGCCCGCAATTTCAATATTGACACCAACCGCATCCACATCAATGGGCACAGCATGGGCTCGGCGGGCACCACGGCCCTGGCCAAATGCTATCCCCGCCATTATGCCTCGGCCTCGGTCATGAGCAATGGTTTTGGCGGCCCCGTCACCGAATCTTCCGAGGCCATTTTTGGGGCCACGGCCGATAATTTCCCCACCAACCTCATCAACCGGGACGGCGGGCATGTCGGTTTTGCCGAGGTCTGGAATTTGATTGACAATTGCTCGCCGGAAAGGGACTGGCCCCTCATCCGCTGTTGGCACGGCAAAAACGACAACAACAATGCGATGGGATGGGACGAGGAGGTGGTGGAAAATTTCCGCGCCGCCGATTCCCTCGGCATGGGCGTGCAGGTTTTCTGGAGCGAGCGGGGGCACAACCTCAACTCCGGCTCGGGCAGTGGCGACCACTGGCTGAACGGCAATCAGCCCGACCAACAGACCATCCTCGACAATGTGGCTTACGAAGAATCGCATTTCCGGGCGGATGAATCATTCCCCGCTTTTTTCAACCACCGCCTCCAGCCGGGTGCCGACGACCCCGGAGATGGCACCCCCGGCACCGGCGCTTCCGGCGTGGGCGACGACTGGGGCACTTGGGGCGGGTACCACCGATGGGAGGACGTGGAAACCGACGAGACATTTTACGGGCCACAGTGGAAGGCCACCGTCTGGCTGGAAGGCAATGCCGTTTTTGGAAACGACAATTGCCCCGTCGAGCAATTGACTTCCGATATTGTTTTGCGCCGTTTCCCGCCTTTCGTCTGTCCGGCATGTGCCACCGGAAACGAGGTGGTCCGTTTTACCGTCACCGATTTGGCAACGGGGGAAACTTTGTCGGACGAGGAAGTTGCTTTCATCGAAGAGGACTCTTTGCTCCTCCTCCCCGATGTCACTATTTACCGGGAGGACATCCGAAAGGTGAGGATTGAGACGCATATATTGGTGCCGACCACCTCCGTCGGGGCATCGCCTTTTACCGCCGAACTGCTGCCCAACCCGGTGGCGGATGCCGCCGCTTTGTCCGTCGTTTTAGAACAGCCCGGCCGCCTGACCATTAACCTCTCGAATATAAATGGACAAATACGCACCCAATATTTTGCGGGGAAATCGGGCGATAATTTGGTGCCATTGGATGTGGAGGATTTGGCGGCGGGCATTTATTTTGTGCAAATAATAAATGAACAAGGGGGGAGGGCTGTGCTTAAATTGGTGAAAAGGTGAGCGGGCATTTTCCGAGGTGTCACCTGTATTTATTTCTATATGTTCTTCCCGAACTGGCTTCGGGATGAACATATAGAAATAAATACAGGTGACACCTCGGAAAAAATCACAATAATTTATCAATATCTTTTTCCAGCGAACGCACCAACCCGTCCGTGTTTTTATATTTTTCAGGAAAATGTTCTTCCTCATTTAATTCATCCATAAAATCCTTTCGGCTGTTGAAATCCCTCCGGCTTAGGTCGGCGGGGAGGTCAATGTTTTTCTGATATATTTTAATGCGGGGCACACCGTTTTCATCAAATCTTTTTTTCGCCCGCTCATATTCTTCTTTGGTGAATTTTCCGACTTTGGAATAAAACAATAAAACAAAATAATCGCACTCATCTATTTCCAGATTATAATTGTCCTGTGAGCGGAAAGAATTGCCGATGAATTTCCCGTCCTCCCAAATCATTAAATCAATGAATATATTTTGCTTCCGCAAAATTTTGTTTTTCCGTCCGATGGCGATTTCTATTTCATTTCGTTCCTCTTTTAATTCGGCAGACGAAGCGAGGAACAATTTCAATGTTTTGGTTTCTGGCGGGGGCGTATATTCCACTTTTTCTTTTAAGGTCAATGGCCGTCCGCGCTGTATTTTTTCGAATATAAAATAGTTTTCGAGAAGCTGTAAAATATTTATTTCTGCAAATGATTCATCGCAGTCGAGGGAGCGGTTGTGCTCCAGTCTTTTTTTCAAATTTTTATAATCATAATAATGTTGATTGTTCTCTCCCGATTTGCACCCGGCACAATTACAGGGGACCTTTTCTTTTGTTTTTATGCCTTTGTATTCAGCGTGCAGTTCGCGGAATGTTTTTAAAACCACCGTCATCATCCCTTTCCGGTTGCGACCCTGTGAGCGGATATAAAAAGCATTTTTCCCCTGCAGTTTGCTGCGGGTGATTTCGGCCAATGCCTCGCCCGGCCAACGAAGCACCACGCCGTTTCGCCAGACCAAGGTGCGCCCCTCGTCAATATCCTTGTGGCGGCTCACAATAAATTGGGTGAACAATGCCTTCGGCAAAAAATCATACTCGATATATAGTTCGAGCGCCTCCGCTTCCGGCCATTCCCAGCCTGCTTTCCGCCCGATGGGCAAAAGATATGGGGTGACAAATTCTTGGTTGCCCGGCAATGGATAGGCCATTTTAAATTGCTGCATCAGCGCCAATAATTGGGGGCGCATATACCGGTATTCTTTTTCCGACCATATACGTTCGAGGTCGGCATGATTGAAAAAGCCGCATTTGTTTTCGCCGACTTCTTTGTCCTTTAAAATTTTATATACCGCCTCGGTCGCCCATTCATTTTTCAAAATAATAAACTGCTCCAATAAAGGGTTTTTCTGATAATGCAGGCATACCCCTATTTTATGCAAAACCGAACTCAATATGAGCGCACTGTTTTCCTCCGGCAAACCATGCCCTTCGCATATTCCAAAATATTCTTTTAATGAAATATACTGCTCTTCCCGGCTTTCCAGTTCGCTGCGTATATCTGCCCAGTTTTTTGGATATATATGTTGGGTATGCGGAAGCGTTTGCGCCAGCAGCCGTATATGATGTTCTAATTCTTTAAAATTCTTTTTTGTGCCGAGGTTCACGAGGAACACTTCTTTCAATAAATTCGGGAACTGTTTTCTCCAATGCCCCTCATCAAAACTGCCCCTCCCCATGCCTTCTTTAAATTCATTTAAAACCAAGACCATCGGGCTGCCCTCGCCGAACAATTCCGCCGTTTGCATCCAATCGTCAAAATCCGTTTTGGGGTTTCCGCTGTCCGCCACCATCACATACAGGCTGCTTTCGGTATAAAAAAACTGGTGCAGCGGTTTGTATTTGTCCTGCCCGGCGAAGTCCCATATATGCAGTTTAAATACCTCATTATTGGCCACCGGGAATTCATATTTCCCGATAATAATGTCCACCCCTTCCGTGCGGTCTTTTTCTGTGGGCAGCGGTTTTTTTAAGAGCCGGTTGGCGAGCGATGTTTTGCCCGCCCGGCCATCCCCCAATAATATCAGCTTGGCTTCGAGGAGGAGCTTTTCGCCGCTCTTTTCTTTTTG
>DROJ01000142.1 GCA_011321935.1 Bacteroidota bacterium | reverse complement strand
GGTGGAAGTAGCATAATTTATCTTTTTGGTGAAAGACATATCTATGCTTTCTTCCCCTTTTTTCAATGAAATCTCTTTACTTTTTTTCTAACAAGGTGTTGATGTATAGTAGTATGAGTTAACCATTTAGTTTTTGGTTAAATGCCACATTATCAGGGGTTTGGCGGACTAATCACTAATCAACTAATTACTAATCACTTCACTACCTTACCAGAGGCGACCACGCCGTTTTCATTTTCAATCCTAAAGAAATACATGCCTTCTGGCAGCTCGGATCCATCAAAACGGAAGCTGGAACTTTGGAACAATTGGTTTTTCATCAGTTGGCCATTGAGGTTGTACAGTTTCAATTCCCCTTTTAAAATGTCCATCCCTTTGATTTCAAATGTTGCCGCTCCGTCAAACGGGTTTGGATAAACATTCAGGTCAACTCCGGGAACGAAAACCTCCTGCGCCGACACCGTGACCACCTTCTCGCCGATGGTATGCAAGGTGCGGTTGGTGATGACCGGCTCGTTGAAATCAAAGTAAATGGCCGCTTCGTTTTCGAGGGTCGTACCGAGCGGAAGGTCGGGTTCTTGCTGGATGGTGAATTTCACAAAGCCATGCGAAGCTGCCTCGTTCACGTTGCTGTCGGGCAGCATGATATTGTTGAAGCTGAAGATGACCAGGCCTTCGTCCGTGATGTCGAATTTATAGGGGTGGCTGCTTGCCCCGGGGCGGATGGTAGCCGCATCGAGGCCAGCTTCGATCCGGTCTATGACCCGCACGTTGAATGCCGTGTCCGAACCAGTGTTTTGGAAACGGATGAGGTATTCTATGTCCTGTCCCTTTTCGATATAATGTGCATCTTCAGTGCCCCTGGGAAAGCCCTGCTTGTCGTTGGGGTCCCAAGAACCGACGTTTTCCGTGCAGTCAATATCAAGGTAGGGTTCTTCGTCGCCCGCCGAATACTGGGTGACAAAACCGAGGCTGACCTCGCCCTCGCTGTTGGTGCCGCAGCCTTCCACGGCCACACTGTTCAGCACGTCGTAGGGGTGCGTTTCGTCCTCATTGACCATGAGCCGCCAAGTAGAACCGTTGGCTGTCCGGGGGATGGTAACACTTTCTCCGCTATTGAGCAAAAGGTCGTCGGCGCTCATCTGGATCATGATGTCTTCGATGACCACGTAATTGACGGGGGCTTGCATGTCTTCACCGACATTGGTCACCGTAAAAATAACCTCGCCGCCCGAGCAATCGCCCGTCACCTGGAGGTTGGCGCCGTCCCAAGTATTGGAAGGGGGGCAAGGCGTGTTGGGGTAAACGGTGGCGCTGCTGCAATGGGTCTGGCCGAGTTCGGCATCGCAGCTTATATCGAACGAAAAGTAAATGCTGCCGCATTCCCCCGAAGCCACTGTTCCAAGGTCAAAGGTGTAAGTATTGCCGTTTACCGAAGTCCAAGCCGGGGTACTTTGCACGTTCTCGAAAAACGGGTCAAGTTCAACGACAACTTGCGCAGCGTTGGCATCTATTGTTCCTGTGTTGCAATAATTGACGGAATAGGTACCCGGAAAGCAGCGCCTCAACAGCCAAGTGGCCATGTCAACTTCCATGAATGGGCAGCTTGCAGTGGCCTGGACGGGGAAGTCAAATATCTGCGCACTTGGGTATTCGACCACGACGTCTTCAAAAGTTGGGGTACAGGCAGTCCAGAGGTCATTTGGCATCACAAGGGAGATGTTGTAGGTGCCGTCCGGCATGGCAATAAAGTAGTTGCCATCGGAAGACGAAGTGCCAAAAAACGTCCCCTCGTCGCCGGATGCTACCACTATCCAGCCAGCCAGTCCGGCATCGCCGTTGTCCAGCAAGCAGTCATCGTTCAGGTCGTTGAACACGTTCCCGGTGATGCCCGAGTAGTTGTTGTTGCCAGAACTGGTGTTCGCTATGGCCGTTCCGTTTACGTCCCCTGTTTTGACAGCTACAAAATCCACGTTGGCCACGGTGCCAGATGTGCCGTTTAAATTGACGACTTCTGGAAATTGCTCCGCAAATGGGTTCAACGGGTTGGGGAAGACATAATCAGCATCAACGAACCTCCAGGAAGTGTTGTTTGGGAAACCAAAGGTGATGCCGAGGATGGCGTTCTCAAATGTAAGCAAGTCGTTCAAATCTACCTCATTTGATCGGTCAACATCGGCTGCAATCAACTGGTAGGGAGAGGTGAAAAGCTCTGTGCCTGCTGTGTGCCTTTCTGTTAGGACAAGATCAAGGGTAGAGACGCCGTTAAGGGGGGCATCATTGGAAAAGGGGCTAATGGTATGTGCAATCCCTTCTTCGAGGGACAGCTCATAGTTGCCGTTTGCATCGGTGAAGGCAGAGCCGCCGTTGCCGCCGTCGGCAGAGACGAGCACGCCTTCGACACCAATGCCAGCTTCGGTGGAGATGTTTCCAGTAACAACCAGCCCCGGCTGGGCAAAGGACAATTGGAAAGTTGCAAACAGCAAAAAGATTGCAATCGGGAGTTTGATTTTAACCATAGGTGTAAAAATTTTTGCAAACATGGGATATGTTTTTGTAAAAAAAAGCAAAGAACGGAACAAGGCATAAACTTGATATTTTAGAGCGCTCCACCTGTCTTCGCCCTTTGCTTTTTTCAAATTTTGATTTTGATTTATCTGACGGTACAAAAGTGCCCCAACATCCCTCCCCAAACAAAGACATTTTTGATACTTTGTGCGGATTTATTTTTTATAAAAAAAATGAAAAGTATTGTTTTTATTAAAATATCCGGATTTTTTTGTCTCAAAAAAATAGATAGTTTTGCTGCGCAAAACTGGAATGTTTTTTACTTTCAAAGCCTATCTTTTATTGATTATGGAAAAAACACGCCTGCTGAAACTTTTGAGGACGGTCACCGACAAAGAAATCAGGGAGTTCAAAAAGTTCGCCCGCTCGCCCTATTTCAATCACAAAACAGACTTGCCGCTGTTTTTTGACTACCTCGTTCCGTACCTGAAAAAAGGCAAACCCGCCCCCAGCAAACAGGCGGCTTTTGCCAAGCTGTTCCCTACCGCCAAGTACGACGACCACCGCATGCGCATGCTCATCAGCCAGCTTTTCCAGTTGCTTTGCAAGTACCTCGCTGTCAGTGATTTCACAGCCGACGGAGTGGCCGAAAAACTCCGGCTGGCCAGTATTTTCAGGAGGAGGAACTTGGCTTTCCATTTTGAACAGACATGGGGCAAGCTCACCGACCTGCACGAACAGCAGCCGCTCCGCAACGCCGATTTTTTTGAAAAACAATTCCGCATTTCACTGGAAAAATACCGCTCCGAGTACGACCTCAAACAAGTGGATAGCCAACATTTGCAGGCTTTGTCCAAGCAGTTGGACATGGCTTTCCTTGCCCGGAAACTATGGCAGGCCTGCTTCCTGTTGTCGCACCAAACGGTTTCCAATGTGTCCTACGATTTTGGGATGTTGGAGGAGGCGCTCCTTTTTGCAGAAAAAAAAGAGCTGTTGGAGAAGCCCGCCATCGCTGTTTATTATTACTGCTACCGGGCGCTGACACAGCCGCAGGAGCTTGTTTTTTTTCAAAAATTCAAAACCCTCGCCCTGCAAAACGACCGGTTGTTCCCTGCCGAAGAAATGAGGGACCTCTACATCCAGGGCATCAATTTCTGCATCCGCCGATACAATGCGGGCAACCATGAATACCTGCGCGACCAGTTTGATTTTTATAAAAACGGGCTGGAGAAAAACTACTTTCAGGTGGACGGCTGGCTGTCGCGCTACACCTACCAAAATGCGGTCACGAGCGCCCTCGTCCTGGAAGAACTGGACTGGGCCGAAAACTTTATCCATGCCTACCAAAAGCAACTCCAAGCGCCCTACCGGGAAAGCGTTTTCAGCTTCAACCTCGCCCGTCTGGAACACCAGCGCAAAGATTTTGACAAGGCACTGCTGCTGCTGCAAAAGGCCGAATACAAAGACCTCCACCTCCACCTCGCCGCCAAAACACTGCAGCTCAAAATATTTTACGAACTAAATGAATACGACCTCTTGGACGCTCATTTGCAGGCATTTAAAACTTTTTTGCGGAGAAAAAAAGACCTCGGCTACCACCGCGAAAACTACCTCAACACCATCCGATTTACCCGCAAACTCCTCGACCTCAACCCCTTCGACAAAAACGAAAAAGCCGTTTTAAAAAAAGAAATCCAAGCCGCTAAAGGAGTGGGGGAGAAAGAGTGGCTGTTGGAGCAGGTTTAGAGAACCAGAGTTTGAGAGATTGAGAGATTGAGAGTTTGAGAGCAGTATAGAGAAGGGACTCTTTGGCATTTGTTCGAGATGCCAAAGAGTCCCTTCTCTATACTGCTCTCAAACTCTCAATCTCTCAATCTCTCAAACTCTGGTTCTCTCATACTCTCATACTCTCAATCTCTCATACTCTGGTTCTCTCAAACTCTCAAAAATATTTGAGTTCCACATAAAATTTCGGGTCACGGGCGCCCAGCAGTTTTGCGATGGTGGGCGAGAGCACAACAATGATATCGTCGCCGTAAGCGCGGTCGGGGATGGGGGCGAGCACTTTGGCGTAAACCGTTTTGTGGCGCATCGGGTTTTTGATCTGGATGACCGAACCGACAGGCGCTGTGCGGTGGAGGCAGTAGTAATCGCTGCGGCCTCTTTTTTCGCGCTGCCAATAAGCAGCCCCGTTTTGAAAAGAGGGGGCATCAATACTTTTGCGCTGCTCGAACTTCCATTGGAGCTGCTGCATTTTGGTGCCGATGGGGTTGTAGTTGGCCCTTTGCAGGGAATCGGGAATGCCGTCGAGGGGCATAAAACCGACGTGCAACTTCATGCCGGTGTACATTTTGGTTTCTTTCAGGCCGTTCCAAAACTGCAGCGTATCGAGCGGGATGTTGAAGTAGTGTTTGGCAATGCGGTAAAATGTGTCCCCGTGTTTGACCACATAAACGACGGGCACAAAACCTGCTTTCGGGTAGCCGTGTTCCCAGGTCTTGATAAAGGCAGAATCGGGGATGGGGATGTTGACCGGCGTGCCCGGTACGAAGCCGATTTCAGGATTTACGTGAGAGTTGTAGGCCAATAAGGCATTGACTTTCAGGCCATAAAACCGGGCAAGCGAATAAAGGGTCTGCCCCTTTTCCATCTGGTGGCAAAAAATCTTGTTGCCAAAATCATCAACTTTGAGGAAAATGGTATCTTTCGGCGTGAGGTAGCTCAGGCTGTCGCCGGTAGCGCCGGCACTGATTGAAAACAGGACAAGGAATACTAGGGAGTTTAGGAGCTTTCTCATTTTGGATTTAGATGAATACCGGTTTGCTTGAAAACAGAACTGGATGGCAAAATAGTCAAAAGGATTTTAGCCATTTAACCATTTAACCATTTAACCATTTAACCATTTAGCCATTTAGCCATTTAGCCATTTAAATATTATGCCCAAAAATATTAAATCAATCGGGATTATCCCAGCCCGTTATGCCTCGACCCGTTTTCCGGGCAAGCCCTTGGTGGACATCAGGGGCAAATCCATGGTGCAGCGGGTATATGAGCAGGCATCAAAAAGTTTGCTGGACAGGGTCGTTGTGGCCACCGACGACGAGCGTATTTTCAGGCATGTCAAATCTTTTGGAGGAAGAGCGGCAATGACTTCCCCTTTCCACAAATCGGGGACTGACCGCTGCGCGGAAATAGCGGCTTTGGAGGAATTCAAAAATGTGGAACTGGTCGTGAACATACAGGGCGACGAGCCGTTCATCCAGCCCGGGCAGGTTGACCTTTTGGTGAAATTTTTAATGGAAAACAAACATTTCCCGATAGCCACCCTCGCCAAGTTGATCGAAAAAGAAAAAGAGCTGTTCGACCCGAATACCGTTAAAACCGTTTTTGATAAAAATGGCAAGGCACTGTACTTTAGCCGTTCTCCGATGCCATTTTTAAAAAAAGAAAAAAAAGAAAACTGGCTGGCCAAATCTCAGTTTTACAAGCACATCGGCATTTATGGTTTTTATAAAAACACCCTTTTGGAAGTGGCCAAGCTGCCGCAGGGCAGGCTGGAAAAAGCAGAGTCGCTCGAACAGTTGCGCTGGCTGGAAAATGGCTTTCCGATCGGGGTGCAAACTACTGATTACGAGACGGTTGGCATTGATGTGCCAGCGGACATAGCCGCCCTCCCGATGGCCATTGAGGGGGTGGCTACAAAAACCTGAACTATGAATTTTTGCAGCAAATGCGGTTCGGACAACCTGATAAAAAAAGTACCTCCCGGCGACAACAGGCCCCGCGCGGTCTGTGGAAATTGCGCTACTGTCCACTACCGAAACCCCAAGGTCGTTGCCGGGTGCCTGCCTGTTTGGGAAGGCAAAGTGCTGCTGGCCAAACGGGCCATCGAACCGCGCAAAGGCTTGTGGAACATCCCCGCCGGGTTTATGGAAATCGGCGAATCGGTGGAGGCCGGCGCCATGCGCGAAGTTTGGGAAGAGGCCGAGGCGAGGGTCAAGCTGCTCGGCCTGCTGGCGGTGTTTACCTACACCAGTTACGACCATGTTTACGTGCATTTTCTCGGTGAACTGGTGGACGGGAAATACGGGGTCGGGGAGGAAAGCCTGGAGGTGGAACTGTTTTCGGAAGAAGAAATCCCCTGGGACCAAATTGCTTTTGAGTCATCTACTTTTGCCCTGAAAAAATATTTTGCAGACCGGAAAAACGGAACGATGAGGGCACACTACGGGGCTGTTTGAGAAAACCAGAGTTTGAGAAAACCAGAGTTTGAGAGGATGAGAGTTTGAGAGTTTGAGAGTAGTACATCGGAGGGACTCTTAATTATCGGAGCAGAGAAATTAAAGAGTCCATTCGATGTACTACTCTCAAACTCTCAATCTCTCATCCTCTCAAACTCTCATTTTCTCAAACTCTGGTTTCCCAAAGCTTCTCTTTTACCATTTGCAGTACTTTGTCGAGTTGTTGTTCGTGGTTGAGGTGGGTATTGTCGAGGAGGATGGCGTCGGCGGCTTTTTTCAGGGGGCTGTCTTTGCGGCTGGAGTCAATGCGGTCGCGTTCTTCGAGGTTGTGTTTTATTTCATCCAAATCTACTTTCATTCCTTTGGCAATCAGTTCGTTGTAGCGGCGGCGGGCGCGTTCTTCCACGTCGGCGGTGAGGAAAATTTTCAGTTCGGCATCGGGGAAAACGACGGTGCCGATGTCCCTGCCGTCCATCACGATGCCCTTGTTTTTGCCCATTTCCTGTTGTTGCCTGACCATCTCTTTCCGCACCTCCGAGATGGTAGAAACCGGGCTGACCAGTTCGTTGACGGGCATGGTACGGATGTCGTGGTTGACATTTCGGCCGTTGAGGAAAATGCAGTTGCCTTCGGGGCGCAGCTCGAAATGCAGTTTTATTTTTTGCAGGGCTGCGCGCACCGCTTCGGGGTCTTTTATGTCCACCTTGTTTTCGATAAAATACAAAGTGACAGCCCGGTACATATCGCCGGTGCTGATGTAGGCATAGTTGAGGGCATTGCCGAGGGCTTTGGCCAAAGTGCTTTTGCCGCAGGAGGAGTGGCCGTCTATGGCGATGGTTATTTTTTCCAATTTAGTGGCTGGTGGTTTGTGTTTGCTGAACTGGGCGCAAATGTCTGTTTTTTATTGGAAATGTGTACCGTGATTGTAACCGGAAGGGCACTTCCGGCTGCTCCATACTAAGAGGTATGTCATGAATATTTTGTAACTGATTGGGGTACATGAAGTTTCCCGCAAAGTATCGCTAAGGTTTCGCAAAGTAGGACGCGTACCAGCCTCGCTTTGCGAGACTTAGCGAAACCTTAGCGGGACTTTGCGGGAAACCAATACCGAGTGCTAAATAGTCACTATTATTTTTGAGTAAGCCCAGCGATTGGAGTGCCGGAAGTGCCCTTCCGGTTACAATTACAGTGGCATAAAAAAAGCCCCGCAGACACTCTGCGGGGCTTTTTTATATTTCAGTCCCTGATTGATTAATCATTTACCATTATTCATTAATCATTAAAAAGGGCAGCTTTTGCAGCGGTCAACTTTCACGTTCGGATTGGCCTTCGATATGATTTCGTTCGATTTATCGCAGTTGCGGCAACCGATCACTTTGAACTCCGTGCGCCGGTTTTGCTGGTGCTGGCCTTCCGAGCAGGGCACGTTGTTCACGCAGTCGTTCACGTTGACCGTTTCGCCGTAGCCCCTTGCCACGAGGCGGTCGCGGTCAATGCCCCGCTGAACCAGCCATTTCACTACCGAATTGGCACGGCGCTGGGAGAGGCGGTTGTTGTAATGGTAGCTGCCGCGGGCGTCGGTATGCGAGCCGATCTCAATGATGTACTGCTTGTTTTCGAGCAGGAGGTTGAGCAGCTTTTCGAGTTCGGGCATGGCGTCGGCGCGGAGGTTGGCCTGGTCGAAGTCGTAATAGATGTGGAGGAGGTAGGGGATGGCGACGGGATCATCTGGGCCGTTGTCACCGGGGTCGCTATTTGGATCGTTAGGATCTGAAGGGTTCTTTTTGGGTATATCGCTAATTGGAAAATCATCACTGATCAATATCCCTTTTTCGTACATCTTATCGTCATCGTATTTTCCATCGGCAGGCAGCCTTGTGTCTTTGTCCATCCATAATTTGGTAGCAGGATCAAGATAAGTGTATTCAGTTTCTGTTACCCCGCTGATAGGGGCGCCGGGAGTCGTTCCTTCTACTTCTCCGTCAGTATAAAGAGCAGTCGTCGTTGGTTTTAAGAATAGGTTCTCCACCAAAGTTTCCGATTCTTCCAAGCCTCTAGTACACACATCTTCAACGATGCCGGCAAAGTAGCCTTCCTGCGTCGCTTTCACTTTATAACAACAATCTTTGTCCAGTTTAAAATAATAGCGGCCAGAGGTAGAAGTAATAAACGGATCGGCCAATGCCTGTCCGCAGTCGTTCTCGATGGTAACGGTAGCGCTTTCCATCGGCAGCTTGGTGAGGCCATCGAAAACGATGCCTTCTATTTCGAACTCGGCACTGCGGTTGAGGGGTATTTTGATTTCCAGTTTATCGGCGAGGGTCAGTTCGTTGGTACATGCTTCGGAAGTATTTGGCTGGTAGGTTTCCATGCTTGCGGCGAGGTCGCAGCAGTCGTTCAGCTTCATGTCGAAAGTTGTTTTTCCGTTCGCATCGGTCAGCACGGTGTCGCCTTTGCAGGCAATGACGACGGTGGCGCCTTCGATTGGCAGGTCTGTTTTTTCATCATAAACCAGCACCTCCACCGGCACGGCCACTTTTTTGAAACTATAAATATCGTCGCCGCCAACTCCTCCCTCCCGGTCGGAAGAAAAGAAGCCGCAAGTGCCTTCCACGTTGAAGATGATGCCAAAGTCATCGGAGAGGGTGTTGATCGGGGCGCCCATGTTTTCGGGTGTTTTCCAAGTGCCTTCCTCGTCTTGGCTGGTGTAATAAATGTCCAGCCCGCCGAGGCCTATGTGCCCGTCGGAAGCAAAATAGAGCTTGCCGTCGGTATCTGCGTGAGGGAAAATTTCATGGCCTTCGGTGTTCACTTCCGGGCCGAGGTTAATAGGCGGCCCCCAACGCCCGCTTTCTTTTTCAGAAACATAAAGGTCCATGCCTCCAAAGCCGCCCGGCATGTCGGAGGTAAAATACAGTTTTTCGCCATCGGCAGAGAGGGTGGGGTGGGCAACGGAATATTCGTTGCTGTTGAAAGGGAGGCTTTGCAGGTCGCCCCATTTGCCCTCGCCCTCGCTGCGGCCATAAAATACTTTGAGGCGCATGATGCCCTCGTCGTCGTAGTCTTTTTTACCGTCGAGGTAATTGTTTCTGGTAAAAAATATTTCTTCCCCGTTGCGGGAAAAGGCGACCACGGCATCGTGGTATTTAGAATTTATTTCATTGGAAAATTTCTCTGGGCGGCCAAACACATAATTGCCGCAGCCATCTTCCAGCCCGGTTTCGCGCATGTCAACATAGTACAGGTCGAGGAAAGGGTTGCCCGTCCAAGTGTGCATACGGCGCACGATGGGGTTGGTATCCCTTTCAGACGAAAAAACAATGCCTCCTTTGTAGAACTGCGGGCTGAAGTCATCCGAGTGAGAGTTGAAATCAACTTCGTTCACTTCGTAAATGCCGTCGCTTTTGGTCATCAGTTCATCTTCGTAATCGCAGGCGCGGAGCAGCAATTGGCCGCGCTGGTCGTCGGGCGCCAGCTCCACATATTGGCGGTACCACTCCCGGGCAATGTCGCATTTTCCGTTGCGCTGCAACATCATGCCGTAGTACAGCTTGTGGATGGGCTGCGACTCCGGCAAGCGTACCACCTGCCCGTACCAGAACTCGGCGTTCTGCGTGTCGTTGACCTTGCGGTAGGCTTCGGAAAGGTTGATCTTGGCCTCGGCCACATCGCCTTTTTCCAAGATGTTGTTGTAAAGTTCGATGGCCCCCATGTAGTCGAGGTTGTCCATCTTTTGTTGAGCTTGCTTCAACTTGCCCGTCTGTGCAAATGCACCCGTTGATAGGAAACAGAGGACAAGGAGGGATGATAAAATACGCATAATTATTACGGTTAATTTATTTCCGGGTGAGGAGAATTGGTTGCTGTTTGTTAGTTGTTGATTGTTAACAACCAACAACTAACAAACAGCAACCAATAATTAAAAGTACCTTGGAGTGACCACTTTCTTCTCTTCGAAATTGAACTCGTAGCCCAGCATGATTTCAATTGAGCCGTTGGTGACTTTGTTCAGGTCGGATATCGGGATATCATAGGCTGCGCCAAAACGGAAGCCGTTTTTGAGCAAATAAGAAAACCAGAAATCGGCAGAGTCGGGCGAGCTTGCGCTGTTCCAAGTGGAGCGGAAAGAACCGCCCACCCAAAGCGTTTGCTGGAAAAGGAAAGAAATATCAACGTCAAATTCATTGGGGGCGCCAATGTCGTTGAAAGAATCAAGTTTTGACTGGCTTTTGAACAGCCCGACGTTTTTTATTAAAATAGATGGCTTGAAAATGAGGGCATCGCCGTTGACCGGTATTGCTGCACCCGTCATAAAATAATAATGGCGTACCTGCCGGGCATATATTTCGGTGATAGCCCCTTTGCGGAGGTCATGCTCCAGCAAATGCGGGGAAGCCGCCCCGATATAAAAATGGTCGCTTGCCAAATAAATGCCTCCTCCAAAATTGGGCAACATTTCGCTCTGGTTGTCTGCAAAAGCTTGGTCACCTGTATTTTCAATATTCAGGCCCGTCCAGTTGGCTTTGTAGCTTTCTAAGCCGCCTTGCAAGCCAACGCTGAGTTTGAATTTTTCCCCGAGGGGGATACGGTAGGTATATATAAGGTTGGCCCCGATGGTCTGTGTCGGGCCTATTTCATCATTGATGAGGCTCATGCCAACGGCGACCCTTTCGTTCCGCAAAGGTGTATGCGCGGTGAATGTTTGGGTGGTCGGTGCCCCCTCTATCCCAAACCACTGCGTGCGGTGCAAAAGACCGAGGGTCATGTGGTTTTTGGAGCCGGCATAGGCAGGGTTGAAGATCAGGCTGTTGAACATGTACTTGGTGAACATGGGTTCTTGTTGCCCATACGCCGCCTGTCCAAGAAAGATCAAGAGCGCTAAAAAAGTCAATGTTTTTTTCATCATCAAGGAATTTATTTGACAAATAGGGTTTGGCTGTCAAGAGGTTTTGTTAGAGATCAGTGATTAGTGATTAGTGATCAGTGATCAGTGATTAGTCGTTGGTTTTGATGACTGATCTACTGATCACTAATCTACTAATCACTAATCACTTATGTATTTGCAAAAAGCCGTCGAACTCACGCCTGCCGTCCAATTTTAGGAAGTAGTAGTAAGTCCCGTCCGGAAGGGGTGTACCTTGGTAATTTCCGTCCCAATCGTTTTGGTAGCCGATGGCGTGGAAGACCAAGTTGCCCCAACGGTTGAACACGCTCAGGTCGCTGTCCTTGAAATTTTCAATATTCAGGATAGTGAAAAAATCGTTGACGCCATCTTCATTTGGCGAAAAGCCGTTGTAAATGATGATAGTGTCGGGGTCGAAACAGAGGATGTCCAGAAAGACAGTGGCCGTGTCGCAGGCATTCGGATTGCAGAGCACGTATTGGAAAGAATCCAAACCGCAGAAATCCGTTTCCGGCACATAGTCAACCGTCCGATCCGGGTTGAGCACTGTCAGTCCGTTGTGGGGGCCAATACCTCCCGAATTTTCATCGAGGATGGTAATGGTCACATCCTGACAGATACCGAGCGTATCGTTGGCTAAAATGTCAATGTTTAATATGGTGTTCAGCAGTGCGGTAGCCGCATCATCAACGGCGTCGGGGGGAAGGGCATTAAAGCACGGATCGTTGACGTCCGGGATTACAGTGATGTACAGGTAGGTGGTGTCACATACTCCATAGTCATCACAAATGACGATGCAAGCTGTGTCGGTTCCAATGGCGAGGCTTTGAGCTTCGACGCATAAAGATACACCATCCAGAACAAAATCCACTTCGATTCCAGATAAAGCAGGGCAAAAATTATTTATATTTAAAATATTGCCTGCCAATTCCGTAGTGTCAATACAATAGGTCTCGTCCGTACCAACCACGAGCGTGTCAATAATTATACCATTCTCCGGTAGCAAAACATTCACGCAAACGTAAGCAGTGTCGGTGTTTCCGAACTCGTCCCTCATCAAAAAACAGCCTTGGTCAAGCCCTGGGGCGATGCCCGTATAGGTCACGCAATGGGTGGTCTCGTCGTATTCAAAAACCACGGATTCGCCGTTTTCATCGGGGCAGACATCTACCACTGAAACAATATTGCCCGGCAGGGCAGTCGTATCTACGCAAATGACTTTTGTGAAATTGATGAGCAGTTCGTCGTTCCATTTTTGCGAAGTGGCAAAACAGGCCTCGTCGTCCACGGTGATGACGAGATAGGTCGTATCGCACATCCCAATGTCGTCGCAAGCGACAATGCAGGCCCGTTCGGTTCCGCCGCAGGCCAGCCCTTGGTATTTTACGCAGGCATTGGTTTCATCTAAATAAAAACTCACAAACTGCCCGCTTTCATCTTCGCAAATATTGGTGACGGAGGCAATGCTGCCCACCAGGTTGGCATCGTTGAGGCAATAGACATAGGGCAGCCCATCGGCATGGACGGTGTCGTAATAAAAAGTGGCCGGGGGCGGCAACAGGCACTGCACCATGACCATCAAGGTGTCGCTGTCGTTGTTCGCGTTGTCGAAAACGATCAGCGAGTGCATTCCCGTACCGAACGACATCATTGACCCTTTTGGCAAAAGGCCGAAGCTCAAACCGATGGTGGAAGGTGTTTGGTTTTGCATCACCGTAACCTCGATGCTGCTGTAACTGCTGCCCGAAGTGCCGCCCTCGATACTGAAGGTGGCCGGAACGTGGACCCAATTTCCCTGTGGATCCCAATTGTTCATCATGGCAACGAGGTCGTTGATATTGTTGAACGTGCCAGCAAAAACATCGCCGTTGACCTTCCATGAGTCGAGTTGGTACGGGCCTTGGTTGCCCAGGCCGAAAAGGGTGCTGTATGAGTAGTTGATGGTCGTATCAAAATCACAGCCATTGATCCCCGATGAGTAGGGGTTGCCGTCCAAAAAAAATGAAAAATTGGATAGGTCGGTTGCAGGTATCGGCAAGCAGATGTCCATGTTGGCACCACAGTCAGTGGTGTAATAATGGATGGAATCCACAGGAAAGATTGTTCCCGCTTTCGCAAAAATGGAAACAAGGAAAAAGGTGGTGACCAGACCGTTGCGTACAAAAAATTTCATGGGAATGTAGTTTGAAAGTCCCTGTTATCAGTCGGCAGCCAACAGTCGAAAGTCCTGGGAAGTACTATTAGAATGTTGCTACCTTCTGTTGTTGATTTGTAACTGCTTAGCACCCTCGAAATCTCAGGGAGGGGGAATAAATTCCCCCTCTTTTGGAAGGGCTTGTAGTCCTCTGCTCTCTATTGAGGAAAACGGTCATAAAAATTTTTGATATTTACGACTTCTTTTATCTTACTCCATGCCCTTCCAAAAGGGTG
>DROJ01000141.1 GCA_011321935.1 Bacteroidota bacterium | reverse complement strand
CCCGCATTTTCAAAAGGAATACCAAAAGGAAAATTCGTTCGCTTTGCAGCGCCGGATTTGCGATACTATACTGCACCACTTTAGGTTTTGTGCATTTGCCCCCGCCAGCCCCCAGCCCCAGAAGGGGAGAACCTGCGCTCGATGCACAAAACCTAAAGTGGTGCAGTATATCTAAATGAAAGAACCAACCAATTGCATCTTGTTTTGCTACTTTTAACCGACCAACCCAATTAGTTATGAAAATAGAAGAAGAAATCCGCCAAAACTCCTTCCCCAACGAGTACCTCAAAGCCAATATCAACCTGCTTTTCACACATGCTTGGCTGTTCCCGAAATATGTCCGTGACCTAAAAGCATTTAACCTTTCTTCCCAGCAGTTCAACGTCCTCCGCATTCTCCGGGGCAGGCATCCGCAGCCGGCAAGCATCCGCGAACTGACGGAAAGGATGCTCGACAAATCTTCCAATGCTTCCCGTTTGGTAGATAAATTATTGGCGAAAGGATGGGTGTCGAAAACGGCCTGCAAGTCTGATAGCCGGAAGGTGCAAGTGCATATTACGGAGGAAGGTTTAGAGGTTTTGGCGAATGCCTCGGCAAAGCTGGAAAAGAAAATCCAGCACGTGTTCAGTGCCCTCACCGAGGAAGAGGCCGCTCAGTTGAGTGCCCTGCTCGATAAATTGAGAAGTTGATCCCCCAATTTCCCAATTCCCAATTTCCAATTTCCAATTTCCAATTTCCCAATTTCCAATTTCCAATTTCCAATTTCCAATTTCCAATTTCCAATTTCCCAATTTCCAATTTCCAATTTCCAATTTCCCAATTTCCAATTTCCAATTTCCAATTTCCAATTTCCCAATTTCCAATTTCCAATTTCCAATTTCCAATTTCCCAATTTCCAATTTCCAATTTCCCAATTTCCAATTTCCCAATTTCCCTACTCCCGCTCCCGTTTTGTCCTGATAATCAGCCGCAGCGACTGGTCGTAAAAGAGGTAGTTCCACACCCAGTTGATGAAGACAAAAGTTTTGTTTTTGAAGCCGATCAGTTGCAGCAGGTGGACGAACAGCCAGATCAGCCAAGCGAAGGTGCCCTGCAGTTTCAGGTGCGAAAGGTCAACCACAGCCCGCCTTCTTCCGACGGTCGCCATCGAGCCGAGGTCTTTGTAAATAAAAGGTGTCATCGGCCGGTTTTTGGAAATGGCTTTCAGGTTTTTGGCCAGTGTTTTTGCCTGCTGAATGGCCACTTGAGCCACCTGCGGATGGCCGTATTTGTACCCCTCCGACTTCATGCTCGCTATGTCGCCTACGGCAAATATGTTGTCCGTTCCTATTACTTGGTTGTATTCGTTTACCTCGATGCGGTTGCTGCGGTCAATCACTTCTGCGGGCAGGCCATCTATTTTGTTGCCTGTAACGCCCGCTGCCCAGATCACTTTTTTGGCGGCTATTTTTGCGCCCCCTTTCAGGGTCAAATGTTCGCCGTCGTAGTCCTCCACCCGGCTGTTGAGCTGCACTTTCACGCCCAGTTTTTCCAGAAATTCCAGCGCCGCTTCCGATGCTTCTTTGGACATGCCTTTCAGCAAGATGGGCGCTCCCTGTATCAGGTGGATGTCCACCTTGTCCACGTCGAGTTCAGCGTAATCTTTGGGTATGACGTGCTGTTTCATCTCGGCGAGGGCGCCGGCAATTTCCACTCCCGTCGCCCCTCCGCCCACGATGACGATGTTGAGGTATGCCTTCTTTTCTTCCGGGTCGTCGGTGGTCAGGGCATTTTCAAAATCAATAAAAAGGCGGTTGCGCAGCAGCAGTGCCTCGCCCACCGATTTCATGGGGATTGCATGTTTTTCGATGTTTTTGTTGCCAAAATAATTGCTGTCGGCGCCGTGTGCCAGCACGAGGTAGTCGTAGTTCAAAATGCCAAAAGGGGTGATGAGGCGCTTGTTTTCCGGCTCTATTTTTTTGACCTCCGTGACCCGGATGTAAATGTTCTTGTTCCGCTGGAACATTTTCCGAAGGGGATAGACAATGGAGCTTGGTTCAAGCCCCGCCGTGGCCACTTGGTAAAACAGCGGCTGGAACTGGTGGTAGTTGTTTTTGTCCACCAAAACGACGAGGTAATCGGAGCGGCGCAGCGCCCTCGCAAGGGTCAGCCCGGCAAAACCGCCGCCGACGATGACCACTCTTTTTTGCTCTGTTTCGGGTATGTTGATGCGCATAAAAGCTGAAATTTTTTATGGCGCAAGGTAAGGGAAAGATTGATGAAAAACCTATCCGAACTTGTTGGCGAAAATATTATTCCGATGGTCAAAGCCGTCTCCGTGCCCTTCCGAAAGAGGGGGAATTAATTCCCCCTCTTTCGGAAGGGCACGGAGACGTTGGCCAATTTCCGAACTATGCTCTTCAACATTTATTTTCGTTTTTTTGACTTGCGCATTTGAAAAATTAATTGACCACCACTTTCAAAACACGCACCCCGTTTTCCCCTTTTATTTCCAAAAAATAAAGCCCCGGCGGGAAATCTTTTACATCAACGGCGAACAGGTTTTGCCCACTCACCACTTTCATTTTTTTATGAAAATAAATACGCCCCTGCGTGCTGAAAACAGCCAGCTCGAAGGCCTCGTTTTTGTCGTTCCAAATGTTCAAATCAAAAAAATCAGCGGCAGGGTTGGGAGAAATGCTGGCATTGATTTTTGGAATTATTTCGCTGCTTGCATTGGGGGCGGCCTCCTCCTTTACCTCGATATTGTCGAGGTAAATGGCATTGCCCCAGCCATTGATATTCGTGAATTTTGCAACAATGGAGTGGCCGGTGTATGCCGACAGATCAATGTCTATTTTTTCCCAATCGGCAGCGCTGTGCGGGGCGAAAAGGTTGGATTGGCTGGCCGCCGTTCCGAGTTCCTCGCCCTGTTTTTCAAAAACAGTTTCGGTGAAGGTGCCTCCGCAATTCGCGGAAATTTCCACCCTCAGCCCATCCGCATAATTGGGGTTGTAAGGGGCATAGGCAAGGTCAAAACTGAGCACAGGTTTTTCGGCGCCTTCGAGGTCAATTGGCACGGTCAAAAAGGCATCCTCTTCGCCGACGGCATTGTAAAAATAATTGTTGAGAAAGCTGCAATTTGTTGGCTGCCCGTCGCTTCCTATGGCCTCGGTCTGTTCCCATGTTTTCCGTTCATCGGGGTTGCTGATGATAAAATAACCGGGCGGGAAAACACCGCTTTCAAAGCCTTCCGCAAAGTCCAATATTTCCCCCGTTCCGGGGTAAATGGCCACCTCGAATTCTATCTCTTTTTCATCGTTGAAAAATGCCTGGTCGGAAGGGAGGGCCGTAAACGATCTTAAATTTATTTTTTCCAAACCATTGATTTCCAAAGGGTTGGAGAAGATGAAATTAGTGACCTGACCGGGCTGCATGGTGCCGGGCAGGGTCTCCAAAACAGGAGGGCCACCGTTGATTTGGTAGCCGACCGAAATGTCCGTTTGCGAAGCTGTCCCCGTGTTTTTCAAGGTAATCGAAACAGGCATCCCAAAAGTCCCGCAGCCCGACAAAGTACCCGTCCCCGGGGATAGTATTTTCAGGATGGAAAGGTCGTTTTGCTGGGCGCAATTTTTCAGCCCGCCATTGTAAAGCAGGGCTACCGAACGTCCGCTTTTCAGGCCGTTTTCGCCGACTGCGCGGATGGCTAACCAATGGTCGAGCGTGGGGTTGCCGCTGATGGTCGGCACCTCAAAATGGAGGTCGGAAGTTAGCCCCAACGACTCCATGTACCGCTCGCCCAAAAGATAAATTTCGTACTCCACATTTGAATTTGCGGAAGCGAAACTAACAGGCGACCAAGTGACCTCCAAGTGGTCGGGGCAGGCACGGCTGACCTGTAAATTTTGCGGCACGGGGGCGACCGAAAACGGGACTTCGTTTTGGCTAAAAAAACCAGTGCCGGGGTTTGTTATTTTTAAAAATACCTGTCCGGTCAAATTGGCGGGCATGGCCCAGTCCCACATTTTTTTATTGCCCTCGACCGTTGCTATTTCCGTAAAATTTTCGCCCCCGTCCGTCGAGTAGGCAATCGAAAACGGGGTGGCCGAAGTTGCTGCATCCCAATGCACCCGCAAGGTGTCGCCGGGCGAAAAAGACTCGCCGCCAAAGGGGTGGGTCAGCGTGATTTCCTGCGTCCTGAACTCCCAAACTACATAAAAAGGATGCGCCCCAAAAGGCAGTTCTTTTCCCCGCACGTTCAGTAAAAAATCGCCCGGGGCAGGGTGGTCAATGGCTATCTGTTCCATGTTGTTCAAGGTGTCAATGCCCCGTGCGGCAGGCGAGTTGAGCGCCGCTTCATTTGGTGAAATATCCAAGACCCACGGACGGTAAACCGAACTGTTTTTGCTCATCCAGCAGTCGAGGTCGTTGACCAGCGCCTTGCCTGCGAGGAGGGTCGCTTCGGGGTCGTTCCAATAGAGCATCACCCTTGCCTGCACCGTGTTTTCGGGTATTTGGAGGTGGTAGGTCTTGGTCTCGCCGGGGCTTACTTCGTCCTTAAAAAACCTGTTTTCTTCCACCGCCCAAACAGCGCGCAGGGCATTGACCTGCCCCCAACCAAATTTAAAATCAGGGCCAATATTTCCGAGGTCGTCGGCACTGTTGAGCAGGCATGATTTCAGCAGGGCGGCCTCAGCAATCTGCCCCTCGTTGGCCTCTCGGTAGGCTTGGTGCATCTGCGCCATGATGCCTGCGATGCCGGGCGCAGCGGCGGAAGTACCCCCAAAAATCTGGTAGCTGTTTCCGTGTTTGGTAGAGACCTGCCCGGCGCCGTTTGCGGCAATGTCGGGCTTGATGCGGCCGTCGTGGGCGGGCCCTCGGCTGCTCGTATTTACCAGCCCGCCCTCGGCGTCGAGGTTGGCCACGGTGATGCAGTTTTTGGCCTGTTTGTGCCCTCCGGTGATGTTGCCCCATTGCCCGCCGGCGCCAAATCCGCAGTCTTGGTTGTTGGAATTTCCAGCGGAAAAAACGTGCATCAAAGTCGGGTTTTGGAAGAGCTGTTGATCCACCGTTTCGGTGACATCGGTGTAGCCCGCGTTGCAGCCGTTGCTGTAAGAAGAGTTGGTCACCAGCACATTTTTTGTGAAATGCAAACTCATCGTTTCGTCCAAAAAATCGGGCTCGTAATCAAGCACAAAAAGGTCACTGCCCGAAGCCATCCCTTTAAAGTGCGGGTTAAGGTTGCCCGCCCCGCAAATGATGCCGCTGACCCCGTCGCCGTGGTCGCCGACGAGGGGGTTGGGATCGTCGAGACTGGAGTCGTCAATGCGGCCTTTGAAGTCAATGTGCGGCCCCACAAAACCGTCGTCGCGGCAAAGCACGCCGACACCTTTTCCGTCGTATTTCCTGCCCGTCGGGAAGGCCGCGTCTATCGCATTGGAGCGGTGCAGCGACCTCGCCAAAAGGTCGTCGGGGAGGGCGGGCGGGGGGATGAAACCGAGGTAGGCGACATAGGGTAGGGCGGCGGTTTTTCCGATATTTTTAGTGGCTACGCTGACGCGCAAAAAGTTGTTGACGTGGTTGGTGGCCACTATTTTTATTCCGTCTGCTTCGCAAAACCTGGCGACGAGTTCGTGGGGCAGGTTTTTGTAAAATTTCAATTTCAAGAAGGCCCTGTTTTTGGCTTTTGCCCATTCGGGTATTTCCCCGTTCTGGATGGCTGCGGAGGTTTTTAGTTTTTGCGGAATGGGCTGGATGGAGCGGACATTCAACTGCTTGAATTTTTCAATTTCAAATTCAACGGGGATGGCGGCGAGGTAGGTGTTGTGGGGGATGTATTCCAGCAATTGGATGCCGTTTTTTGCTATTTCTGCCAATTGCCGTTCGCTGGGCAATTCATAAAATTGCAGCAGCCGGTAGTAGTGGCCGCCGACCATTTCTTGCTTACCGATGGTGGCTGTTTTTTCGTAATCTTTTATATTTTCATAAAAATAAGTGGCGCCCGTGCGCAGCAGCACGGTCGCATTTT
>DROJ01000140.1 GCA_011321935.1 Bacteroidota bacterium | reverse complement strand
ACAAAAAAACAGCGGAGCCGAGTGAGCATTTTGTGCATTTACTCCGGATATTTAAAATGATACATTATAAGCCTGTTTTTAAAATTTACCCACTAAAAAGGGAGAAGAACCGTTTTTTATAAAAAACAATATTGGAGAGTATGTCTCCGTGCCCTTCCGAGAGGCGGGGAATTTATTCCCCGCCCCTCAATGCCGCATAAGCTATGTTTGGTAAATTGCCATATCCGAACAAACCCAAAAAACGGATATTCCCATATCCGACGAGCATATGCGGCATGGCGTTCATTAAGGTAAACCCGATGATGAAATCTATTAGCATGGTTTTGTGTTTTTTATAAAAAACAATATTGGAGAGTATGTCTCCGTGCCCTTCCGAGAGGCGGGGAATTTATTCCCCGCCTCCTCGAAATCCCGAAGGGATTAAACATGAATAGCCCCGGATGAAATCCGGGGGGAAGGAGGAAAAGTATATGGCAACCCCAGAGGGGTTGAACATTTGCAAACTATATTCACATTCAACCCCTCTGGGGTTGTCACACGCCTCCACTTGTTCCCCTGGATTTCATCCGGGGCTATTCATATTTAATCCCTTCGGGATTTCGAGACATGCTAAACTGTAACGTTGAATTTTGTTTTTCCTTTTTCCTCCCCATTCACTTGTACCCCCAACTCATGCGTTCCCGCATAATATTTCCGTGTCGTTATTATTTTAAAAGAATGCTTTTTTTGCAAAGACAAAGACTCGCTTTTTTTTAATTCTTTGACCGTCAATTTAAAAACCTTGGGAGCTAACTCACCATTTGATTTTTTAAAATAAATAATATAGTCAATGGCCAGTTTCTGTTTTGTTTTTCCAGTTGAAATAATATCGAACGAAAAATAGAGGTATTCGCCGATGGATAGTTTTGGTGTCGCTTTTATATTTTTAATAATTACGGATGCGCCTTTTTTAAAACCCAACAATTGCAGTGCGCCGGGGTGTCCATCTTTTATTAAAGTACGGGTGGCGTGTTTTATCATCCGTTCCATATTTTTGGAGGGATGTTCCTTTTTCCATTTTTTTAAAGTTTTGACCACCAAGTCGGGATGCTTTTTGGCATGGTCGTTTAAATGGTTGGCAACGGAGCGGCGCACATATTCCGAGGGATCGTTTTTTAATAAATCCAATAATAGTAAAGTTGGTTTTGGATCAGTTACAAATTGGTGCAAACGCTTGCCCCACGGCAATAACGGACGGCTGCCTTCCGATACCAATCGGCGCACATGTGGGCTTGGGTCTTTTGCCCATTCCGCCAATACGGCCAATGTTTTTTCAGGGTATTTAATAATAAAGGCGCGTATATC
Source organism: Bacteroidota bacterium (assembly GCA_011321935.1). Taxonomy (GTDB): domain Bacteria; phylum Bacteroidota; class Bacteroidia; order Chitinophagales; family Saprospiraceae; genus UBA6168. Next base: position 11,021 of record DROJ01000140.1, on the reverse strand, counting down.
CCATTCCGCACTGAAGCGCTGCGTCATTTCATAAAGTGCGTTCATGGAAATATCAAAATGATCCAAACCTTTTCGGGCGATATAGGCCGATTGGGTAACCGTAATAAAACGGTCATTTGAGTCGCCCAAAAGATCGTTGCCATATTTTGGGAGTTGTGAATTTATTAGGATATCGGCTGCGGTCGGAAAATCACCGGGCAGGTATTTTTCTAAAATATTGGAAATATATTTCAGCCGCTCGGAATAGGTCAGTGCCGGTAACTTTGGGTTAATTTCTTTACAGAATTTTTTGTCTTTAAATGCAGGCCATCTTGCCTTTATCCTTGCCGCCATTTTATTGACTGCTTTGGGGTTGAATACGTCCCGCATTTGAAAATTTTCTGGCATATTGTTTTTTATTTTTTTTCTTCTCCCTCTCTTTTTCACTTCCGCCTTGTTCCCGATTTTCGGGAACAAGGCGGAAGTGAAAAAATTAAACAGAGAAGGTAATTTTTATTTTATTAAGATTACAAATAAATATCACCCCAACCCCGGAAAAAACGCATCTTTCAGCAGCTCCACTTTCCACTCTTTTTCATTTTTCATCAAAACAGAAACCACGTCGAAGCGGATGGCCCATTCGTGTTTGATCAGAGCCATATATTCGGCGGCAGCTTTGGCCATGTTTTTTTCTTTGTCCGGGGTGACAAATTCTTCCGGCTTCCCGAAAAAATCGCTGCTCCTTGTTTTTACTTCCACAAATACGAGCACCTTGCCGTCTTTGGCAATGATGTCAACCTCCAATCTTCGTACCCGCCAATTGGTTTCGAGTATTTCAAAACCCAAGTTGCGCAGGTGTTCCTCCGCTATTTTTTCACCTTTTTGGCCGATCTCGTTATGCTTTGCCATAGTTTTCTCAATTTAGCGTTTTTATTGGGAACGCATGTTTAACGCAAGGGAGCAAAGAATGCAAGTGAACGCAATGATAAGACGGTTTTTTTGTTGCTTCACCTTGCACTTCTTGCGCCTTTGCGTTAAATATGCTGCTATTATTTTTTTAATTAAAAGTAACTGCGTAGCAGGGTGCCTTGAGGTGATGCCTTTGGGCGGGGAGTGCGGGGGGAAAGGCATCACCTCAAGGCACTTAAGCAGTTACAATTAAAACACGCAAGCGGAAAATTATTTAAAAATTATGGAAAAATTGACCTTTGATTATTCAAATGCAAAATCATTTGTAAAAGACCACGAAGTCGGGAACATTGCTGCGCCGGTTGAAAGTGCCGCCAAATTATTGCACAGCAAAAAAGGGCCGGGAAACGCTTTCCTCGGTTGGCTCGACCTGCCCCGCAAATACGACAAACAAGAATTTAAAAGAATAAAAGCGGCGGCAAAAAAAATACGGGAGCAGTCGGAAATATTAGTTGTCATTGGCATCGGCGGTTCTTATTTGGGCGCAAAGGCAGCCATTGAAATGCTGTCGCACAGCTTTTACAACAACCTGCCAAAAGAGCAGCGGGACGGGCCGGAAATATATTTTGCGGGCATCAATATTTCGGGCACTTATCTCGCCCATTTACTGGAACTGATCGGCGACCGGGATTTTTCCGTCAATATTATTTCCAAATCAGGGACGACTACCGAACCCGCCATCGCCTTCCGTATTTTAAAAAATAAATTGATAAAAAAATATGGAAAAAAGGGCGCAAAAGAACGCATATATGCCACCACCGATAAACAAAAAGGCGCATTAAAAAAACTGGCAAAAGGAGAGGGCTACGAAACCTTTGTGGTGCCCGATGATGTGGGCGGCAGGTTTTCGGTTTTGACGGCTGTTGGGCTGTTGCCGATTGCCGTGGCCGGCATTGATATATCCCAGTTGATGAAAGGTGCTGCCGATGCGCTGAAAGATTTTAAAAAACCATTTCCTGAAAATGCCTGCTACCAATATGTGGCGCTGCGGAACATATTGTACCGAAAGGGAAAATATATTGAAATGCTCATCAATTACGAACCCCGTTTGCATTTTGTCGCCGAGTGGTGGAAGCAGTTATATGGCGAGTCGGAGGGCAAGGACGGGAAAGGGATATTCCCTGCCAGCGCCGATTTTACAACCGACCTGCACTCGCTCGGACAATATATACAAGACGGCAGCCGAGTGCTTTTTGAAACATTGATTCAAATAAAAAAACCGGAAATTGATATTAAATTAAAAAAAGAAAAAACAGACCTCGACGGACTGAATTACCTCGCCGGAAAAACAATGGACTTTGTGAATAAAAAAGCGGCGCAGGGAACACTCGAAGCACATATCGCGGGCGGCGTCCCGAATTTAATTATTAATTTGCCCGAAGCAACTCCTTACCACCTCGGCTACCTTTTTTATTTTTATGAAAAAGCATGTGCCGTGAGCGGCTACCTGTTGGCTGTCAACCCCTTCGACCAACCGGGCGTGGAAGCATATAAAAAGAATATGTTCCGATTGCTCGGTAAAAAAGGGTTCGTGAATAATGATTAGTGGTAAATGATTAATCATTAATAATTTAGCACTAATCATTGATCCGTTTTCTTTTCCACCTCCGGTGCGACCAGAGCCAATATTCGGGATGGTTTTTTATATCTTTTTCTAATTCATTGGCATATAGGGCGGTAATTGTTTTTTTAGGATATTCGTTTTTTTCCGGTTTTAATTCTTTAAATTCCATTTGATAAAAACCCCGCTTCAGTTTTGTTATTTTATAATAAAAAACGGCGTAGCCAGTTTGGCTGGCCAATTTTTCGGGGCCGTGCAAAAAAGGGGTGTCTTGGTTGAGGAAGTTCAGCCAGATTGCGTTTTGTATATCCGAAGGTGTTTGGTCGGCAATTAATGCAAATATGCAGGCTTGGTCTTTGTTTTTTATTATGGCCCGCCCGGTTTGGGCCATGCTGACGAGGTGCATCCCCCACCTTTTGCGGAGCGAATTAAGATATTGGTCTATCTTTTTGTTTTTTAATGGTTTATAGATTCCGATCACTTTATGTTGCACGGCAAGCGGAAAAGAAAGGCTCCCCCATTCCCAGTTTCCATAGTGGCTGCCGAGCAGCAATGCGCTTTTATTGTTTTTAAATAAAGTATCGAACACTTCGGGGTTTTTATTGACAAACCTTTTTTGCAGTTCTTTTTTGGGGAGGGAAAAACCTTTTATTGTTTCGACCAATAAATCGCAAAAATGGCGGTAAAACAATATTGCGCAATTATTGATTTCTTCCGGGGTTTTATTTGGAAAAGAATTGGAAAGGTTTTTCAGGACAATTTTTTTGCGGTATTTAAATATACGGTACAGAAGGAAAAACAAAAAATCGGAAATTAAAAAAACCATCCAAAACGGCAGGAGCGCAAACAGCTTCACTGCGAATTTTACAAAAAATAAGGTTGCGTTTTGCATGTTGTTTGTTTTATTTTGCGCAGCAAATTTGACTATGTTTGTGCGCATATCAAACTAAACTTTAAAAACTCTCAAAATATGAACACAAGGCGCAAGTTCCTTGCCCAAGCAACAATTGGCTCGCTCGCCGCAATGAGTCCGGTGTCCTCTATTTCCTGTACCGATAGGGCAGAAAATCCCGATGAAAAAACAATTGGCAAAAAACCCCTGGTCATCTCTACCTGGGGCTTTGGGCTGCAAGCAAATGAGGGTGCTTTGAAAGTATTGAACAGCGGCGGCAAAGCCCTCGATGCCGTCGAGCAAGGCGTCCGCATCATCGAGGCCGACGGCTCCAACAGTTCGGTGGGCTACGGCGGCCTGCCCGATAGGGAGGGCCACGTCACGCTCGATGCCTGCATCATGGACGGCGGCGGCATGTGCGGTTCGGTGTGTGCCCTGGAACACATTGTCCACCCGGTGACGGTGGCAAGAAAAGTCATGGAACAGACCCCGCACGTTATATTAGTTGGGGAGGGCGCGCTCCAGTTTGCACTGGCACAGGGCATGAAAAAAGAAAACCTTTTGACAAAAGAATCGGAAGCGGCCTGGAAGGAATGGCTGGAGGAGGCAAAGTACAAACCCATCATCAATATCGAAAACCACGACACTATCGGCATGGTCGCCCTCGACAAAAACGGGGACATGGCGGGCGCCTGCACGACGAGCGGCCTCGCCTATAAAATGAGGGGAAGGGTAGGTGACTCGCCCATTATCGGCGCCGGGCTGTATGTTGACAACGAGGTGGGCGGGGCTGCCGCAACGGGCCTGGGCGAAGCGGTGCTGAGGACTTTGGGCTCTTTTTTGGTGGTCGAATTGATGCGGCAGGGCAAAAGCCCAAAGGAGGCCTGCCGGGAGGCGGTCTTGCGGATAAAAAGCAAGCACGCCAATTATAAAGATTTCCAAGTGGGCTTCATTGCCATGAATAAAAAGGGAGAGACGGGGGGCTTTAGCATCCACGAAGGATTTGGTTATGCTGTGGGTTCGGAACATAGCAACGAGCTGGTGAAAGCAGAATCGTTGCTGGAATGACGCCCCGAATACTTGGCGGCTCGATCAATTTTTTGCCGGAGGCATCAATAGAATAGTACCTTGCTTGAAAATTTGAAGACAAAATTGAAAACAGTACGCCATATCACCGTCCGCCATTAACGCAGCTTCCGCATCAAGCCCTCTTGCACCACCGAGGCCACCAACACCCCATTTCTGGTAAAAATATTGCCCCGCGCAAAGCCCCTCGAATTGGAGGCGCTCGGGCTGTCAATGGCATACAGCAGCCAGTCATCTATCCTAAAATCGCGGTGGAACCACATGGCGTGGTCGAGGCTGGCAAAAAACAGTTCTTGGCGTTTCAACTGGTCGAGGTGGGGCAGGGCGGCGGTCACCAATAAATTGTAGTCCGAGGCATAGGCCAACAACTCTTGGTGGGTCACTTTTGTACCCCTCACCTGGCCTTTCGACCTGAACCAAACATGCCGGAAGGGCTCGCTTTTCTGCTGGTTCAGCGGATCAAATTTTTCCACTTGCCGAAACTCAATCGGCCTGTTTTTATAAAGGCTCCAGTGGGCTTCGCTCATCTGGCTTTTGAATTTTTCGATGATTTTTTCGTCGGCAACCAAGGTTTCAGGGGGAGGCACATTGGGCATCGAAATCTGGTGGTCGAGCCCTTCTTGTTCCAGTTGAAAAGAAGCCGCCGCATTGAAAATAGCCTTCCCGTTTTGGATGGCAACGATGCGCCGGGTGGTAAAACTCCCCCCGTCGCGGATGCGGTCAACGTCGTAAACGATGGGCATGTCAATGCGCCCGGCCAAAATAAAATAGCCGTGCATGGAATGCACAAACCGGTCACCGGGCACTGTTTGGTAAGCTGCATGCAAGGCTTGCGCAAGCACCTGCCCGCCGTACACCCGTTTCCACGAAGTGAAATGGCTCTGTCCCCGGAAAATGTTTTCTTCGATCCTTTCGAGGTCGAGCAGTTCGATCAAGTCTTCTATTTTTTTCATAATTTCCCAATTTCCAAATTTCCAAATTTCCAATTTCCAATTTCCCAATTTCCAATTTCCATAATTTCATAATTTCATAATTTCATAATTTTCCGTTTCTCATCAACCCATTTTTAATGAAATATGAAATTCAAGCAAAGGTTTTTTAAATTTCTTTTCAAAATGCACGGCTGGAAGCTGGTGGGCAAACCCGTTCCGCCGGAGACATTTAGGTGCGTGTTTGTCTATGCTCCGCACACCTCCAATTGGGATTTTTATTACGGGGTCATCTGCATGTTGGCCTGGGGCGTGCCGATAAAAGTAGCCATAAAAAAATTCTGGACAAAGTTCCCTTTCGGGCTGATTGTCAAGCCCATCGGTGGGGTGGCCATTGACCGGAAAAGGGGGGCGGGCAGAAACCAAGTTGAACTGCTCGCCAAAATTTTTGATGATTACGAAAAAATAGCCCTCGTCATCACGCCGGAGGGCTCACGTTCGCTGCGCAAAGAATGGAAAACGGGTTTTTACCACATTGCCCAAAAAGCAAAAGTACCGATTGTCACCCTGTCCGGGGATTTCAAAACCCGCACGGTCCAGTTTGGCCCCGTTTTCAAAGGCCGCCAAAGCCTGGAAGAAGTGATGAGGCAGACCATGGCTTTTTATAAAAAAGAAGGAGGCCCCAAATACCCGGAAAAATTTTCGGTGGATGTCAGGTATGGATGAACGGGGCACTTGTCTTGTTAAGCTATTGAAATAAAGGCTTGTCACCAAAAAGCCGCTTTTTATATACCCAAAATTTTTCTTTGTCCAAGAAGTTCAGAAAACTTTCTACCTTCGGGCGTGAAACATTTATTAGGAACGGTGAAAAAATAAATTGCGGTTCTTGGGTGAATTATTTTTTTCTCTAACGAGGCGAAAAACGCAGGCATAGCAGGGCTACGGCGTCCCGAAATACTTCGGGATTAACAAAGTTAGAGGAGAAAAGAATCAGCCAAGAATCGTAATTTATTATTTCACCGTTCCTTAACCAATAAACTTATTTGACTTATGAGCAAATTTGATGAAAAAATGAGCAAGTACGAGAGTGATCTCAAAGGCTTGGGCAAAAGCGCAATTGATGCAACTTTGCTGAAAAACATTGCCAAAGGCCTCGGCCCTTCGATCTACCTGAGGGATGCCTCGATGGTCTCTTGCTCTGACAACAGTGAACTTGACCGGGTACGCAACAACTTCGCCGTGAAAAAACTCGGTGTTCCGCTCGGCGATGAACTAGACGCTGCCATCAAAGCAGTTTGTGAGGAGTACACTTCCCGCAACAAACTGCGCGTGGTTTTCTATTACATGCTTGCGCAAAAATTGGGCAAGTCGGTATAAAGGACACAAGTTCTAAAAAATTCAAAAGGGTTGGTGCCAGCGGCATCAACCCTTTTTTCGTGCAAACAATACCCCAATACCCTTTCACCCCTCTTTCCAGCTTTTCCAAGCAGCCACCAGAGTTGGGATAATCGTAACCACGATCAAAAACATAAAGATAAAAGACAGGTTTTTTTGCACCCACGGGATGGTGCCGAAAAAATAACCGATCAGCCCAAAAGTGAGTATCCAAGCAGTGCCGCCCCAAAAAGTATAGGACAAAAACTTGATTCTGTTCATTTTTGAAATGCCCGCCACAAAAGGCACAAAAGTCCTGAACACTGGCAAAAAACGGCTGAGGATTACCGCTTTCTGCCCGTATTTTTCAAAAAATTCATGCGTCTGATCGAGGTGTTTTTGATTGACAAATTTGATTTTCCCGCCTTCCAACAGCTTTGTCCCAAAATAGCGCCCGATGTGGTAATTGACCGCGTTGCCCAGAAAAGCAGCGACGATCATCAGCGAAAGGGCAATCCAAATATTCAGCACCCCGCCCGTTGTGCTTGCCACCACGCCCGTGGTCAGCACGAAGCCGTCGCCGGGCAAAAAAGGGAAAACCACAAAGCCCGTTTCCGAAAAAATAATGACGAACAAAAACAGGTAAACCCATGCGCCATAGGTCTCGGTGAACACCGTCAAATACTCGGTGCTGTTGAAAATGAAATCTATAAAAGTGTCTAACATGGTTGTTCTATAATGGTGCAAGCTCGCATTTGTTTCCCGCAAAGGCAGTTTAATTTCCCGCAGAGTACGCAATGTCATACGCGGAGAACGCAGAGTTTTGTGAAGCCATCTCCAATCAACTCTGCGTTCTCTGCGTATGACACTGCGTACTTTGCGGGAAACAAAACCCCTACTGGTGCAAATCGTAATTAGCTAACCATTTAGTTTTTGGTTAAATGCCACATTATCAGGGATTTGGCGGACTAATCACTAATCAACTAATTACTAATCACTGCACTACTTCCCAGCCACCCACGCCGAAAATTCCGCCAGTCCAAAACAGGTCAAACACTGCCCCGCCGACAGGCCGCCCTTCCGGGCAGACAACACCCCAAAATGGATATCGTTGATGCCGCCCGTGCTGTGCGCATCCGGGTTGATGGAAATCAAGACCCCTTTTTCGAGGGCATAAGGGATCCACGACCAGTCGAGGTCGAGGCGGTAGGGGTTGGCGTTCAGTTCGATGGCCACCCGGTTGGCGGCGCAGGCGTCAATTATTTTTTGGTGGTCGAGCGGGTAGCCCAAACGCGAGAGCAGCAGCCTGCCCGTCGGGTGCCCTAATATATAGGTGTGCGGATTTTCAACTGCTTTCAAAATGCGGGCGGTGGCCTTTGCCCCGTCCATCTTCAAATTGGAATGCACGGAAGCGATCACAAAATCGAATTTTTCCAAAGTGGCTTCATCGTAATCCAATGACCCATCAGAAAGGATGTCGCATTCGATGCTCTTGAAAATCTTGAACGGGGCGAGTTCTTTGTTCAGTTCATCAATTTCTGCCCATTGCTGTTCGAGGCGGTCTTCTTTCAGGCCGTTGGCATAAAACGCCGCTTTGGAGTGGTCGGAAATGCCGAGGTATTCATAGCCCAGGTTTTTGGAATGCTCCGCCATTTCCCGCAAAGAATTCAGGCCGTCGCTGTAAGTCGAGTGGGCGTGGACCACCCCTTTTATATCCCCCTCTTCCACCAGCACGGGCAGTTTTCCGGCTGCCGCCAAATCTATTGCCCATCCCTGCTCCCTCATTTCCGGTTCTATAAATGGCAGGCCGGCCTTCTCGAAAACGGCTGCTTCCGTCGGCAAATTTTTAAAATCAATGCCCTTTGTTTTTTCCAAAAATGCCTGCAAAAAATCCCCGCCCGCAGAGTAGCGGAACAACTTGCTGCCAAACTCAGCGGGTGCGCATTGATAAATGACCGCTCTCGTTCCTGAATCGGTAACAGCGGTGAAAGCATTGCCTTCCTGCTTTTGCAAAACCAATTTTTCGTCGGCAAAAATGTTGGAAATGTCGCCTTCAGCACCGACTGCGATTTCGATTTTTTCCACCACATTGTTGCGCCTGCGCACTGCGCCTGCGAGGCTTGTTTTCGCCTGCGGCCCAGACGGGCTCTCCATGGGAGTCCTTTCGGACCTGCGGAGCAAATGGCTTTGGATAAAAGCCAACACCTCGTTCGCTTCACTTTCGAGGTCGGCAAACCGGTACTTGCCTTTTGATTTTTGGAAATATTCAAGTTTTTGCCGGAGGTCTTCCTGTGTTTTTTGGCCGAAGCCTTTTAGCTCCACCAATCGGTTTTCATTGCAGGCATACAGCAGTTCGCCCACCGTTTCGATGCCGAGTCCTTTCCAGATGGCCCGTATTTTTTTTGGCCCAAAACCCTTGATCTGCAACATCTGTTGGATGCCCGGCGGCGTCATTTCCTGGTATTTTTTCAGGGTGGCCATTTCGCCCGTTTCCAGCAATTCTTTGATTTTTCCTGAAATGGCTTTTCCGATGCCTTTGATGCCATTGAGTTCTTCATCCGAAATTTCGGAAAGCGGCGTGCCCAATTTGCGGAGCGATAAATAGGCGTTGGCGTAAGAACGGATTTTGAACTTGTTCTCGCCGTGCAGTTCCATGATGTCGCCCAAAAGTTTGAAAGTGTTTGCGATCTCTTTGTTGGTCATTTTTTATAAAGTTAAGAGGGTTGAAGGGGGGTGAGGAGAAAACCCGTGCCCTCGTCAAGAAGCTGCATTTGCCATGCCCACATAATCTTCGAGGTAGGTGAAGTGCTTTCCTAATTTCCCGTCCGCGGCAAGGGTTGCCCTTTCCAATAATTCACTTTTTTCTTTCAAAAGTTCAGGCAAAATGTGTTCGGTAAATTGCTGCCCAAAACTGGTGGAAGCATCTCTCGGCAGTTCGTTGGGCAGGTTGTCAATGGACATCACGTCAATTCCGTTTTCGGAAAAAGCCGCAATTTCTTCCCCCGTTGTCGGGTCAAACCCAAATACGGGGTCGGCAATAGTGCTGGCCCGCAGGGTGGAAGGGATGGAGGCCATCGGGGCAATGTCGCAGGTCACGTCGGCAATGGTTTTTATTTTGAAACCCTCGCTTGCCATTTCATTTATTGTAAAAAAAGCAGGCGCCCTGTTGTCCCAAAAAATGCCGTTTATCATAATGTCGGCTACCTGTGTATAAGGCTTGAAAATACTTTTATAAAGCTGCGGGTTTTGGTAAAAATCATTTTTTTCAAAGCCGCTCCCATCCTTCCTCGCCGCATAATCTTTGCAGCCGAGGCGGGTGAAAACAGCCTGGTCAAAATCTTTGTTCAAAAAATCATTTGGCCCGACGAGCGCTATGCCCATGTCCGACAAAACCTTGCTTGCGCCCATCGCGACCCGTCCCGTTCCGGTGAGTACAATTTTCACGCGGGGCATGGTCGTTTTTTCATAAAAACCGGTAGCCGCTTCATAGTCTTTAAAGCTGTTCATCCTCGGCATATCAAGCGTTCCCGTCCGTTTGCCGTAAGTCCATAGCGCATTGTGCGCACCTACCATCCCGGCAAATTTTCCGAAGGCAATGAGGCGTTGGCCTTTGTCGTTTGTCAGCACTTCGTAGTCAATCAGGCGTATTTTTTTTTCAAGGACAGCTTTCAGCAAGCCTCGATTATAGGCTTGCGCCTTGATGGTGTGCGAAAAGAAAAAATAGGTTTTTCCATTCATTAACTGCCCGGTGGGCACTTCTTTTACGCCCATCAAAATATCGCAACCGGAGAGGTCTTCCGAGAGGGCGATGCCTGCGGCGCTGTATTCTCCGTCCTTAAAACAACGGCCCGGGTATGGCTGGACAACGAGTTCCAAAGGGTACTTTTTTTTGATCCATGCGCATTGCCCTGGCGTCAGTGGAACTCTCGAATCGGGCGGGTTTTTGCCTTCCCTGATGATACCAATTTTCATGTTCTCTAATTTTTTTGTTTGGGCTGCAAATGTATCTTTTTTATTGACACTTGGCAGGTAAAAACAGGAACGGCTTTTGCCTTTTGCCTTTTCGCTTTTTATTGATAAAATTTTCGCTTTTTATTTTTTGAAAAAATAAAGATGAAGCACTAAATTTTAGTGATAATGGCTCTTGTTCCATACTCCGGCCAGGCTTTAAAAAGTCATTCCTCAAAGGAAATGACAGTCCTTTTTTTGGGTTAAATTTTAAATGGTAATT
>DROJ01000139.1 GCA_011321935.1 Bacteroidota bacterium | reverse complement strand
CCCGCAAAGTCACGCAAAGGTTTCGCAAAGTCACGCAAAGCTATACGTGTACCCGCCTTGCTTTGCGTGACTTTGCGAAACCTTTGCGTGACTTTGCGGGAAATACAGGGAAATACCAGGAAATACCGGGAAATACTTATTGGGTACCGAACAGTTACTTTTAAAATAGTGGTACAAATCGTAATTAGCTAACCATTTAGTTTTTGGTTAAATGCCACATTATCAGGGATTTGGCGGACTAATCACTAGTCAACTAATTACTAATCACTGCACTAGCCCCTTAAAACAGCATGGCGAGCACATTTTTTTGAGGGGCTACAAAATAGCTCACGTAAAACCGGGGGCATAAAAAAAGGCGGCGTCTTTCGACACCGCCTTTTTTTATATATGCAACCAAATGCGGAAGCATTTTCAAGTGCTTTGTTTTTTTATTCAACAACAAGCCTTTGGGCCGCTGTATTCACTCCGTCGGTCATCATCACAAAATATACGCCGCTGGAAAGGCCGGCCAATTCGAGGCGTTCGCTGCCGGAAAGTACCTCGCCCAAACTTTTTGCACTGACCATTTGGCCGAGGCTGTTGAAAAGGCGGATATCCAGGTCGGTCATTTCCGAAAACGAGTATTTTACATAAACATCGCTGGAAGCGGGGTTCGGGCGGATGCTAAATGCAGAAAGGAACTCCTTCTCCGTCACTGCGACTTCGGGGTCGAACGAGAGTTCCCAATCAAAACCGGGGGCATCCAAGGTCTCGCTGTCCCACTCGATATAATAAGTGGTGCCAGCGGAAACATCTAATTCCGAAACAAGCGACTGTACATCGCAGCCATCATCGTCATTGGCCACCAAGTTCACGTTTTCGATGCCGCATTCTCCGGTGTAAATCCAAAGGCGGGTATCTTCGGTGGTCATCCCGCAGGAAGAAACGGTCATCTTACCGTTCATATCAGGCGTGAAGGAGTACCACTCAGACTGGGCATAATTGGTGGTGCTGGCGCCGGTGTGGTCAATGATCGGGCCGGACACATTGCCATGCCCGTTGATCTGGTCAATGGTGTATGTGCCGGGAGTGACAGCAATCGCCGTTTGGCAAAAATCTCCGTCGGCAGGCGGGTCGGTGGTAAAGTCGAGCGTAAAATCGAAGTTGCCGACATCCCAGATATTGTCCCAGAGGATGAGGTATGTTTCACCACCGGTCACCAGGGCTTCTACGTAGGAAGCCCACTCTTTTTCACCGGGCACGTCAATGGCGCAAAGGTCGTCGTTCACGGCTTCGATGTTCAGGTTTTCGCAACCGCCAGAAAAGACCCAGACCCTCGAATCTTGGCCACTGCCACAAGCCGATACCGCTATCAGTCCATCCTCGTCAGGGGTGTAGGAATACCAAGCGCCCGCACTTCCTTTGCCGTTGTCCCTTACCGTAAAACCGGCCCCGAAGCAATCCAGCGTGCCGACGGTATAGGTGCCGGGTTCAATAACCGTGGGCGACATATGGCAGTATTTGCCAGCTTCGGCAGCGGGGCCTTCGGCAAAATAAACATTGTCTATGTAAAACCAGTCGTTGTCGCTGCGGGGGAAAAAATCAACCGCACCGATCTGCTTGGTACCGGTCAGCTCACCGGCTTGGTAGCTAAATGGCCATGAATAGACAAACTTATTGGCGACCCACAAGTAGATGATGTCATTGTCCAGATCTATCAGGTGCCGGACGTTGAACCAAGTGTTGTGGGGGTAAGAAACCGACCTTACATCGGCCGTGCCTGCGTTGAGCCTCATTGTGCCATCGGCATCAAAATTGGCCTCAAAAGCATACTCTCCGCCCGGGCTGCCTTCTATGTGCTGGATGTTGTAATAGCCGCCGAGTGTTTCGATGACGTACATTTTCCATTGCAGCACATATACGCCCGAAGTTTTGTCGCCGAGAAGGAGCAGTACATCCTGTGGGCCGCCACTGGCTGCCCCTCCCTGTATTTTCAGGGAAAAGGGAGAGTCGTCGTAAGTAAATTCAGGGCTGACGATGCCGTCTTCGTCGCCGCCTTCCATTCCGTCCCAAGTGGACCAGTGATCGGCCTGCGGGCCCAAAGCGCCTGCTTCGTATTCGTCCATGTTGTCATCAACGATGACATTGGGCGCATCGCAAGTGACTTGGGCATTTGTGGTGGCTTTGGCAAAAAGGAAAACCATGGCCAAGAGAAAAAAGGGTAAGTAGAATTTTTTCATACTAGTTCTGTTTTAAATAGTCTCCCCTAAAAAAATCAGTCTTTTTCCAAAAGGAGGTAGGTAAGAAAATTGTCGGCTAGTGCAGTGATTAGTAATTAGTTGATTAGTGATTAGTCCGCCACATCCCTGATAATGTGGCATTTAACCAAAAACTAAATGGTTAGCTAATTACGATTTGTACCACTAGTGCAGTGATTAGTAATTAGTTGATTAGTGATTAGTCCGCCACATCCCTGATAATGTGGCATTTAACCAAAAACTAAATGGTTAGCTAATTACGATTTGTACCACTAGGCACAAAAACCTATCGGACAGCAATATAAAAACAATTGAATATCTAACATAAACACTCTAGCTTTTTCTGTCATGTATTGGGCTTGTGTTGCTGAAATACGACACAGCATTGCGAGTGCCGTCCACAAAAAAACAGGGGCAAGCCTTTCGGACTGCCCCTGTTTTTAAATCATATACCGTTAAAATAAAATATTCAATTTACGGGATGTAAGCCGTTGTCACCAGCCGGGGTTTTGGGTCAACTTTGGGTTCAAAACCATCTGGTCGGCAGGTATTGGCTCCAAGTATTTGCGGTCGTTCCACGGTGTCCTCCTGTCGCCCGGTGCTTGTGCGTAGAGGTGGCCGTCCGGTGTTTTCAGGACAGTGATAGATGGGTCGAAAACAACGGCAGGGTCAACTTTCACTCCGTAAAAGCTATCGTCGGCATCGTAGTATTCTCCTTTTGCCCACCGTACCAAGTCCCATTTGCGGAAAGGTTCGAGCATCAGTTCGACCCTTCTTTCGCGCCTGATTTCCCAGAGCAATGGGTCAACGCTGGGGTCGCGGTCATCGGCGGTAAAGCCGACATCCATGGTCAGGTGTGCCACGCCTGCCCTGTCCCTCAGCAGGTTGATGCTGTTGTCGAGGTCTATTTGAGTGATGTTGCCCAGTTCAGCTTTTGCTTCCGCAAAATTCAGGAGTACCTCGCCCAGCCTGAAAATGGGAGCGTCTGTCGTTGCCTGTACCCCTTGCGTAGGCTGGTTGGTAACCAGGTCATAGGTGGCATACTTGATCGGGGAAAACATGGGTATCCCTTTGCTGAACAAGGTCACCAACCTAGAGGTGTCAATGATAACCGACATCCTCCGGTCCCTTCCGGCCGAAATGCCAACATTTGTAGCTATGGAATTTTGTGCGGTATTTATGGTGTCGGTCGTATTGAAGGCCCACTCCGTATATCCCGGGTGCGCCGCTCCGTTATAGCTGATCGGCTTGCCGTCCGACATGAGGAAGGCAGCCACCGCAGAATGGGAAAACCCAAAGAAAGGCTCGTGGAAAATAAAGCTGTGGATACTGTGCCTCATGTTCTCATTATATTTTTTCATCAATATAACTTCAGGGTTTGAGGACAGGTCTTCGCTCACAAAAAGCCCGGCATAGTCGCTGCTCAGGCTGAAGGGGCCATTCATCAACTGGCTTGAGGCATCCACGCTTTCGTTCAGCAATTTGTTCACATCTGCCCCGGCCACGTTGTGGTACTTGAAGGTGGTAGCGGCGGCCAGGCAGATCCTGGATTTGAGGGCCAGGGCCGTCCATTTTGTCACTTCCACTTTGCTGGTGCCATCGTCGAGGTTGGCAATGGCAAAATCGAGGTCTGCCAAGATTTTGTTCACCACTTCGACCCGCGAATCCCGGGGGGCATACAGCGCATCTTCATCTGTTGAATTGATGGGCTTGTCATAAAAAGGCACGTCGCCGTACCGCTGTACTTTATCCCAGTAAAGCAGCGCCCGGAACATCCGGCCGATGCCGATGTACTTGTTTTTGACCGGTTCTGCCAAGGGGGCGTTTGTCGTTCCTTCGATCAGGACATTGGCTTTGCGGATGTCGTCCCAGGTCCAGTTGGTTCCCGACGGAGTTGCTGGGACGGAAGTAGGGAAATCGAGCTCCAGCCTTTGGTCCAAGGCTATTACGTCATCATTGTTTACCAAAAAGAAATGGTCGCCGCCAAAAAAGCCGCCATTTCCGTAGCCTTTAAAAGCATCGTACAAGCCAAAGGAAAAGGACTCCAAGTTGGATTCGCTCGTCCAGAAGTTGGCGTTCGTAAATTCGGTTTCCGGCTCAACGTCCAAGAAGTCGTTGCAACTGGCGAAAACCAATAGAACAGTGAATATATATATTATTTTTTTCATAATTTTTTATAGTGTTATTTGTAAACCAAATGAGAAACTCCTGGACTGTGGCAACTGGGTGCCATAAAAAGACAAGGAGCCAAAATAGTTGATGGTTGATTCGGGGTCAATCGGCGTGAAGGAATTGGTCCACTCCATAATATTGTAAGCAGCAAAGTATATCCTCAGCCGGTCAATTGAATAGCGCTCGATGGCACTGGCCGGAACGGTAAAGCCTAAGCTGATTTCCTTGAGCCGCAGGTAGGAGAGGTCTTGCAGGTACTTGGACTGGGGCACATAATTGTTCTTGCCGTACATCAGCATGTTCCCTCCGTTGAGCAAGCGGCCGATGTTCTTTGTGTTTGGCAAATAAGAGCCAACATTGGATGCAAAGGGCCTTGGATAGAAAGCATCGGTATTGTCCTCCCTCCAGTAATTGGTCTGGTAATCATACAGCACGTCGTAATGGAAATTGGCCAATGCGGCATTGCCCGTTCCCCAGTACTGCCTTTTGCCGACCCCTTGCAGGAAGATGCCGAGGTCTATCCATTTAAAGTTCAGGCCCGTCCTGATGCTGTACTCGTAACGGGGGGTCGTGTTGCCGATTATTTTCAGGTCGCCGTGGTCGTCTTTTGTAAATGCCCCTTTGTTGACGACCCCGTCGCCGTTCAGGTCTTTGTACTTCACATCGCCCGGGCCCATGTTGAAGCCGGCTGAATAGATGTCGGGATCCTGTACCGGAATGTCCGGGTTCAGGTCGCCATTGCTGCCAAAATCTGATGCCTGGAACAGCCTGTCGGTTTCGAAGCCCCAGATGTCGCCGAGTTTCATGCCTTCATAAAAATCGGAAAGGATACCGGACTCATTGCTCCATTTGGTGATTTCGGCCTGGGCATCGGACATCACCCCTGTAAAGTAAATGTCGAAATCTTTGTTGAACCGGTGCCTGACATTTACGGTCAGTTCCCATCCTTTTGTGGTCATTTCCCCTGCATTGACCTTTGGCACAGATGCCCCCAAAACGGCAGGCAACTGTTGGCCAGGGCCTAGCATGTCTTTGTTTTTCCGCTGGAAAATATCAAAGCTGATGTCAACCCGGTTGTCGAACAATCCCATGTCCACACCAAAATCAAGCGTCTCGATGGTTTCCCAAGTAAGCGATGGGGACACGGCTTTGGGGTTCCTGAATGTTTTCTCAAATTGGCTGTTCCTGATCCAATTGGCATCCCTGCCGCTGAGGGTAGGGATGAATACAAACTGGCCAATATCCTGATAGCCGATCTGTCCCCAAGAGCCCCTTAGCTTCAGGCTAGAGACTTTTACCATGTCCAAGACATCCTTTGCAAAGTCTTCCTCCGAGAGCCTATACCCGATTGAGCCTGACGGGAAGAAGGCAAACTGGTCTCCTGCCGGAAACCTCGATGAACCGTCCAAGCGGCCGTTCAGCTCCAACAGCAGTTTTTCATTGAAATTGTAATTTACCCTGCCAAAGAGACCCAAGACGCGCCACCTTTCTTTGCTGTTGTCAGCAAATGCATCTCCTGTTGCCGTTGCAATTTCCGGCATGTTCGGATCGAGCAAAAAAGGCTTCCCTGCGGTGAGAAAAGAATAATCGTTCTGCTCGATATTGGTGCCGCCGAGCAGTGAAAAAGTATGGCCTGCCACCGAGGTATTGGTGTATTTGGCAAAAGCATTGAAGGTATATAGCTTCACTTTTGTCAGGTCGTAGCTTGTCTTGTTCCTGGAGGTGGAAGTTGAATAGTAAAAGGGGTCGAATTGAGGAGGGTTGCCGCTGCTCCACCAGTTGATGAGAGGGACGGTGCCTCCTTTCACGTGCAGTTCTTGATCGGTTTGGGAATAAGAGAAGTTGGCCGTAAAATCCAGTTTTTGGGTTTCCTGGTCAAGGATGTCCAGCACTGTTTCCAACGTGTTCCTCGAATAGTCCCTTTCCGTTCTCGACCTGTTTGCGTTCCTCAAAAAGCCGATGGGCCCGATGAAGCTAGACCCTTCGGGGGCGCCAAAATAAGTCCCGTCAGAAATTCCGTAAGGGAAGTTGTTGGGCCAGCGCAGAGCATAGAACAGTTCGCCCAGCCTTCCGCCCAGCCGGTAGCTGAATGGCTCTTCGTATATCCTTTTTGTGTAAAGGTTGCGGAAGTTCAAGGTGGCCCAGTCGTTCAGTTTTGCCGAAAAATTGGCGTTCAGGGTGTTTTTGGTCTGTGTTTCGGTATTCACTTTGTACAGGCCCTCTTTTGCGTTGGTGGAAAAGCCGACACTGTAATTCAGCTTGTCGCTTCCTCCGCTGACGGAGATGTTATGGGTCTGGGCAAAAGCATTGTCATTTAGTATCTGGCCAAAAACATCCCAGCTCCGGTAGGCATAAAATTGCCCATCAATAACGTCAAAATCACGCCCCTCGATCATTGTCTCATCGCTCAGGTTGCTGCCGAGGTAGCCATAGTCTTTTTCCCATTGAACGCTCTTGTCCCTCCAATCTTGGCCGCCCATTCCAAAAGCAAACGGTGCGCCCCCGTTGTTCCTTTCCTTTGCCGTATGGATGGCATCCATCAGGAATTCCATCGGGGCATGCTTGATGTCCCAGATAGGCTTGCTGAATGAAAAGTTGTTGGAGTAGGTCAAGACTGCCTTTCCTGACCTCCCTTGCTTTGTGGTAATGAGCATTACGCCAAATGCAGCCCTTGTCCCATAAATAGAAGTAGAAGCCGCGTCTTTCAGCACAGAGATGCTTTCGATAGCTTCGGGGTTGAGGTCAGACAGCTTTCCTTCTACCCCGTCAATAAGTATCAGGGGGTTGCTGTTTCCATTGACCGAACCATAGCCCCTCAATTTGATGGTCGGCTCTTGGTTCAGCTTTCCTGTTGCGTGGGTGATCGTTACGCCGGGCACCACCCCTTTCAGGCTCCTGGCCACATCGGCAATCGGTTTTGATTCCAGTGTTTTGGCGACATCAACCACGGATACCGCCCCCGTGAGGTTTTCCTTTTTCTGTGTACCATAACCGACCACAACAACTTGTTCCAGACCAATGAAATCGGGCTTCAGCACGATGCTGAAAGATTGCTGGTCTCCTACTGCCATTTCTTGTGTAACGTAACCGAGGTACGAAAATTCAAGTACGGATTCTGGCGACGGCACTTTCAGGCTGAAGCTGCCATCTACGTCGGTAGTTGTTCCAGTATTTGTTCCTTTGACCAGAACTGTTACGCCGGGAAGGGCATCGCCCGTGTCCCCGTCGGTTACGCTTCCACTGACGGTTTTGGCTTGGCCAAAAACAGCTTGTGCGCAAAACACCATCAGCAGGACAATTAGTGAAGAATAAATTCTTTTCATAAAAAAAAATTTTAATTAGGTGAGTATGACTAATGACAATCGGGTTTTTTCAAACCCCAAGTCGTGATTTTTCCAAAACGATTCTTTTTGCTGCCGGGGCAGCCAGTTTTATTTTTGCCCTATCCTGCAATTACAATGAACGGCCACGCATAGTTACGGTATGTTTTTCAAAAACCTGCAATAAAACTTACGATATTTTGCAAAAAACACTTTGCGCAGAACCTATTTGGCGCTGTTTTTCCGACAATGCTTTGCTCAAAACCATTTTTCGCAAACATTTTTCTAAATTGGCAGCTTTAGGTACTGCTAAAACATCCATAAATGCTGAAAAAAGAAAGACAGGCTTTGATCCTAAGGGAGGTCAACCTCCACAACAAAGTCCTTCATGCCGACCTTAGCCGGGTGCTGAAAGTTTCGGAAGACACCGTCCGCCGAGACCTGCAAGAACTGGCCAAGGAGGGCAAAATCGTCAAAGTGCGCGGAGGTGCTTTGTCCAAATCCTTCCACGTTTATTCTTACAAAGGCAGCGAAATTTTTAAGTACCAAGAAAAGACAACTATTGCCAGCAAAGCCGTCACCCTGCTTTCCGATAGCATGCTCGTACTCATCAGCGGCGGCACGACGACCCTCGAAGTGGCGCGCATTCTACCCGAAGAACTGAAAGTGACTTTCTACACGGCAAGCCTGTCAACGGCCCTCCAACTGGCCGAACACCCCAATTCTGAAACTATTTTCATCGGCGGGCGTATCTCCCGCAACGCCAAGATCAGCACAGGGGGGGAAGTGGTCAGCACTTTGCGGGGCATCCGCCCCGACCTTTGCCTGATGGGGACCAGCAGTATTGATTCCCGGATAGGGCTGACAGATTCGGACTGGGAGGTGGTGGATGTGAAAAAGTCGATGATACGGGTTTCTGATAAGGTCGCTGTACTGACCATTTCCGACAAGTTGGAAAGTTCTCAAAAGATAAGGGTCTGTGGTGTCAATGAAATAGACTACCTTATCACCGAACTCAACCCCGGCGACAAACTCCTTTCGCCATACAGGAATGCAGGGGTAAAAGTGATTTGAAACCAAAGGGCGGTAGGCTGAAAAACCAACATTAAATCCCTCCTCACATGGCCGCTCATTTCAGGAAAAAATATTTTTTGTATATTATTGCAAATATTATTGCAAAAAAACGCACCTTGCGAGCAACATTTGCAACCGATCAATGAGGTAATGAACAGAATAACAGAACAACCTTCTCCGTACCGCCACCTTGAGAAGATGTCGGTCGAAGACTTGCTGATAAACATCAACAAGGAAGACAAAACCGTTCCCCTCGCCGTAGAAAGGGCTATCCCGCAGATCAGCCCCCTCGTCAAAAACATTATCGCAAAAATGAAAGAAGGCGGCAGGCTTTTCTACATCGGCGCCGGCACCAGCGGCAGGCTCGGCATACTCGACGCCTCCGAATGCCCGCCGACCTATGGCGTGCCCGACGACTGGGTCATCGGGATCATAGCCGGCGGGGACGGGGCCATTCGAAAGGCCGTTGAATTCGCGGAAGACAGCCATGCCCTGGCATGGGAAGACCTGCAGAAATATTTTATCAACCAGCAAGACGTGGTGGTCGGAATCGCGGCCTCCGGCACTACGCCTTATGTGATACACGGCCTGAAAACCTGCCAAGAGCACGGCATCCTTACCGGCTGCATCACCTGCAACCCCAATGCCCCGGTAGTCGAGTATTCCGACTTCCCGGTAGAGGTGGTGGTCGGCCCCGAATTCGTCACCGGGAGTACCCGCATGAAGGCCGGGACTGCGCAAAAACTGGTGCTCAACATGATCAGCACCTCCGCCATGATCGGGATGGGCAGGGTGCTGGACAACAAAATGGTGGACATGCAACTGAGCAACAACAAACTGGTGGACAGAGGGACAAAAATCCTGAAAAACGCTTTTGACATTACTTATGACAGGGCAAAAGAAATGCTTTTGCAGCACGGGAGTGTGAGAAAGGCGATGGAAGAAATAAAATGAAACTGATCGCAGACAGCGGGGCAACAAAGGCCGCCTGGGCTTTTGTTGAAAACAACGAAGTTTCGGGCCGTTCCCAAACTCCGGGGATCAGCCCTTATTATATGGACGGGGCCGACATCCTCCACCTGCTGCGCAACCACGCCCTGCCATTTTCCAACGAAGTTGGGGAAATCTATTTTTATGGTTCTGGTTGCGATAGCGAAGACAATAAAACGAAAGTCGAAAAGGCACTAAAAACCTATTTTCCTTCTGCTTCGCAAATTGAAATCGCTTCCGATATGCTTGCCGCCGCGAGGTCGCTCTGCCAGCGCGAAAAAGGCATCGCCTGCATCATCGGCACTGGCTCCAATTCCTGCTATTTCGATGGCACATCCATTAAAAAAAACATCCGCGGCTATGGCTATATCCTCGGCGACGCGGGCAGCGGGGCTGTTCTGGGCAGGCGGCTCCTCTCCGATTTCCTTTACGGCCGGATGCCCCAAAACATTAAGTCCCTCCTCGTTTCTACTTTCCGGTTAAGCGACGAAAAAATTTTGAAAGAAGTCTATCAGGGCAAGGTGCCGAGCAGGTTTTTGGCCTCTTTTGCCCGTTTTGTTTCCGATAATGGCGCAGAGCCATATTTTGAGGAACTGACCCGGAAGCACTTTTCCGAGTTTGTGGAAACAATGCTGCTCCCTTACCCCGCCGTCCGTTCCCTTCCGGTGCATTTCACAGGTTCGGTAGCTTTTGGGTTCCGGGAACTCCTCCGCGGACTGCTTGCTGAAAAGGGGCTACGGGCAGGGCAGTTTTTAAAAGAACCGATGGAGGGGCTGCTGCGCTTTCACATGACGTAGCCAAGCTGCAGGCAGGCGGGGCTATGCCCCTTTTCGTCCTGTTCGGTTCAACCCGTTGTGAATCAATGTTTTTTAAATTATTAGCTTGTCAGATAAAAAATTATAATAAATAGGAACTACTTACGCCCCCTCAAAGCTAATGATTTCACTAACCCCCGACTTCCCGCCTATCCATGCGGACGTACCGGTACGTCCGCATGGACAGGCAGGCAGTCGGGGGGGGGGCGAAACTTTATTGGGTTTTATCCCGCAATTATGCAGATATGTTTTGGGTTAAAACCCGGATATGTGTTTTATCCGCCGCCCCCGACTGCCTGCCTGCCGGTAGGCGGGAAGTCGGGGGTTAGTGAAGCAAGAAGTCTTGGGGGCTAAGTAATTACAATAAATATCAGTTTTTTACCTGACAAGCTAATAAAAATTCGCTGTTCAGTAGAATAGTTGCGAATGGTTTTTTATATGTAAATACCTGAAACCCAGCATCAAAATTTAACCCGTCATTCGCATTTTATACTAGCCAAAACTCACGTATTATAGACCTTTATTCCAGTGCGGTGGGAATGGTAGGTAGAAAATAGCTTGACCATAAAAGAACTTCAAAATGTTAAATTTGGAGAGTTGGTAGTAAATAATCTAACCATTCTGCTTCCCTGATTTTAATGCAAATATTATTTTATATACATTTGCCGCAATTGATATATGTCATGACAATGTTTAATTAAGGACAGCGCTTCCAAATTCCTTTCGGCCTTATGACCCTGTTTACATATTGCACATTTTTTTCTTAACCGAGGAGCTAGGAAACATAAGGGCATCCCTCTAAAAATGAAGGATATTTTATTTTTCTATTTCCGCAATCTCTTTATTATGTTGAATCTAAAACGTTTTACCCCCCCAATTTAGTTTTTTTTACATGTGTATTGATGGTTTTTTTATTGTTTGATACACGGCCTGTCTTTGGGCAGGATGACAACTGCGGCAATATCATCTCCGCAAGTGACTACGCCATGGCCAAAAGCCAAGTTAGCGCAGTAAAAAGTGCTGCTGCTAATATGCAGGCCAACGTGGATGTTATTGTACCGGTGAAATTCCATATCGTGCTAAACGATGACGGGACTGGCCCAAGCCCAGCCCTTCTCATTGACGAGGCCTACATTGAGACGGTACTGTCCGACCTTGAACAGAAATACTCCACCACCGAGCATCCTTTTGATTTTATCACCTGTGGCAGTATCAATTACATCCACAATTCGGCGTTCCTCAACGGGGACATGGCAGTTCAAGCCTTTGCTTACCAGCCTTTTGCTGCTAATGTTTATGTCTTGCCCGGTGGGTCCTTTTCTGACTGGCCGTGGAGCGGAATGTCTATGACCATTGGAACCTACAACCTCCTATCATCAACATTGTCGCATGAGTTCGGGCATCACTTTGGACTGATCCATACTTATGATCCTAGTGCCCCTTACCAAGTGCCAAGTGATCCAGATCCGGCCTTATCGCTTCCGGCAGGTCAAAGCGACCATCCTTACAACCCTGACCCGAGTGGGCGTCCACGGGAGTTGGTTTACAGGACTGGGGGAACACTGCCCCCAGGGGCAATATTTCTAACGCAAAACTGCGAACAAGGCGGCGACCTCATTTTCGACACGCCCGCCGCTTGTCGCGGCGGCAACAGTTTCTTTCCCGGATGTGCCTTTAATAGCACCAATTGTACTTACACGGGCACTTATGTAGATTACAACGGCATGCCGATTGATGACCCCGGTAATATTTTGGCCAGGAACATCATGTCGGGTAGTACCGGTGACTGCCGGCAAGAACTGACGCCTGAACAACATGATAGAGTTTTGGGCTATTACGAAGATGTACGGGTGAACCAGTACCAATATTGGAAATGTGGAAACCTGTCCGACAGAGTAGAATACAAAGGGACGGACAATGGACTGGAAAGGGTGTCCGTCGAGATCAATAACTTTGGGAATATCAACAGATCAGTGACCAGCCCAAGCGGAGATTTCGATGGTATTTTGCATAACGACGGCATGACCAATTCCGTTACTTCTATTGTCAAAAAACTGGGGCCAAACCCTGATTTCAGCTTTGAGTATGCAGATTGGATTGACGGGGTTACCACTTACGACCTTGTATTGGTGGTGCGGCATATTTTAAACATAACGCCACTCGATGGTTACAACCTCATAGCTGCCGATGTCAACAACAGTGGAACAGTAACAACCTATGATGCCGTACTGATCCGGAAACTGATACTGAACGTTGACCAAAAATTTGCAGCTTTTGACGAACCCTGGCGTTATATCCCAGAGTACATCCCGCTCAACAACCCTACTGATTTTGACGGTGGAGCGGACGACGACCCTTTCCAGTACGAACTCACCGGCACACAGCCTTACCCCATGATAGGCAACAGCGGAAAAGCTGGTTTTGACGGAGTCAAACTGGGCGATGTCAACGATTCAAATACAGAGGCAATGAATGGTCCCAACCTGACCGGAGAGGGAACCCCTGTCTATATTGATATTGTAAAAACGGATGTCAACGGCAAACTGAACGTTGACTTTAAAGTACAAGACTTTACAGATATTGTCGCTTACCGCTTCGACATAACCTTCGAACCGCAAAAGCTCAGTTACAAAAACAGCGTAGAGGAAGACCTTTCCGGTGTTCACCCTTATTTTTTCGGGGCAACGGATGCCTCACAGGGGCTTGTCCGTACCTTGTGGTACGACGAGCAGACCGCAGCACCTGTCTCACTGCAGGATTTCCAAAAAATATTCAAACTCGTTTTTGATAAAGTGGGCGGCTATACGGACGGAAACGTAAGCCTCGCAACAGGTCTCGGTTTCCGAGCTGCTGACTCCAGCGCGCCCTTGCGGAACTACGCCATCAGTGCCGACGGGACAATGCGGCCGATCATAGAAAGGCATTATGGAGAGGGGCAACTTGCATCCATCCAAAGTGTGCCCAACCCCTTTGGCAACTCTTTGAACCTCTTAATAGAGGCCATCGAGAAAGGCAGCGCAACGGTAAATGTCTTCAGCCCCCTCGGCCAACGGGTGTACCGCTCGGTAGCGCTACTCGACAAAGGCGGCAACAACCTATCCATTGAGGGCACAGACAAATGGCCGGACGGCTTCTACTTTGTGGCCGTGGAAATGGAAGGGCGTACCTACACTGAGAAGATCGTGAAAACAGATTAAAAACCTTAACCCAAGTTGAATATGTAGTCTCCAACAAATAAAAATGGGAATTGCAAATTTAATGTGTTTCAACTGGAAAAAATTCCAGTTTCTACTTTTTGCTCCACAATTCCAAAAATGTTGGGGACTACATATTCAACTTGGGTTAACAGGGCTGGGCATTTGCCCAGCCCTAAAATTTTCAAATTATGTTCCTGAAAATATATTTATTCCCCTTGCTTCTAAGTACAGGTTTTTGTCTCAATGCACAGACACTGCAACTAGAATGGGTGGCTCAGTATTTTGATGTAAGCAGTCAGGGCATTGTCAACAGCTTCAACAGGCCAATGATAGACTCGGAAAAAAATGTCTATGTCTGCGGAAAAGATGCGACAGTTACCTCCTCCTCTTCCTTTCTGTTCCTCAAGTACGACAGCCTCGGCAATTTTCTATGGCAGGCTGGGTTCGACAACCTGTTCCCTGACTTCTTGAATGGTTGCGTACTTACTGCTACAGGGCTGATAGCAGGGGGCACCTCCAAAGACCAGCCCGGTGGCGGCGCAGGAAGGGCCATCCTGATCAGCTATGATGAAGATGGGGGAGAACGCTACCTGAAATCTGTATTTGACCCGCAGGACTACTCGGCCAGCTTGGACGGTCTGGAAATGGACGGAGAAGGTTATCTCTACGCCGTTGGCCTGGTCTGTCCCAAACCTTGTGAAAACCCATTTGAAGAAAACATGTCGTACATCGCTAAAATTGACCCCGCTACCGGAGAGGTCATCTGGGCAAATACTGACTATTCGGGGAAGGCCTTTTTGATAAAAGTAGCCGGCGACAAGCTCAGGGTTTTAGGTACTACCAATGACTCGATCAGGTTTTATTTGCGTGAAATGGACTTCGACGGGAACGTCCTTTATTCTGCCTTTTTCCCTGATCTGTGCGGTAGTCCGTCCATGGACGTAAACGGTGATGTGATAACCACGGGAGACCTTATCTGCAAAATGACCATCGCAGGTGATACTGCCTGGAGTTATGACTATTTAGAGGGCAATGCCGATTTCATTGGAGGCGTCCGAAATGTAATTTCAGATAATACCGGAAACATCTACGGCACCGGATGGCTGATAGATACCGTTCTCAATGTGGGATATACAAAAACGGTCAAGATCAGCCCTACCGGGGCATTGCTGTGGTCGAGCAAAAGCCAGCATTCAGAAGAAGTGGCCTGGGAGGACGGCCGGGCGATTGCACTGAGTGAAGATTATGCTTTTGTTTGCTCACAAGTGGCATTCGATGGGCCTTCTGGCCTGATCGCAGACTTCCGCCCCATCCTGTATTCCAACGAAGACGGGGCTGTCCTTTCTGATACCTTGATCGATCTGAGTTCCAATGATATCCCGCTATTTGCAGCTTGGGACGGCGAACATTTTTATTTCAAAGGAACTTTTTTCACGGGCAACTCTTCACAAACACCCCTGTCCATCGCCCTTTTCAAATTCAGCATAGACGAGCCCGTCGCCACAAAGGAAACTGCAAAGTTGCAAAAGGACATAACCGTAAGCCCTAATCCGTTCGGTAAATATTTCAACCTTCTGATCGAGGCA
This sequence comes from Bacteroidota bacterium, assembly GCA_011321935.1. GTDB lineage: Bacteria > Bacteroidota > Bacteroidia > Chitinophagales > Saprospiraceae > UBA6168. The sequence continues at coordinate 16,162 of DROJ01000139.1, read as the reverse complement.
GCCAAAAGCGGCGAGGCAACGATGAGCGTTTTCAGCCCCCTCGGCCAGCGGGTACACCGCTCGGCAGTGCAACTCGACAAAGGCGGCAACAACCTATCCATTGAGGGCACAGACAAATGGCCGGACGGCTTCTACTTTGTGGCCATAGAAATGGAGGGACGCACCTACACTGAGAAGATCGTGAAAACAGATTAAAAACCTTAACAGGGCCGGGCGTCAGCCCGGCCCTAAAATTTTCAAATTATGTTCCTGAAAATATATTTCACCTTTCTGCTCTTAAGTGCCGGTTTTTGTCTGGATGGCCAGACACTGGAGCTGGAATGGGCAACCGAATATGCCGATGTATCCAGCCAGGGAAGAAACCGCAAACTTTTGGTCGATACGGAAAGAAATGTTTATGTCTGCGGCGAAAACGCCACCCCTTCTGCTTCCTCATCTTTTCTTTTCTTAAAATACGACAGCCTTGGCAATTTTTCGTGGGATGCCGCATTCGACAACCCGTACCCTGACCTCTTGAATGACTGTGTACTTACGGAAACTGGCTTGATTGCAGGGGGTACGTCCAAAGACCAGCCCGGTGGCGGTACTGGAAGGGCTATCGTAATCAGCTACGATGAGGAGGGAGAAGAACGATACCTGAAATCTGTGTTCGATCCGCAGGACTACCTATCAAGCTTGGACGATCTGATCATGGATAGTGAAGGCTATCTCTATGCTGCTGGCCTAGTTTGTCCTGTACCTTGTGAAAATTTGACGGAAGAAACCAAATCATATATTGCCAAAATTGACCCGGCCACCGGAACAGTCATATGGATAAACAATGAATTTTCCGGGTCGGCCCGATTGGCAAAAATAGTCGGCGATAAGATAAGGGTTTATGGCCCTACCAAGATCAATACGGTGTCCAGCTATTATTTGCGGGAAATGGACTTGGACGGGAATGTCCTTGATTCGGCTTTTTTCCCTGTACTTGATGGGGAAAGGTTTTTCTATCCCAACGGCGACCTGATTACAGCCAATGACCATATCTGCAAAATGACCATCGCGGGTGATACTGCTTGGTGCTATGATTTTCTTGGAGGCCAAGAAAATATTACAGGCCAAGCGATTGCTGTGGTTTTTGACAAATTAGGGAACATTTTTGCAACTGGTTGGGGAAGTGACACAACTTTCGGAGGAAACTTTTTTACAAAAATTCTTAAAATCAATAATAATGGGGAACTGTTATGGTCTCAGGTAGATGACTTTTCAGAAGACCAAACGAGTGAAGTAGGAGTCCGTATCGCTACCTCTGATGATTATGTGTTCGTATGTTCAGAAATCACTTATGGAGAGTATCCTGACTTTACCAGTGATTATAGGCCAATTTTATATTCCCAAGAAAATGGCGATGTTCTTTTTGATACATTAATTGACATACATATACGAGAGATTATAAATGATACTTATTGGGATGGCAAGTATTTTTATTTGACAGGAAGAGGCTCAAATATGCCTAGTGGTACAGGGTCCATTGCCCTCTTCAAATTCAGCATAGACGAGCCCGTCGCCACAAAAGAAACATCAAAACAGCAACGGAATATAACCGTATCCCCCAACCCCTTCGAAAAATCATTCGACCTTCTTATTGAAGCCGCCAAAAGCGGCGAGGTAACGGTGAGCGTCTTCAGTTCCTTCGGCCAGCGTGTGTGCCGTTATGTAACACAGCTCGACAAAGGCGGCAACAACCTATCCATTGAAGGCACCGACAAGTGGCCGGACGGCTTCTACTTTGTGGCCATAGAAATGGAGGGACGCACCTACACTGAGAAGATCGTGAAAACAGATTAAAAGACCACCACCAACCTAAAGTGGCGCAGAATAATATTTGGAAAATCAAAATGAACAGGAAATTCATTTTGAGGTATTATGCCGAGATTGAAAATAAAACCAAACAAATAGTGCAGGAAATTGAACAGGAAATAAAACGATAGCTTAGTTCTACTTTGACACTCTTGTACAAATTGCCCGGCAATAGAAAATTGCCGGGCAATGCCAGCGTTTTCACCCGGCAATTTCCCATTGCCGGGTGAATTTTTCTTAATAATAGCCAAGCAAAACAGCTCATTTTTCCAAAGTGTCAATTTAGAATTAGAAATGGTCAAATAATAAATTAACGATTTATTATTTGACCATTAGTGTCATTTTAATTTTACGGCGGTGTATCACAAATGTAATGCTTTTTTTTCGAGAGATGTGAATCCCTCGAAAAAAAAGCATTACATTTGATACACCGCCAATTTTATTTAATCTTAAACGCCAGGTCAAGGCTCACCACAAAGCTGTGCAGTCCCGTGCTGCGCTTATAATATGCTCCCCGCATATGCACCGATTCAAATTTCAACAACTTTTTGCCGGAAGAAATCTTGGCCCTGCCGATGCCGTACAGCGGCGCGTACTTGATGCCGATGCCGATTTTGTGGCTGTCGAGGCCCGAGAGGTCGTGGTCGGAAGTATAAAATTCTTCGGTGCTGAGGTGTGCCGAAAAAGGCGCAAAATAATCGGCTGCCGTTTGGGTATGGTAGCGGTAAAAAGGGGAAACGGTAAAAGAGCTGCCCAATTTGACAGGCGTCTCGATGCTGGCCGTGTGCGCAACAATCCCGAAGTCGTCCCAATAAAAACGGTAATAAGAACGCATCACAAAATTGTCGAAAGGAAAATAATTGACCCGCAGGCCGAGGGGTATTTTCAAGCGGCTATTGGGCAGGCGCTCGATGTCGGGCCTCGTTTGGTCGGCAAAATAGACGCGGTGGAAAGGCGTGGACAACAGGCCGTTCATGTAAACGGTCTCGCCCGAAACGGACATTTGCAGCCGCCTGTTGATGACCTGCGAATAGGTGGCCTGGAAATTAAAGGATTGGCGGTTGGGCGAGCTGATCGTGCCCCTCACCCTCGACCTGATTTCGGCGGGGAAAATAAGGCGCCACCTGTCAATGAATGCCTGCGCGTTCAGGCTGAGTTCGGAGTTGCCCTCGTTCCATTCCTTTGCCCACGAGAAACCAAAATTGAAAGAGGTATAATCGAACTCCCGCGAAAACCCGATGCGGGCGCCATAGGTCTGCCCTTTTTTCAGGTTTTTCCGGGTATAGCCCAGATGCGCATATACCCTTGTGTCCCTGCTCGAAGCAGAAGAAACGATGCTGTTTATGTTGTCGGTGGAGGCGGAGGAGTAGTTGTCGGCCCCGGCGGTAAAGTCAATGGCCTGCACGCTGTCTATCGGCACGTTGACCACAAAAAGGTTGGCCACGTCGGTCAGTTTTTCGGTGCCGATGCCGCCGGTCACCGCTGCATTGTCGCCGTCTTGGTGGTAATAACTGGACAGGAAATCGGCCGTTGTTTCGTCGGCGTTGCCTTTCATCTGGTACCCGTCTTGCGCATGGGAGAGCAGGGGCAGCAGGCAGATCAATATGGAATAGGTGGTTCTCATTTTTATTTTTTTGCAGGGGTTTTCCAAATTATTAAATTTTGAAAACCTTAATCAATTACAGCCACAGCCCCCACCGACCTTTCCGCCGTTCGCTCCGGCAGCACCTTCCCGATAGGCTTCAAAATTGGTTTCAAAAGATTCGCATTTTTTGGCGGCCAGTTCCATTTCGCTGTCGTTGATGTACATTTTCTGGTAGGCCTTCACGTCCACGCAAGAAGAGAACAACAGCAGCAAAAGGGACAGGTAGATCAGTGATTTTTTCATAAAAATATAACTTGGATAAAGTTGACAACTTTTCAAAAGTTGTCAACTTTGAAAACCATCAACTAATAATAATTCAGCTTCAAATTTTCAGAGGTCACAATATCGTTATCGTCGGTGACAATAAGGCACTCGATGCCCTTCATTTTATTGACCAATTCGAGTCCCTGTTTTTTGCCCAAAACAAAAACGGAGGTAGCCAGTGCGTCCGCCAGTTCGGTATCGGGGCAGACGATGGTGACGCTTTTGATCCCCGTGGTCGGGTAGCCGGTACGGGGGTCAATGATGTGGGCATAGCGCTTGCCGCCGAACTCGACGAAGCGCTCGTAGTCGCCCGAAGTGACGATGGCCATGTCCTGCACGGGCAGCCATCCCAGCACTTTGCCCTTTTCTTTTGGGTCGGCTATTTTTACCGTCCAGCCATTTGGGTCGGCACTTTTGCCCCAGGTGATGAGGTCGCCGCTGGCATTGACCACGCCCCCGTGCATGCCCTTCATGTTTTGCATGATGGCCTTTGCCCGGTTGGCCGCGTAGCCTTTGCCAATGGCGCCAAATCCGATTTTCATTCCTTTTTCTTTTAAAAAAACAGTGTGGTCGGCAGGGTCGAGAATGATGTTCTGCCAATTGATCTTTGCCCTTGCTGCTGCTACTTTTTCCGGTGCGGGCATCTCCGTCATTGTTCCGTCAAAATGCCAGATCCGGTCCATCGAGGCAAAAGAAATATCGAATGCCCCGCCGGTCAGCCTGGATATTTTTTTTGCCCTGAAAACAAGGTCGTAGAGTTCCCGGTCAACGGCCACGGGCCGCAGGCCTGCCATGCGGTTGATCTTGCTGGTCTGTGATTTCGGGTCCCACGAAGAGATGATATTTTCGATGCGCTGCACCTCGGCGATGCCCGCATTGATGGCGGCCCAGGCGAGGGTGTCGTTGTCGGCGACGGCCGTGATTTCAAAACGGCTGCCCATCAGTTTCAGCACTTTTTTTTGTGCCGACAAGTGCTGCCCGTACATTGGCTGCACCGCTATGGCAACAACAAAGAGTACCCATATTTTGCTGAAAAAGCTGTTCATCCGTGGGCAAGGATTGGATTGAGTTGTTGCAAAAACTCATCAACCGACTGCCCTTTGAATTCGGGCTCGGCCAAGATGGTCTCGTCTTTGTCAAGCAGGACGATTTTCGGGAAAGCACCGGAGCGGTTGTATTTTTCGGCCAATGCCTCGTTGTGGGCAGTCTGTTCGGCTGACAGGCGGTTTTTCCGCCGGGCAGGGAAATCGAGGTACAGCACGGTGATTTTGCCGTCGGCATATTTGGCAAAAGCATCCGATAGCAGGATGTCTTTTTTAAATTGGATGCAGGGCCTGCACCAGTCCGAACCTGCGAATACCATCAATATGTCGGTGTTGTTTTCGGCAGCATATTCTTTGGCTTGGGCCATGTCGTGGAAAAAATGGAGGGCTTCGTTTTGGGCCTGTAAATAAATGCTGCTGGAAAGGAGGAGCAATACAAAAATTGACTTTTTCATAAAATGATTTTTAGTTTTTCAACAAATAAAATTTAAGAAAACGAATGAAGAAAAATAGGCGAAGGTGCCTGTTTTATAATTCCTTATGTTCTCTTGAAAATGTAAAAAACTATTATAATCAGATGTTTTGTTTTTATTATTAGGAGCCCTTTTATAATCAATAGTCCGTGCAGTTTTTGGCTCACGCAAAGTCGCTAAGGCGCAAAGTGCTGATTTCAGTTGATTAACTTTGCGCCTTAGCAACTTTGCGTGAGCCAAAAACTGCACGGACTATTGATTATAAGACAACTATTGAGCAAGTTTCCCCAAAATAAAAAATGAAATTTCATTCCAAAGGCCCCGCTGCCGTTTTTTGGTCTTTCAGTAAACAACTAAAAAGCAAAAAGTTTTCACAAGCCTTCTTCTCCACAGACAAAGGTCCCTGCCAAGTCAAAAAGCAGCACTTTGTTTTTATTGCCAAGATAAGCCCCCAAATAAGGTGTACCGTTTTTGTCAATAAAAGAGACCACTTTTTTTAGCTGCCTTCCGGCAAATTCAGCAGCGAGGTATGTCCGCAGCGCCTCCGGCACCTCATCAATGGAAAGGGCACTGCCATTGTTGTTGGCGTCAAAATCTTTGATGAGGTCAATATCGCAAATGGTATATTGCGAGGTAATGGCCGGGCCATAATCATCGTCGTCATTTTCCGATTCTCTTTCACAGGAAACAAACGTTGTGGCCAACAGGAATATTAGGCAGATAAAGGGCTTTCCTATAAAAATGAGAAGTCCGGTTTTTCCCCGCAAAGAACTGTGTCCCGCTAAGTCCGCAGAGTTATACGCAGAGAAACGCAGAGTTTTTTGGAGCTATCTTCTGTAAACTCTGCGTTTCTCTGCGTATAACTCTGCGGACTTAGCGGGACACAGTTCTTTGCGGGGAAAAACCGGAAAAAGATTGGGGAAAACCGCAATTGAATTTTTTATAAGAAAACCCTTTAGGCAGATATAAATTCTCATGTCAATTAAATGTAAAAATAAAAGGCAGCGATATGGAGGGCCATGCCGCTTTTTGAATGTGTGTTGAGACCGGTTGTTGAGAAAGGTTGAGATGGTTGAGAAAGTTGAGATGGTTGAGACAAGTCCATCTCAACCATTCTCGACCCCTTAATCAAAATCTATATTTGAGGCCGCTTTTGAGCTTATAAAACTGCAGCCCCTCGTATTTATATTTCCCTTTTTCCAGGTCAAACTGGGCGCTGCCTTCCAAACGGAAACTCCAATGGTCGCCAGGTGCATACTGAATGCCGAAGCTGCTCCAGGCAGATTTCAATACAAAAGAATTTGGCAGGATATTGTCCTTCTGCTTCTTATAATCACTATTGTCGAGCCTTTCGTATTCGTAAGTCAACCGGGAGCGAAAAGCTCGCTGGGCCATTAGCCCTGACCCGATGAAAGGTCTCCAACGATTTTGGTTTGAAAAGACATATTCCATGCCGACGGGTATCTGGATATACCTGAAGTCGATGTATATTTCATCCAGTTCATCTGTTGGTGAATTTGGCAGTTCTTCTGGGTAGTCTTTAAATATCAATGTTTCGTCGGCTTCTTTTTGATATTCTTCTACAAATTCCCACTTCAGGAATTCTAGCCCGGTCAATAAGTTGATGTTTTTGCCATAGCCTATGGTTGCATCCCATCTAGCAAATATGTCTCTTTTGCCCGCGCCAAATTTTAATATGTCGACCATGCCGTAACCAGCACCCAATGAAAAATGGGTGGGCTGCATTTTGTACATATAATAGCGCAGGCCTTTTTTGTTTTTCTTTAAAATATAAGGTGGCGCGGCAATGGACAAATTCCGGTTTTTATTATTGGCAAAAGATTTTAAGGGTAATTGTTGCACATATAGGGGAGGGCTTGGTCGGGTATTTTTTTCCGCTGCTATATTCTCCGGTTTTATATTATCTATATTGTTCCCAAAGCCCAATAACGGCTCCGGCAAATAGCCCGGCTTCGCAAAAAGGGAATTGATGGGAGCACGGTTTAACGCCGTGAAATACGGGTTTTCATTTTTATATAAATAAGGAGAAAAAGATTGATTGAATGATTGTTGTGGTTCATTGTTTTTATTTTCCCCAATATTTACATCTGCATATACTGCCTTATATACCGTATCGTAAACAATTGTCACATGGCGCTGCACAACTGTATCGAGCAATAAAGCAGCATTGGACCGGAGCAGGGTTTCCAAATGCGCTATTTTATTATTGGCCTCGTTTAATTGCCCATTGGTATGCCATAAAAATGCAACTGGTACGAGCCACAGCAAAAGGGCGAGCGGGGCAAGGTAGGCCATTTTGCCCCAGCCTTTAGCGGGCTTACCTTGCATCCGGTTTTGCAGGTTTTCCCAGGCTTTTTCGTCAACCGGAAAATCTGGCGGATCATTTAAGACCTTCTTTATTTTCTGTTCAAAATAATCATGCATGGTTGTAAAATTTCAGGTGGCCATTCTTTTTTAATATTTCTTGAAGTTTTCTCCTTGCTTTTGAATAATTGGATTTCGAGGTGCCGATGCTGATGTCCAGCCTTTGTGATATTTCCCGGTGGTTCAGTTCGTCAACGGCAAAGAGGTTGAACACTAACCGGTATTGCGGCGGCAATTGCTGCACGCATTCCATCACGTCGTCGTAGAGGAGGTTGTCCCAGCCATCGTTGCCGACCGGTTCTTGGGCATCGGTATCGTCCAGTTCAGAAAAGGGTTCGAGCTTGTGGTATTTGCGGTGGTAGTCAATTGCCGAGTGGATCAATATCGCCCTGAACCATTGTTTGAATGGCCGGGCCTGGTTGTACTGGTCAATTTTTGTGAAAACCTTGTAGAAGCTGTCGTTCAGTATTTCCTGTGCCTCTTCTTTGTTGGCGGCGTAGCGCAGGCAAATGCTCATGCCATAACTATAGTACAATTCATATAGTTTGCGCTGGCCGGCCTTGTTGCCATTTTGCACGGCCTTTACTAAGAACAAAATATTTTGGGACTTAACTTCCATGTTGCTAGCTGTTCTACATGTTTTAGCTGTTCCATTGCCAGTACGGCTTAGTTTCAAAAAGAGTTGCCTGGGCGGTTTTAAAGCGCAGGGGCAGCTTGTTCTAACAAGCTGGCTGCCGGGACAAACCGATAGCCTCGGGTATTGGCCGCAAGTTAGTTTATAATGGCCATGAATATCAAAAGATGATTAGTGTCACTTTTGGCAAAAGGTGATTTACATCATTTTCCCCGGATTTTTTGGGGGATAGCTTTGCCGACAATTAAGATAAACAGGTCTTTTTTTTAATTTTTTAACTTAACAACTTTCCGATGAAAAAATTCAAGTTCTTTTTTTTAGCGATTCTATTGGGAGCGGCTTTTTTTAGTTGCAAAAGCGACAAGAAGCCAGCAGCGGACGATGCAAAAACCAAAGCATCCGATGCACTTTCCCTCACCAAATATGAGATGGACAGGGGCAGCCAAATATATTTCGACAGGTGTGCGGGCTGTCACGGCTCTACCCGTAAAGGCGCAACAGGCCCGTCATTGTTGCCGGAAGGCGACGGCAAATTTGCCGCTACCAAAGACCTCGGCGCAGCCGGGCTGAGGGTATTTATCGAAAACGGTACGCCCGCCGGGATGCCGGAGTGGAAAGGCATTTTGTCGGAAGACGAAATCGAGCTGATGACCAGGTTCCTGCAGGTTGACCCGCCGGTGACGCCTCCATTTGAACTCTCCCATATTACCGATACCTGGAAGGTCATTGTGCCTGTGGCCGACCGCCCGACCAAGCCGATGCACAAGCGGAACATCGACAATTATTTTGGCGTCATCATGCGGGACGCAGGGAAGGTGGCCATTATTGATGGCGATACAAAAGAAAAACTGGCTGTGCTAAAAACTGGGTTTGCCGTGCATATTCTGCGCTCTTCGGCATCGGGCAGGTATTATTATTCCATCGGCAGGGACGGCCGTATCACCATGATAGACACTTATCCAAAAGTGCCGCAGATCGTTGCCGAAGTGAGGGCTTCTTTCGATGCCCGCTCGGTCGAGGTGAGTAAATACAAAGGCCCGAAAGGTGATTTTTATGATAAATACCTGATTGCCGGAGGCTACAACCCAAGCCACTTTGTCATTTTTGATGCACAGACTTTGGAGCCCCTGAGTGTCACCAAAACTTCTGGAAAAGCCTGCGACGGCGATAAAGAATTTGTCGAGGAAGCAAGGGTGGCCTCCATCGTGGCTTCGCATACCGACCCGATCTGGGTGGTAAATGTAAAAGAGACCGGCATGGTCTGGCTGGTTGATTATACCGATCCCCGAAACCCGCAATCCACAAAAATACCTTCTGCGAGGTTCTTGCACGATGGCGGATGGGATGCTTCCGAGCGCTACTTTTTGGTCGCAGCAAACGCTAGCAATAAAGTGGTGGTCGTGGATGTGCCGAATAAAAAATTGGAAGCAATTGTTGATGTAGGAATCAAGCCGCACCCGGGCAGGGGCGCCAATATCAAAAACAAATGGGGACAGCTTTGGGTTACCGGCCACTTGGGCGAAGGCAAATTGGCCTGCATTAAAACTGATAAAGGAAAGGGGCAATGGACAGTGGTCAAAGAAGTGAAACTGCCCGGAAACGGCGGCGGCAATCTGTTTGTGAAAACGCACCCAAAATCAAAACACCTTTGGGTGGACAGGACACTGAACCCCGACGCTGCCCTGAACAGCGCAGTGACGGTAATTGATGTAAACACTTTGGAGGTCATAAAACAATTGACCATGCCTGCCGAAGTAAACGGGCGCGCGGTACATATGGAATATAATAAAGCGGGGGATGAAGTTTGGGTATCGGTATTTATGGGCGACGAAAGCGGCCTTGTTATATACGACGATAAAACTTTAAAGGTAAAACAAATCATACAAGGTGACTGGGTAGAAAATGCTACCGGGAAATTCAACATGTACAATACAACGCACGATATTTATTAATACCAATATTATCGGCCCATCCGGCAGCGCTTCCTGCTGGGTGGGCCTTATAATTTGCTATTTGCTATTTGCTATTGGCATTTGGCTATTAGCTAAAAGCCAATGGCCAAATGCTATTATCTTTTAAATTAAAATGAAATGAGGGCGATAATATTATACACCACTATATCATTGGTTTTTTCTGTCCATTTATTTGCTCAAAACCAGGCCAATGATAGCATTAGAATTGAGCAATTAAAGGAGGTCGTAGTTACTGCACAATATGCGCCGCAGTCTGAAAAAAATGCCATTTATAAAGTGAAGGTCATCAATGCTTCCACCATAAATAAAAAAGCAGCCAATAATTTGCGGGAGCTGTTGCAGGAGGAACTGAATTTGGATTTAGCGCAAAATTCTGTTTTTGGTTCGAGCATAGAAATGCAGGGCATCTCTAAAGAAAACATAAAAATACTCATTGACGGCGTGCCGGTAATCGGCCGCTTAAATGGCATCATAGACTTGACACAAATAAACCTTTCGAATATAGAAAGGGTGGAGATAATCGAAGGCCCGGTTTCTGTTTTTTACGGCACAGATGCGATGGGCGGCATATTAAATTTGGTGACCAAAAAAAACCAGCAAAAAACATTGCAAGGAAATGTGTCGGCCTATTATGAAAGCATTAATGCGACAAATATGTACGGCAGCCTCGGATATAAGGTCGGCAAAAATTCTATCCGAATCAATGGCGGCTATTATAATTTCGGGGGACAAAGTACCAACGGCTCGCCGCGCAATTTGAACTGGGAAGAAAGAAACGATTATTACGGCGACCTGATGGTTTATAGAAATTTGGGGAAATTGGATTTGGGCTACAATGGCCATTTTTCAAAAAATAAATTAATATCTATTGGCGAGCCGGACAGGTCGGGGAAAATAAAAGACAAAAACTATTTCACGCGCCGGATTGACAATGCGCTGAGTTTGCGGGGAAATATTTTAAAGGATGAATATATAGACCTGACCCTGTCTTATTTGGATTATCAAAGGTACCACAACACTTATAATGTTGACCCGGTAACTTTTAACAGCGAAATATCTGCGGTGGATGTAAAAGATAAAAATATTGTAAAATACAATTATGCTGGGCTGAAAGCCAATTTAGGGAAAAACAAATTTTCGGACAAACTGAATTATGTGATCGGTACAGACGTGAATGCCGAAACCACTGACGGGGAACGGATACTCGACCAAAAACAGGGCATACAAACGGTGGCCTTGTTCAGTAGTTTGAATTATAAATTAACGGACGGAGTGGAAGTGCAACCGGGAGCAAGATATACTTGGAACAGCAGCTACGGCTCGTTGGTTTCTCCTGCTTTAAATTCTAAAATCCGGTTTAATGACGGCAATGTACTGCGCCTGTCGTATGCGCGGGGGTTCAGGGCGCCTTCTTTAAAAGAGCTTTTTCTGGACTTCCATATCAGTGCCGGACCGAACACTTTTATTATTTCTGGGAACGAAGATTTATCGGTCGAAAAATCCCATAGTTTTAATTTGCAATATTCTCTCAATGCCCAAATAGGAACAAAAAAATCAATTTTAATTGAGCCTTCTTTTTTCTATAATGACATTTCCGGCCTTATCACTTTGAGCGAGACGGTCAATTTTGCAAGGCATTATATCAATATTGACAAATTTAAATCAGTGGGAGGAAAAATCAATTTCACGTATGTCCCAAACGAGTCATTGATGCTGAAAGCAGGGTATGGGACGGTGGGCAGGTACAATAAATTCAATGAGGGTTTTGACTCAAAAGAATTTTTGTATTCGCCTGAAATATCTGCGGCCATAAAATACAGCGTAAATAAATTGAACCTGAATTTTGATGTCTATTATAAGTTCTCCGGCGAACGCACCGGGTTCTTTGTTGATACCGACACCAATGAATTGGTAGAGACGGTCAGGGACGGTTTTCATAATTTGAATGCGACGGTCTCTAAATATTTTTTGAACAATACCATCAATGCTGAAATGGGAATAAAAAACCTGTTTGATGTAAAAGATATACAGACCACCAACCTCGTCGGCGAAGCCCATGCACGGGACTTGCAATTATGGGGAAGGTCGTTTTTTATTAAAACAACTATTGGGTTTGGAAATTGATAAATTAAGAAATTAGAAATTAAGAAATTAGAAATTTAGAAATTAGAAATTAAGAAATTAGAAATTGAACACAAGAGGAAGTAGCTTTTTAAATTTGGAAAATGGTTTGGCAAAAGGTATATTTTTATTTGAAAATAGCAATCCAAATAAAAAATTGACCGGCTGGCTTGTGTCCAATTTCCAATTTCTTAATTTCTAATTTCCAATTTCTTAATTTCTAATTTCTAATTTCTAATTTCCAATTTCTTAATTTCTAATTTCTAATTTCTAATTTCTTAATTTCTAATTTCTAATTTCCAATTTCCAATTTCTTAATTTCCAATTTCCAATTTCTAATTTCCAAAAAAAGAAGTCATGAAAAAGTTTACCCTTTTATTATTTGCTTTAGCCACATTGTTCGTGACTAATATATCAGCGCAAAATTTCGACCTGTCCGCCGAGGTGCGGCCACGGTTCGAAAGCAAGCATGGATATAAAACACTCCTGCCGACAGGTGCCGACGGAGCGAATTTTATTTCACAGCGTACACGTTTGAATTTTAAATTCCAGCAAGATAAAATCAAGTTTGGAATGACCCTGCAAAACGTGCGGGTTTGGGGTGACGTGAGCACCCTTTCAAGCAATGACAACGCCAATTCATTTCACGAAGCATGGGCCGAAGCTATATTGTCCGATAAGGTTTCCATGAAAATGGGGCGGCAGGAAATCGTATATGACGACCACCGTATTTTTGGCAATGTAGGTTGGGCACAGCAGGCGCGCAGCCACGATGCTTTTATTTTTAAATATACGCCCAAGGCCGACCAACGCTTGGACATCGGCCTTGCCCTCAATGCCGACGGACAGGGTGGATTGGATGCCTTGTATAGCAATGCAGCGGGATATAAAGCCCTGCAATATGCATGGTACCACGGCAAGTTTGACAAATTGGGCCTGAGTGTTTTATTGTTGAATACGGGCATCGAATATTTGGACGAAAAGGAAGAACAGACCGTGGATTATATGCAGACAATCGGGCCGAGGTTTACTTATAAGTCGGGTGCTTTCAGCGCCAATGCCGCTGCTTATTTCCAAACGGGGAAACGCGTAAACCTCGATGTTTCCGCAGCTTATTTTGCTGGTAATTTAGGTTACAAAGTATCCGATAATTTTTCTATCGGAGCGGGCATGGAATATCTTTCAGGTAAAGATCAGAACGATGCCGATACCGATGTTAAATCCTTTGCGCCGTTATTTGGCACCAACCATAAATTCAACGGTTGGATGGATTATTTTTATGTCGGCAACCACGGAGGTTCTGTTGGCCTCACCGATATCAACGCGACATTGGGCTATAAAAAAGATAAATTTTCTGCAAAATTGATTCCCCATTTCTTCTCGGCTGCTGCCGACGTATATGATGACACTAATCAAAAAATGGACAGCAATTTGGGTACGGAGGTTGACTTTACGATGGGCTATAAAATTGCCAATAATATTACCATGAAAGCAGGGTATTCTATGATGTTCGCAACCGATACCATGCAGGCATTAAAAGGCGGCGACAAAGACGAAACAAATACCTGGGGGTGGGTGATGTTTGTATTTAAGCCAAAATTGTTCTCTTATTCTCCAAAACAATAAGCGGTATATTTTATAATTGAATCAGTGGTGTCGGCGCTTCCTGTGCTGGCACCACTTGTATTTTTGGCAATATTAAACGATATTGCCGAACAGCGCCAATTTACGAAATGAATGAATAATAAAAGCAGCTTATGAAAAACGGATTTGAAAAAATATATCCTTATTTGCACTTGTTCCTCTGTTATCAAGGGTGGATAGAACTTGGGCAGGACCAGCATTCCGATTCTTGGGTGCGGGTCTTGGACATTGGCGGGATGCGGCTGGAAGTGGATGAAAAGACATTGGATGAAAGCCTTGCGAAAGCAGAAGCGTGGGCAAAGGTTTGGATGACGGAAAATTATGAGAAGGAGGTGAGGGAGATGTTATGTGAAAAGTAATTATAATGCTCAGCCAATACACTTAATCGCACAATATGTAATTTTGCTAATTTGCCATCTATTGAATTTTAACATACTCGACCATTATAGGTTTTGTGCATTTGCCCTCGCCAGCCCCCAGCCCCAGAAGGGGAGAATCCACCCCCAGTGCACAAAACCTATTAATGGTCGAGTATAAAAATTGTTTTCCCGAAATATACTTGACCATTTTTATTATCCCTGCCTTATTGGGACGATGCGAATATAAGCATGTTTACCCGATTCTCCCGGTTCGCTTCCGTCAAGTATTTCTACATTAAATTTAACAGGTTGAAATTTTTCCGAATAATATTTTTTTACACGATTTACAATCATCTTACAGGCAGTTCGCCCTTTCTCAGAGAGTTCAGAAAAGTTGTCACAATGCCTTTTGGGAACAACCAACATTTCTCTTCCTAAATCCGGACGCAAATTAAAAATAGAATATGCCGTTGCCGTTTCGGTTATTAATTTTTGTTCTGGGGAAGGATTGCAAAACACACATTCATTATTTTTCTTTATTTGGTTAAAGTGCTGGTATTCATACATTTCACAATACTTCGTGCGGAAAATACTTTTGAAATTTAAAGTCACATTACATTGGTACACATTGCATTCCCTTTTTGGATTATATCGAAAACCATTGCGGCGAACATCTCGGCGAACTGCATAAAAAGCCCTGCCGCCGGGTTTTAATAATTCTGAAATTGCCATTAAAACATGGGACTGCTCTATTGGAAGGAGAACATTAAGAACATAAAAACAAATAATTGTATCGAATTTCCCTTTCGGATATTCAGGCTGGTAATAAGGGTCATAACCAATTGTTTCGAACCCTATTTTATTTAAATGTTTTAAATCCATCCCCAGCCCACAGCCAAAATCCAATACCCTGCCCTGAATTAAATTTCTTTCAAGCAAAACTTTTACAGGAAGGGAAGGCTTAATCCTTTCCTTGACCGTTTGATGTGAATTGGGATTTTTTGGTGATTGAAAAATCATAGTATTCTCATTTATATGTCCAATTGGGCACAAAGCCCGAATTTGTTGCAATCTGAATGAGAGGGGAAATTCTTTTGTGCAGCCCTTCTGTAAAATCACTTTCCGAATAAGAAGCAATAGCCTTGTTGTTTTTATTGAAAAGCATCACATAATCTTCCAGCAATGAATATTTTCCAGCTTTATATACAATTTGATATGCTTGATATTGCAATTTAGAAAAAGCAATGAAATATCTATCCATATTTGGAAGGCTATTGCTTTTGGAGGAATTAACGTTTTTTTCAATTGGTGCTAAATTCCAAAGCATATCATGGGCGACAAAACTCCACGGCACAAAGTGGTCAATAGAATATTTTCCAACCTTCATTTCTGTTTTAGAATAAAGACAATGAACAGGCATTTGTTGCAAAACGAAATTCCAGAATCTTCTGGCAGCACTCAAATTTCTTAAATTATCCGGCGGAATAATCTTTTTGGAAATATTTGGAATGTTCGGATTTCTGGATTGTAAATACCCAGTTAGTTTCCAAAAAAGGTAGCCTTCAATAATAGATGAGTTTTGCTTTAAGTAATGAAGCCATATTGGATGAATTTCAATTTTATTTCCAGCAAACCTATAAATTGGAGGTTTATTGCCATCAAAAAATTCATTGGCCAATTCCTTTATCAGCTTGTCCTTTTGAGCGTCTTTCTTCCCTCGAAGTTCATTGCTGAAAAATGGTGATAAAAACCGTTGCGGAACAAACCTTCCAAAAGACT
>DROJ01000138.1 GCA_011321935.1 Bacteroidota bacterium | reverse complement strand
TTCAAACAACTGCATGGCCCCGCCCGTCTGCTTTGTGTAGGCTTCCACTATTCCTTCCAATTTTTTTGTTGCCCCCTCCAGCGCTGAAACCACGACCACGAGCGGCTCATTTTTATTTTTTTGTAAAATAGGAAGGATGCTTTTCAGGCCATCTGCGCCGTTTATCATTGACCCGCCAAATTTGAAAACTTTAATGTTGGTGTGCATTGAATTTTTTTTAAATTAAAAGGTAACTGCTTAGCACCACTCGAAATCCTGGAGGTCTATAGGGTGGGAATAAATTCCCACCCTTTTGGAAGGGCATGGAGTAAGATAAAAGAAGTCGTAAATATCAAAAATTTTTATGATCGTTTTTCTCAATAGAGAGCAGGACTACAAGCCTTTCTAAAAGAGGGGGAATTTATTCCCCCTCCCTGAGATTTCGAGGGGTGCTAAGCAGTTACAAATAAAATCCAAAGACCATTGTACCGATTGGGCTAAACAAAAAAAGTTGGCTTCCCTTCCGAGAAGCCAACTTTATATTGACCGAAATAAAATCCGGTATTTAGTTCAGGCTAAAGTGCAATCCTTTGCTCTGGATCTTTGCCTGCAACTTTTTTAATCCTTTGTACTTGATCTGGCGGACGCGTTCTTTGCCCACGCCCATCAGTTCGCTGATTTCTTCGAGGCCGCATGGCCGTTCCCTGCCTATTCCATAATACATGGAGAGAACTTCTGCTTCATTTGGCTGGAGGCCGTTGAGCAGCATTTGTATCTCTTTTTGCAAGGATTCGGTTTGTGCAACCTTCGTATCAGGGCGGGGAACGCCTTGATCTTCGAGGAAATAAGTAAGGCTGGTGTCTTCTCCGTCTTGAACCGGAGCATCCAATGAACCGCAGTGGTTATTGGTTGACAGGCACCTTTCTACGGCTTCTTCGGTCATTTCTACTTCCTTGGCAATCTCCTTGATACTTGGCTCACGCTCAAGATGTTGGAGCAGGTGGTCCCTTTTGCGAAGCACCTTCATCAAGTTAGACTGGTGGTTGAAAGGGACACGTATTTTACGTGATTTTTCACCCACTGCCTGAAGGATGCTTTGACGGATCCACCAAACGGCATAGGAAATGAACTTAAAGCCCTTAGTCTCATCGAAACGTTGTGCTGCTTTCAATAGCCCCAGGTTCCCTTCGTTGATAAGGTCTCCCAAAGACAGCCCACAGTGTTGGTATTGTTTGGCAACGGAAATAACGAATCGGAGGTTGGCATTGACAATAGTCTGAAATGCGTCTTCACTCCCGGATTTATACTTGCGAAACAAATCAACTTCCTGTTCAGGTGTAAGCAGGTCATAACGGCTGACTTCCGTCATGTATTTTTCCAGCGATTTAGCGTCCCGCCGGGTGATGGACTGAGTAATGATTAAAGCTCTCATTTCTTAATTTAAGTATCCTTTGTGTATTAGTGTTTCAAAAAGCGGCGCAATGTAGCGAAAAAAATATTAAAACTGCAATACACAATGAATTTCCTTAGAAAGGAGGTTAAAAAATTGAAAATCTATTGGAGTGATTAGTAAAAAAGTAACTAGTGATTAGTTCGTTCACTTGGCTATCAAGAGTTTGGTGGACTGGCAACTATTCACTTATTTACTAATCCCTGCACTAAATACTTTTGATCTCCGCATTGAGATTGTGGACTTTCACGATGTCTTCTGCAAAACGCTTGTGGCCCCTCGGTGCAAGCAGGAAAAGTTTTCCACCTTTTCTGGCTGCCAGCAAACTCAGCAGTTTCCATTTCGATATTTTGTCATGGATCAGGTCGGTTTTTGTAGCTATTTCGATGTAGCTTTTCCCTCCTGTTTTCAGTCCGGTAATGTCTGGGATTACCAGTTCGTCTTCTCCCGGTTTAGTAAAATGTGCGGGCACTTCATAATCTTCGTGGTTTGCCTTGATGTTTGAAAAGCCCCTCTTCCTCGCCCAATCAATTGCTTTTTCAAAGTATTCCTGTTCCATTTGCAATATTTTAATTAATGATTTCAGTTGACTTTTTTATACATCCAACACCTCCTGCCCATAAGTTGACTTGGGTAAAGTTCAGTAAATCGAAGTTCATGTAGTTCAGAAAAAAATAAGGTGGGAATAAGCACAGTGTTATTTCTTTGATGCATACTTAAAACAACGTAAAATTTAAAAATTAGTTCTGTTCAAATGGGTATAATTTACACTTTGCTTCAAAAAACTTCAGCAAGAGTGCCTATCCAATTACCAACAGCTTTGATTCAGGTAAGTTTACGGCAACCGGTATAAAAGAGCATCTTGTTTTTTTATTCCATAAAACTTGTGGCGGTCGGCCCGCCTATGCCACTGTTGGAACATTTTACCGAATCCCCGAAGAATGGAATGGTTTTTGGCCTTAGCGGGCTACTTCCCAATTTTGTTTTCTCCTTTTCATTTCCACCAAATTTTTACTTAAAACAATAAGCGCTGCCGGCCAGGGCTTTGGCGCATCATGACCTGCGACAGGAACATCACGTACACTATTTTTTAATGTTAATAATCAAACAAAGACATGTATCAAAACACCAGCACCTGCACTAAAAAAAATGCCTTCTACCCTGAAAAACGGAAATTTTCCAACTCCCATCCGCCCTGATTACGCCAAACATTTTTTTTTGAAAACAAACATTTTTAACAAAACCCGCTGAATGCGGAGCGAGATGCTGGCAGGTTTCAGTTTTTAAAAACTGAAACCTGCCAGCATTTTTTTTGCCGCCGCCTCAACTGATTTTATATCCCCATAAGCACCGGCAAGCCGGAACGGGGAAGAAATCAAATTGACACCGAACCAAGCCCCGTTCCCGTTTTTCAAAATATGCTCCCCTGGAGGGACATGTGAAAACAGGTAATATTTCTTGCGGAGGGGGCACCATGCTACCTGAACGACCTTCGGCATACCATTACTGACCACTTCTTTGACCACCAAAAGGAAATTAAAATCGGACAATTTAACCTGCTGGCCCGGATAGTTGTTCTTTTGAAAAACCTTGACGGTTGCACTGTGCTTGTCCCGCGCAAATCTGCTGCCCAGTGCTTTCAATTGATCGAACACTTCATCGAGCAGCCAATCGGCTGCCCGGTGTTCCTCCCAGGGCAGCCAAGTATTTTCCCGCAACCTGTAAAATTCGACATTGCCCGTCCGCATTTTATACCCGAACATGGGGCTGTCTTTTGGATAAAAACCGGGATAGTAATAGGACAGCCCTTCCTCCATGCCCAGTTCCATTTCGACAAGCATCGTATAAATGCCCAAGCTGTATTTCCGGTAGGCCACATCATAGGCCGCTTCGAGGCCTGCTATCGAACGCCCGCCTTTGTCAAAAACACTAAAAGCAACAAGTTTCCCATTTTTGTAAATGCACACTTCCCACGAATTAAAAGCCGAAGGTTCCCTTCCCCGAAATAAGTGGAGAGACAGGTTCGGGACATTTTTCCATTTATGCACCCCCGTTTTGAAGTCCTGCCATAGGCGCTCCACCTCGGCACTGGGGGCAAATGGCCTTATCTTCACTTCAAACATTTCCCCGTTCCTCCGCATGATTTTCCGCAGTTTCTTTTTCCAACTTAGTGTTTTCAATGAAATGCGGAGCATGAGGCATGGCTTCCAAGATTGGTCCACGAACCTCCCGAGCGTACTCTGAACGTGCAGGCCCGTCCGAAACCAACCATTGGCCAAAAGCGCATCAACCTGAGCAGGGCTGAGCCGCTCCACTGGGTAGCGGGCAAAAAAAACAGGCCGGAAATTCAAACCGGGATTTATAGTGATCGACTCGTTCATGCAAACTGTACCAACTTCCTTTTTTTGATGAAACGCAAACTTATGGTTTAATGGCTGAATGGCTGAATGGTTAAATGGTTAAATGGTTAAATGGTTAAATGGCTGAATGGCTAAATGGTTTTTCCGAACGAGTTGTCCACGTGCGGGAAGGGCCATTTAACCATTTAACCATTTAGCCATTTAGCCATTTAACCATTCAGCCATTTAACCATTTAACCATTCAGCCATTCAGCCATTTAACCATTTCAAGAAAAATGTCGGGCAGTTTTTAATTCCTTTTCTGGGCATATGAAAACCAAATTGGAAAATGCTCTACATTTGTGTTCAATGATACACACCTTTGCCCTTTCAAATTTTCACGGCACATCCAATAAAATCTTTCAATCAGCAATTTATCATCACAAAAAAAATCTTTTATGAAAAAGTCCTTTTACTTTTTGGCCGCTTTACTTTTCTCCTTTTCATTGGCCAATGCACAGATAACCATAACGGCTGACGACATCACCCCGATAAACGTGGTGGCAGAACAAACAGTGGATGAAAACCCTGCCGCTTCTATTCTTGAAGGGGCCACTGGCAACCAATCTTGGGATTTCAGCGAACTGGCAGAGGGCGCCGTTACCACCTTTGCCTTCCTTGCCCCGGGCAACTCGCCATTCCCCAACTCTTTCCCCGAGGCCAACCTTGCCTCAAAACAAGACACCTCAATTTATGTCTTCATGGTCATGGACGATGATAAAATCCAAATAATAGGCGCAGAGGGTTTATTCGAAACCCAGGGCCTCGAAGTGGAAGGAAAACTGGATTTCGTGCCCGGGCAAAGCCTCATCCGCTTCCCTGCCACCTTCGGGGATGCTTATGACGAGCAGCTCCAGCGTATCGCACAAATAGAAGGCGCTACAATCAACATCCCTTCTTTTGACAGCGTAAGGCTGGTAACCTCCGTCCAGCGTTCTGTCAAAATAGATGCTTATGGACAAATGACCACTCCGACGGGTACTTTCGAAACGCTGCGGTCTTCTGAAACAGAAATATCCCAAAACGACCTTTTTGCCCTTGCCGCAGGCAACTGGAGTTTGTTCCAGAGTTTTGAGCCCGACACCGTCATCACTTACAATTGGTGGGGCAATGAGGACAACAAAGCCTTCCCCATCGTGCAGCTTGAATACACACTTGCCGATGGCTCCAGAAAAGCAACTTGGCTGAAAGGGTTTGTAACCAGTGTCAGTGACCTCCCCGCTATTGATTTCCAGCTTTTCCCCAACCCTGCCCAAGATTACCTCGTCGTTAACCTGCCCGAACCTGTCAATGGGCAGTGCGATGTTTATGACCTTAACGGGCGCATCTTGATTTCAAAAAAACTGAGCGGAAACGAGTTGAGGTTGGAGTTGAAAAGCATCGGGCCGGGGCATTACTACCTCGTCCTGAAAGACGGTGCCAACTCGGTGAGGGGCTTGAAAAAATTTGAAATAATGAAATAAAGGCTGCTCCGCTTTTTTCTTCAAAGCCCCGTTCTTGGATTAGTCCAAAGAACGGGGCTTTTTAGGTGGTGGTCTTTTTTACCTGAAATGTTTTCCATTGCCCGTTTTCGTAAGACGCTTTTTGGTACAGTTCTTGGCTATCATTTTCCCGATTTACAATTCCCTCCCTTTTGAATTTCTCCCTCGTTTAAGTTTAAAATTTTCCGTTCAAGGATCACCACAAATGACCTGCGGACATCATCACGTATCACATTTTTTTTAAGGTTTAAACAAACATCAAACTATGCAAACGAACACTTTTACTTTCCATTCCCGGCATTTTTCCTGCCACCTTTTCCTTTATCAAGGTCAAGTTTCCATTTTCAGAAAGTAGGGTTCATTGCACATTAAAACTTAGTTTTCAACTGGTTTTCATCACTCAACGATTTAACAAAAACTACATGGTAGTGGGCGCCTGCAATTGATGGCACCCCTTACGACCATTTTTTACAAAAGAACGGACTATGAACTACTTTGCAACGCTTGCAGCCTTGCTCTCCAGTATTGGCGAGCCTGTTTTTACAAAACCGCACCTGCTCGTTTTACCTGTCAAACAGTGCCATGGTTTTTCTATGGCCACAGTTCAAGCAAATCCATTTCGTGGTTCGTCTCCGCATGTCAGCACATGCCAAATGTAAGCTGATGAAAACAGTCAAAATATTATGAGAGGGAGACGGAAGCCGCACCGATACAGGTCGGCCCTTTCCCTGCCTCTGGAAGAGTAAGGCAGTTCCTCCTGCCAAACATTTTATGAGAGGGAGAATTGGAAGCCGCACCGGTACATGTATCGGTCGGCTCTTTCCCTCCTTTTAAGGAAAAAGCGGCATCCGTGCCGCAAGATTTATGAGAGGGAGAATTGGAAGCCGTACCGGTACATGTACCGGACGGCTCTTTTTTATTGGCCAAACTTGGCAAAATTGTAGCCTTTCAATAATTTCGTGCTTTGGTTTGAAAATCGAAAAGCCGAAATTCCTCGATAAAATGAACATACTTAAGATAACGGCAATATTCTTTGCAGTCCTTTTTTCCTTTTCGTTCTCATTTGGTGAAACCAAATTTTACGAAGTGCCCGCCCTGCCCGGCGACGGCGTTTACTCGCTGTTGCGCCGGTATGGCCTCGACAACTATTCCTGCAACCACTCGAAGTTTTATGCCCTCAACAAACTGAAAAACGGGGCACAGCTAAAGGTCGGCAAAACCTACGCCCTGCCCATTCTCATCTATCATTTCAACGGGAAGACCATCCGCTCGTCGGTGGGCATTAACGACTGGAACATTGCCAAAAAAATAGAAGCCTACAACGACAAAATGCTCAAAGACGGCTACCGCCAAAAACCATTCAAAAAGGACAAAAAACTTTGGGTGCCCTACCACCTCCTCCATTGCCCGGCCGAAGCCATTCCTATTGTTGAAGAGAAGCCTTCACTAAAAAACAGCCCCCCAAAAGACCTTTCCAATGCCCCGGCCAGAGGCCGCAACTTCCCCATTTTCGGAAAAAAATATGCCTTCACCCCGCTCAAAAGCCAAAAGCTGAGGGGCAAGGTATTCTACATCGAAAGCGGCCACGGCGGCCCCGACCCCGGCGCCATGGCCAAAAAGGGAGGGCACACCCTTTGCGAAGACGAGTACGCCTATGACGTGGCCCTCCGGCTGGTCAGGAACCTCATCGCCCACGGCGCCACAGCCTACATGATAACCCGCGACCCCAACGACGGCATACGCGACGAAGAGTACCTGAAATGCGATTCCGACGAGCTGACATGGGGC
Source organism: Bacteroidota bacterium (assembly GCA_011321935.1). Classification (GTDB taxonomy): domain Bacteria; phylum Bacteroidota; class Bacteroidia; order Chitinophagales; family Saprospiraceae; genus UBA6168. The sequence continues at coordinate 53,423 of DROJ01000138.1, read as the reverse complement.
AACCTCAAAGTGCCTGCGCCGCAAAAGCCCCGCCTCTTCCAGCGTTCCGACGCCATCAACGAGCTGTACGAAAAGCACCGCAAGCAGGGCGTAAAAGACCAAAAACTCATCGTTATCCACGTTGATTCGCGCGGGAAAAGGGAACAGACCGACCTCTATTTTTACTACCACCCCGACGACAAGAAAGGGAAAAAACTGGCCACCGCCATGCACAAAAGCATGGAAGCCAATTACAAAAAATACCGCAAAGGAAGGGGCTACGCCGGCAGCGTGACCTCCCGCGACCTGCACATGCTGCGCGAAACAAAGGTCACCTCGGCCTACATCGAAATCGGCAACATCAAGCACCCCACCGACCAGCAGCGCATCATTGTGCCAAGAAACCGACAACTTTTGGCGGATTGGCTGCTCGACGGTTTGATGCACTGACCAAATTCCGTTTCAATCCCTAACTTCGCCGCAACCACTTAAACTTTCAAGAAGACCATTCGTAACTGCTTACCACGCCTCCTGAGGTGATGCCTTTGGGCGGGGAGTGTGGGGGGAAAGGCGTTGCCTCAATATATCGAATTGAGGCAACGCCTTTCCCCCCACACTCCCCGCCCAAAGGCATCACCTCAGGAGGGGTGCTAAACAGTTATGACCATTCTACAAATCTTCCCAACAGTTGGCGAAGCCATGTCCTATTTTTTTATGAAAAAAAAATTGATAAAAACAATCTCCGCATTTAGGGGCAGCACCTTTTTTAAATTTGCCTCTTTTGAAATATTCCAAAAAACAAATCATATAAATTGGCAGCAATCACTTGCCACCTTTGCTGTCCTGTTTTTCACCTTCTCCCCCCCTGCCCTTTCCCAGTCCCTCCCCATTTCCATTGACAGCCAGTTCGATGACTGGACCGCAGAAGCAGTTGAATTTACCGACGCCCAAAACGACGGCGACAACATTGACTTCCTCCGCTTTGAAGTGGCCAACGACGAAAAACACCTCTTTTTCCAACTGGAAGTTGCCGAAGAAATCAACCTCACCGAAGGCCACCGCATCACCCTGTTTTTGGATACCGATTTGGACGCCAACACCGGCAATTTTGCCAACGGCATCGGTGTTGACCTCGAACTGAGGCTGGGCGAGCGGGAAGTGTTTTACCAACTGCCGAGCGGGCAAGGCTCCATGAGCTTGAACAAACTCGGCTACCGGCACCAGCCCACGGTCACCTCTTCCATTTTTGAACTCGCCATCCCCCTTGATGCCCTTTCCAACGCAGGTTTCCCCCTTTTCAACGCCGATGGGGTGCGCATTTTTTGGATAGACGAAACAGGCCCGTCCGGCGACAAAATGCCAGAGAGCAACGAACCCTTCACCTATTTTTTCGACAACTCCCCCACCCCGCCCATTGAGTTGACAAACTTGGAAAAAGAAGGCCAAAACCTCGTGCGCATGGTTTCGTGGAACACCCTCAACACAGGGCTGGACGACATTGCCCGCGAGCCATTTTTTGCAAAAGTACTTGCCATACTGAACCCCGACATTATCACTTTCAACGAGTGCTGGGACATCAGCGCCCCGCAGGTAGCCACCTTTATGAACGGGGCCGTCCCGCTCGAAAACTTTGCCTCCTGGAATGCCGTAAAACTGGACCAGGGCAACGTCACCGTTTCCCGTTTTCCCATCCTCCAAAACTGGCTGATATTCCCCGGCCACCGGCTCACCGCCTCGCTCATTGACATCCCCGAAGTCCTTTCAAGTACCGACCTATTGGTCATCAACGGCCATTTGAGGTGCTGCGGCGCCGACTTTTTGAGGCAGCAAGAAGCCGATGCCTTTGTCCAGTTCATCCTCGATGCCAAAACGCCGGGCGGAGTGATAGACCTCCCCGAAGGCACGCCCTTCCTGCTCTCGGGCGACCTCAACCTCGTCGGCCAACGGCAACAACTGACCACCCTGCTCACCGGCGAAGTCGTCAACACCAACCTCTTCGGGCAAGGCGGAAACCTCGATTGGGACGGCAGCGGCCTGCTGGATGTCATCAGCCGGCACAGCGACGAGCGCATGGCCTATACCTGGAGGAGCAGTTCCAGCAGTTTCCCCCCTTCCCGCATTGATTACCAGATCATTTCCAACAGCGTTTTGGAAGTACAAAAAACCTTTACCCTCGAACCAGAAGCCATGTCGCAGCAGCGCCTCGACCAGTACGGCCTCGCCCCTTTCGACGTGCGCAACGCCTCCGACCACCTGCCGAAAACAATGGACCTGCGCCTGCCCTTGCCCCTCGCTGCCGAGGAAGTTTCTTTTGCCGCCAAGTTGCGGGCTTTCCCCAACCCCTGCGATGGGCAAACGAGCATTTCATTCGAGCTGGCCAGTCCTGAAAACATCGGGTTTGAACTGCAAAGCACAGCGGGGCTGGTTTTAAAAACCGGAGAGAAAACATTTGCCGCAGGCGAAAACCAATTTGTACTCGACATGGCGGGCCTGCCCGCAGGCATTTATTTTTTCAATATTTTTCGCCTTGCGGCAAATGGGGAAGCAGGGACGGGAACCGATGTGCTGAAAATTTTAAAAAGGTAGCCCTTTTTTCCCGCTCCTGCGAAATAACGGGCGCACTGCTTTTCAACGCAAGGGTGATTTTATTTCAACGCAAGGATGTTTTTTCAACGCAAGGATGTTTTTTCAACGCAAGGCCGCTAGGCCGCAAGGGAACGCAAGGCAGGCTTTATTTCAACGCAACGATGTTTTTTCAACGCAAGGCCGCTAGGCCGCAAGGGAACGCAAGGACTAAAAACCTTTGCCTTGCGTTCCCTTGCGGCCTAGCGGCCTTGCGTTGAAAAAACATCGTTGCGTTGAAATAAAGCCTGCCTTGCGTTCCCTTGCGGCCTAGCGGCCTTGCGTTGAAATAAAGCTTTGCCTTGCGTTGAAAAAAAACTACCTTGCGTTGAAATAAAGCCTGCCTTGCGTTCCCTTCCGCCCCTTTTCAATTGGTTTTATTTCCTAAAATTTACTTTCCTTTGCCGCCGATCATTGAGCCTTCAACGCTCCTCTGCCATTTGCCGAAGGCGAAAGAATTCAAGTAAAAAGTGCTGCTGTGCATGGCTTCATTTTTCATGTGAACTGTTTCGCCTTCGGCAAATGGCAGAGGAGCGAAGACTTTTATTTGATTTCAGGGAGAAACAACAAAAGAACGGGCCGACCACCATTATTTTACAAAAAAATACCTGCATGGAAAAAATAGCCAAGACCTCGCAACTCCGCATCAACATCGGCCTCGACGATAAAAACGTCCCCGTCAAAATGGACTGGGAAGCCGACGACAGCCCCAACGCGGGCAAGCCCGCCCCCTGCAAAGCCATGCTGTTGTCCCTCTTTGACAAGGAAAGCCTCGATACCATAAAGATAGACCTCTGGACCAACGATATGCAGGTGAACGAGATGGACCGCTTCTTTTTCCAGACCCTCCGCTCATTGGCCGACACCTATTATAAGGCGACCCAAAACCGGGAACTGGCCGTTGACATGCAGAAATTCGTGCATTATTTTGGTGAGCAGACGGGGATTATCAAGAATGGCGAATGATGAATAGCCTGCCCCGGAACTTCGGGGGTGAATAAAAAAAAATGGCCGCACCAATTAAGGTGCGGCCAAATTTTCATAACCCGGAGTTGTCCGGTTTCATAGTATTTCAGAGGTGAACATGCCTGCCTTACAAGCGGCACATCCACATCCATGTCCATATTACGGTAAACTGCTCTCGATCACGAAGTTGGCAATATTACCCGTGTTCAATGGGTGGCTCAATGTCGTGTTGAAGAGCATCAGCGCCCGGTCGTTGGATGGTCCCTGATAGATCACCTGGCCATCCAAGTTTATATCGGACCTTTCATATCCAAGTGTAATCCAGTTGGCAAGGATTTCATCCTGTCCTTGTTCGACCTGATCGTTGACAATATCGGCAAACAAGTAGTTGATGTCGTTGTAGGGCCCTTGATAGACCACCCTGCCATTGGCGTTGAAATCGCCGCCCCAGAGATAGTTCACGCCGTTGATTTCCACTTGTCCATATTCGCCGTAAGTAGGCGTTGCAGGGTCAGTAAAGTCAACCGTCGAAACGATTGGGCTAAGATCCATTGCTTCGGCAGTCATGATGCCCAAGTGGTTTCTGTGCCGTACCACTACATAGTATGGCCCGGCAGGTGCGTTTGTGAACGATAGGTCAGAGACCCCGTCCACATCAACTACATCTCCATCGGCCTGCAAGAGTGCAGCACGGGTAGTGATCACGCTGTCCAGATTGGTAGAAGACCGCAGTTCCACGAACACCCAGTCAATAACGGCATCAGCCCCAGTGACACTCAGTATCGAAGTACCAGTGTACTCTCCCCCACCATCGCCTACATGGACAAAAGGTGTGTCCCTTTGGGTCTGTACAAGGCTGTCAACGATTGCAGTATAAGGCTCTAAAACGGGCAGGTAACCTTTTTCCCTCAGATCATCGCGCATATCATAGACCTCGCTCGGCCCGTTGCCGATATGGCCACCTTGCAGGTAAATATCTATGGCCAGTTGGACACCGATACAGGTTGGCCCCAAGATCGGGCTACAAGGATCGAGCGGATCACCGTCGAAGACACCGTCGTTGTCAGTTTCTTCACCGTTGTTGATCTGGTCACCGTCAGGGTCTTCTTGGTTGTCCTGCAGGCCGTCGTTATCAGAATCAATATCACAGGTGCTGTAATTAATGAAGCGGTTGGGCACAAATGCCGCAGGAGTGGGCAAGCTGTTGTCCAGTTCAAGATAGTTCCAACCCTGGACAGTGTTCGAGTCTGTCAGGTAAACCTCCATGCTGTCCACCAATTGGTCATTGTCCATGTCGTAGTCAGAAGAGTTGATCGTACCGTCGCCGTCGAAGTCACAACCTCCCGTAGTACAGGCATCCTGCACCGTCAGGGTAATCTCGTCTGTGATAGCAGAACAGGTCGAGGTATTGATCAGCATGCGGTACATGTATCCGTCGAGGCCAACAACAAGGGTGATGGTAAGGTCTTCGGAATTAGTACCGAAGTATGAACCCGTCTCCGTTCCGATGTCTCCATTATAGTTGGCAAAGAACCCAGTTTGGTCGCCATCAGAAAGGTTGGCCCAAGAGGAGCCGCCATCGCTGCTGACCTGCCACTGGAAGGTCAGTGCCCCAGAAGAGGCTGCCGGAATAGAAACTTCTGTATCGATCAGGAGGTCTCTGTTGTCGCAAACAGTCTGGTCGGTCGGTTGCAGGTCAATGCTGATCGGCCCTTCAACGAACAGTTGCGCAAGAGTGGAGTAGGTCCAGTTACAAGTTCCCGTCCTGATCTTGCAGCGGTACTTATAGTTGTAAAGGCCTGCTGTGTTGCTGATGCTCAACTGGTTGGTGGTCGCTCCTGAATAAGGAGAAACATTCGATACGTCGCTCCATGCGATACCGTTCGCTGAGACCTCCCATTGGTACTGTACGGTACCTACGCCAGTTGCATTGTCAATAGCCACTGTAAACTGAACAGGGTCAGTAGAACAGAGCGTCACGTCATCTGGATCATCGGTAAAGGTCAAAGGCCCTTCGACTGCAAGCAGTACGCTGTCGGTCGTCAAAGTATCGCAGGTCGAAGTCCAACCTTTCATCCTGATGTAGGAGCCGTTGAGACCGGACAAAGGTGTTATCAATAAGGTATCGCTGTTGGCGCCACCAAATGTGTTGATGCCGTTCCAAGAAGTACCATTTGTCAAATAGGACCAACCAGAAGAATCTGGGTGCAATATCTCCCAAACATATTCTGTCTGCAATCCAGCAGGATCGGCAGGGTTGGTGATTTGTGCAGTGAACAATGCCTCGGCATCATCACAATTCTGTACGCCAGATGGCTGGGCAGAGATGGACAAAGGCCCTTCCACGTTCAATTGGGCAGAGAATGAAGAGTCGCGGGAACAGACGCCCGTCCTTGCCGTGAGGCGGAACCTCCACTCATCAAGTCCAGCTACGTTTGTTACAGTCAGGCAGGTAGAATCGGTACCGATATAGCCCGGTCCGCCGCCGTCATTGATGTCGGCATAGTTGATACCGTCGCTAGATGCCTGCCATTGGTAGGTTATCGTACCAGAGTTGCCCGGGGTGATCTGCGCCTCTGCACAGAACTCAACCGCTTCGGCAGAACACTGCGTGATGTCGTCTGGGTGGTCAATGAAAGTTACAGGGCCTTCCTCAACCAACAGGGCCGGGTTCGACCATTCTTCCGCACAGTAGTCGGTGTAAATCCTTGCCCGGTAATAAACAGAGTCAAGTCCCGATATATCGGAGATGCACATGAAATAGGTGTGTGCGCCACTGTAGGTGCTACTGTTCGATACATTGACATAGCTACTGCCATCCAATGAAAGCTCCCACTGGTAGTATATATTTCCAGAACCTGCATTTGAGGTGGCCACCTCGAAACAAACAGGGTCACCAGAACATGCAGTCACAGAACTGGGGTGCTGCGTAAACCCTATTTCCCCTTCGACAGTGAACACTGCGTATTCAGAGTAAACAGTATCACAAACAGAAGTCCATGCTTTTAGGCGGATGCGGTTGCCGTTCAAGGCATAACCAACTGTATCGTAAACAATGGTAGTAGTGGTAGCACCCGTGATGGAGTAATCACCACCGTTTGAGATGTCAGCCCAAGTTGCACCGTCATCGGTACTCAACTGCCAGTTGTAAGATGGCGTGCCCAATCCAGGGTTGGACGTGGCTGCAGTAAAGGATACACCGGTGCCCTCACATTGTGTAGTATCACGCGGCTGTAAGCTGAACGATACCGGCCCCTCGATGAACAGGGTCGCCGCTGTGGATGTCAGGGAATCACAGTAGTTGGACCAGATCAATGCACGGAACTGGTGGTTGTCCCTTCCTGCTGTTTCAAAAACATCCAACAACCCAGTATTCACACCGTTAACACCGTCACCTCCATCAGAGAGCAGCCCGTTAGTAAGGTCAACCCATCCGGAACCGTCGTTCTCTTGCCATTGATATACAAAGTGAGTGGTATCAGTTACATAGTCGGTATTTAAAGGACTTTCTGCTACACCCACATAAAACGAAACTGGATCACCAGAACATTCGGTAATATCATCCGGCTGGTTATCGATAGAAAACGGCCCTTGAATATTCAAACATGCCGGGTCAGAATATACTTCCAAACATTGACCAGTAGTAAAGGCCATGCGGTAGCAACGGTTGTACAAGCCTGTTACATCCGTCACGTTCAAAGTAGTCGTATTGTAACCCGTATAAACACCACCATCTGTTGCCACTCCTATATCTGTCCAGTTGGTATTGTCAGAAGATACTTGCCATTGGTAGCTCAGGGTACCTGCTGTACCAACATTTGCGGTCGAAGTGAAGGATGCTTGGTCGTTGTAACAAAGCGTCGAATCGGATGGCTGCTGGGTGATGGTGATCGGCCCTTCGACTGTCAAGTGGGCTGATGCGGTATAAATAAACCCACAATCACTGGTCGTAGCCGACATCCGGTAGTAGTTGTCGTGCAGGCCAGCTACATCCGACACCAATAAAGTAGTGGTGTTGATACCTCCATATTGGGTACTGTTGATCCCAATGTCCAACCAGTTGGTATTATCCAAACTTACCTGCCATTGGTACTGGATTACTGCGGTCGAATCACCTGCATTGTCTATCGCTGCACTGAACTCAACCGGGTCACCAGAACAGATAACCACATCCACTGGATCGGTATTGACCGAAAGCGGCCCTTCAACGATCAATCGGGCTTCGTCGGAAGTAACGTTGATACAATCAGTGGCCACGGCTACGGCGCGGTACCAGGTATATTCAAGGCCAGTGGCATCATTGATAATCAGGGTATCGCAACCCGACGACATGGAAGCTCCGTTGGAGCTTTGGTCGTAAGCCGGGTCACCAGCAATGTTCAGTGTATTCCATGTTGCTCCTCCATCGGTAGAATATTCCCAAGCGAAAGAGAAGCTGCCCTGTGGGATAGATGCACAAGCAACGATAATAGTATCAGAGCCAGCACAAACATTGATCGGATCGAAAGGTGGTTGCTGCGTGAAAGTAACTGAACCGCTCACGTCGAGGGTGGCTGCATTTGAATAAACGGTGGTACAAGTACCCGTACTGATGGCCAAGCGGTATTGGTTGCCGTTCAGGCCTTCTACATTGGTGATGGTCAAAGTATCAATTGCTACTGCTGATAGATTAGTATCAACGATGCCAGTATAAACACCTGTTCCAGTCACCGGATCCCAACCGGAACCATCGTTTACTTCCCATTGGGTTGTGGAAACTGCTCCTCCCGGATTGGTGTATGTCGTAATGAAGAACACCTCGTTTCCAGAGCAATTGGATACATCGTCAGGTTGGTCGGTCACGGTGATGGGGCCTTCTACATCCAGATTTGCGGAAGCGGTAAAAATGCGGTTACAGGTATTGGTATAAATGGCCATCCTATAAAGGTAGCCGTCCATGCCGACCACCGCATTGACAGTGAGCGTAGTCGTGGTCACATTGCTGTAAACAGCGCCTGCTGAAACATCTGACCAGGTACTTCCACTGTCCGTTGAAACCTGCCACTGATACTGAAGCGTACCTACTGCACCGGCATTTGCGCCAGCAGCAGAAAAAGTAGCAGCTGAGCCGTCGCAGACAATATACTCAACGGGATCGGTAGTAACGGACAAAGGCCCTTCTACCAGCAATTGCGCCCCGGCAGAATAGACCGTATCACAGACAGGCGTCCAGATTTTCATCCGGTAATACATGCCGTGCAGCCCTGCCGTCGGGTTGATGCTCATCGTCAATGAGTCAGTGTCGTCATATGGGGCGCCATCTTGTAGGTCAACATAAGTAGCACCTCCGTCGGTACTGATCTGCCAAAGTTGAGAGACCGTTCCGTCGCCTGCATTATTATAAGCTGCGGTGAAAGTTGTTCCGTCTTCCGAACACTCCGTCACATCAGAAGGGTCAGTGGTAATGGTAAGAGGCCCGTTCACCGAAATGGTAATATCGCCCATCAGCGAGTCGGCTGGCGGCTCACAACTGAACGAGTCGGTAACCATAACCAAAGAGTAAGTATCGGTCGCGGTTGGCACCACGGCTATCGAGTCGCCGCTTGCGTAATTGGCGACAGTAAAAGTATCCGTACCGTTTGTATATTGTATGGTAAAGGGATCCCAACCAAGATCATCAGATTGAGGCGGGCCGGTCACGTTGGTAATGGTTACGACCAGATAAGCCGTATCCAGCGCATCGCCGGCACATATTTCATTGGCGCCGCCCACAAAGTCCAGCGTCGCCGATTGTATATGGTAAGGATCGCAGGGGTCGCACATCGCCGAGCTGTCAATGCCGGGATCGAAGGTACCGTTACCGTTGGTATCTTCGAGGCCGTTGAGGATGCCGTCGCCATCGCAATCGTGGCAGCTCCATGCAGAGGGCGCGTAGATGTCGGTGAAATAATAAAAGGCCGTACCCGCCCCGAAGTCAATCACCGAGAGGTCGTTCCCTGGGTTTGAGGTCTCGGAGTTCGGTGGACAGAAAGGGTCTGTCGGTGTCGGCGTACCACAATCAATCAGGTGAAGAGTGTCAGGACAATCTCCAATTCGATCAATAGTAAACAGCAAAGTTTCCTCTCCTGCTTGTAGTGGGATAGGATAACTCGGCTCTGCCTGTAGCATACCAAAAGAAATATATTTTCTTGTTGGATTTTCAATAGGACCTGTTACCACTGCATTTTCCTGCCAGAGGCCAGCAAGGCTAGTAAGGCCACTATAGGTGAAATCATCAGGCGTGACAAGGGTAACCTGCCCCGAGCCGGTAATGGTGGTTGTGGAAGGCGTTATGCCCACCGGTTTGACATAGACACCCCAGGTATCGTCGTCCATGAGCTGCAGTTTGAACTCAAGCTGTGCGAAAGCCGAGCCTAACCCCATCGCCATGAACGATACCAGCAGTATCAGTTTAGGGTAAATGTTGGATCTGTACATAATCTTCTTTGTTTTAAATGATTTAAGTAATATGGACTTATTAATTTGATTGCAAAATCAAGGTGGGAGGGACTGGCGGGCTTAATTGTCTTCGGAAAAAAAGGGCATTTCGGCCGGTCAACCAATGTTGCCCAGCCGAAGTAACTGCCCGAAAAAACACTATAAACCCAAAATTTCTTTATATAACACAAGCCGGCATGTCGGAGGAAAATTCAAAATGAAAATCAAAAACGGTACTGATAAACAGTCGGTAATAATTTTATTTTGCTTTTGAAATATTCCTACTTGCCAACTCTTGCGATATGCTCTCTTTGTATTGACCACTCATTTTTTCCGATCACCGCCTGTTGCTGTTTTCCACTTTTTTCAAATGAGTTTGAGGCAAAACCAGTCCCGCACAATGAGCGTCAAGTCATTGTGAGAAGGGGGTGAAAATGAATGTTGGGGAACCTGTATTAAATGGCAATAAACCTTGCGGTCATCATTTGGGGCCTATTTTCAGGTTCCTGTAAATTGAATATGAAAAGGATTTGGGAACACGCCCTGTGGGCATGAAAAGAATCAAATATGGAAGAGAAGTAAAATTTCTTCATCTACGGTAATTTGCTCAAGTTTTTGTGTCGGATTTCGGCACTTTAAATGTTTGCTGTGATAAGGGGGAAGAATACGGGGAGGAGAAATTTTGGGAGGACAGAAAACTTTTGGCAATTGTTATGCCAAGTTATATTGTGCATACAAGTAAATAAATGTTATAAAATTAATTTTTAATGCGCCCATGCGCCCCACCATTGTTCCCGATTTTCGGGACAGGCTATCTTGAAAAGACCTGTTCACGTTAGAAGTGCAGCTATGGCAGCCGCTCTAACGTGAACAGATCCTTACAGGATAGCCTGTCCCGAAAATCGGGAACAAGGGAGCGGAGACGGGGGCTTGGGGAAGGTGTTTGAATAATCACATCAAAATTAACACCGTGGGACGACATTTCATAGCGAGGGATTTATACAGCGAGGGCATCACCTCAACAAATGAATATCCCCCTCATAAAACAGGGTTTCTTCATCCTTGAAAAGCACTTTCACAAAATAAACAAAAACGGCGGGGTTCATATCCTCCCCTTTCAAGGTGCCGTCCCAACCTTGCGTCACATCGTTTGGCTGGAAATTATAATTTTCAAAAACCAGTTCGCCCCATCGGTCGAAAACTTTGAATTCGGAAATTTCCAGCACGCCGATGCCTGCAAAAACAGTGAAAAAATCGTTCACCCCGTCGTCGTTCGGAGAAAAGGCGTTCGGGATGTAGATTCTTCTTTTCTTGTCCACCGTCACTAAGACCGAATCGGTCAGAAAGCAGCCGGAAGCTGGATCCGTAACGGTCAACAGGTATTGCGTGGTTTGCGTAGGACAAAGGGAAGGGGCCAAGCAATCGGTACAATCCAGAAAATCGGGGGGCGTCCAAGCGATGACCTGCCCGTTGAAAGGCAGTACCACCCCGTTCAACTCGGTGGATTCCCCGAGGTCCAGCAATTGGTCTGGCCCAGCATCTATAGAAAAAAAACCGGGCTCGCCGATGGTAACGGACTCGGAAACGGAGCAGCCAAGACTATCCACCACAAGGACATCGTAAACACCTCCCGACAGTTGGAAAATGCCGTTTAGACTGGTAAAGCCACCACCGTTGAAAGAGTAACGGTACGGGGCAAGCCCACCTGTTACGAGTGCTTGAACAGCACCGTCCATGTCTCCTGCACAAGTCACGTTGTCGAAGTCCAAAACCATTTCGAGCAATGGCGGTGCGTTCACGACAGCCGTCTCCTCAACGGTACAATCATTTGAATCTGTGATAGTTACAGTGTAGGGGCCAGGGCAAAGGCCAGCAAGTTCAGGTTGGGTTGCCCCGTTGCTCCATTGGATCGAGAAGCCCGTGCCCGAACCGCCCGAAGGGTTTGTGGAAACAGTTCCGTTGCAGTCGCTGGCACAGACAATCGAGCTGGCAGAAGTGTTGGCTTCAATGTCTGGGTAATAATTGATGTTGATGGTATCAGCGGCCAGACAGCCGTCGTTGTCCAACTGAAGCCAGTACGTTCCCGGGCTGTTTATTTGAAAGGTAGCACTGGTCGAGCCATCTTGCCAAAGGGCTTGGCTTCCCTGCAGGTCAGGGTTCAGGGTCAATGTTTCGCCGCCGCACAACAGTTCATCAGGGCCGAGGTCAAGGGAGGGCGTTTGCCCAAAAACCAGTTCAATTTCATCGGCGACCGTACAGCCGCTCGTGTCTATGCCGAAGACGGAATAAAGGCCGTCATCGGTAGCGGTAAAGGTGGGGGCATTGCTTCCGTCCTGCCACAGAAAGCTCACTATTCCGGGCTGGGCAGCATTTATCACAAAGCTGTTCACATCGCAAAAAGAGGTGTCGGGGCCGAGGTCAAGCACCACGTCCGTGTTGGGGCTTACGACGAAAGAATCCCTTCTGGCACAGCCGCCAATATCAATGTCCACCCAGTAAGTCCCCGGTTGCTGCACCACAAAAGATGCAGCGGTCGAACCATTTTGCCAAGTATAAACAGCATTCGGGGTAGTGGCATCCAAAAACAGTTCATCCCCTGCACAGAAGGCCGTATCGGTCAATGTGGACTCCCCTTCCAGCACCACGATTTCCAAATTAAAAGTATCCCTCGGGTTGCAGGCCGTGGGGTTGGCCACCGCCAACTGCACTTGGTAAACGCCCGGCTCATTGAAAGTATAGCTGTGGTCGGGCAGGTTGCTGACAACCGCCTGGTCAATTGACCATTCAAACTCGGTGGCATTGGTGCCGGTAAATTTAAAATCAACATCGAAGGGCGCGCAGCCCGCAGTAGCAGGCAGGGCAATGCCGTTGGCGTTGATGGCTTCTATTTCGAGGTCCAGTTTAAAAACGCCGAGGTCGCAGCCCGTCTGTTGGCTGGTTGCCCAGGCATTGGGCAGGGTGGTCAGCACGTTGGGGTCGGAAGGCCATTGGCAAGAGCAGACCCCTTGATAAATGACCCCGCCCTTGTCGAAACGGCTGGTGCCCCCGTCCACATGGTCGGCCTCGCCATAGTAGGTTGCATATTTGAGTTGCTGGGCAAGCGGGGTAAGCACACCGAGGTAAAAGTCAGGTGGCCCAACCGCTATGTCTGGAAAAGAGCCCGCAGTGGTCGGCAGCCCCGGCCCAGCCCTGTAGCCCGAAAAATAAATGCCGTTGCACTTGTCCACCATGAAAGCCACCGGCACAAAATCATATCCAAACAAATTAGGCCCATTGCCGACCACTGTCCGATAGACCGTACTCGTCAGGTCGTTGCTGAAAGCAGCCAAAAACTGGTTGCTGCCGGGCGCCCCCGAGTAAGTGCCCGCTGGACTGACCGCGATACTGCCTTTTGTTTTACCAAAAATATGGATTTGGTCGTCCTCGTCAATATCCAAAAAATAAGAATTGTCGTCGGCATTGGTGCCAAAAAAAGTAGAAGCCAAAAGCGTCGAGCCATCTGCCGACAGCTTCGCCAAATAACCCGACTCATCGCCGCCCGGCCAATTGGGCTGCACCGTTCCGGGCGTAGTCGGGAAGTTGCCCTCGCCTGCCGTTCCGGTCACATAAACATCGAGGTTCTCATCTACCCGGATGCCATTGCCCGAATCCAGGTCGGAGCCGCCCAAATAAGTTGCCCAATACAAAAGAGACAGGTCGCTGTTGGATTTAAAAACAACCGCATCTTGCCGGACAAACCCATTATTGTTCAATGAAGTAGCGAATGCGTTTGAAGTTGCCGGAAAATTAAAGGACTGCGTATTGCTCACCACATAGACATTGTTCTGCCCGTCAATGACGATCTCCCCCCGAAACTCATCGCCGTAGCTATGCGTGGGCATGGAAAAATTTTCATTGTAGCCATCGTCGCCGCTGCCGCCAAAATAACTCGAACCGACCAAAGCCGACCCGTCCTGGTTCAAGATCGTCACGACTATTTCCCGGCCTCCCGCGTTGCTTTTTTGAAAAGCATTGGCAGTGACTGGGTAGTTCATAGAATTGGTTGAGCCATAAATATAGAGCTGTTGGTTGAAGTCAGTAATGAGGCTGTGCGGGTAATCAGCGCCGCCGCCACCGATGTAAGTGGCATAGATCAAATTGGTGCCATCGGGGTTGTATTTGACGATGGCAATATCGTTGTCGCCCCCGCCATTATAGGTTTGGAATGCCCCGGTAGTGGCCGGGAAAGTCGAGACAAACGAAATGCCTGCGGCATAAATATTCCCGCCGTTGTCGAAAGTGGCCGAGTGGCCAAAATTGCCATAAGAATTGCTGCTGCCCGTGGTGCCCGTCAAGGTAGAAGCGATGAGGGTCGGGTCAATGACCAGCGCTTTGGTTTCATCATAACCCTCTGGGAACGTGTAAGATACGACCTCATTATTTAGTTGAAAATAGCAAGGAACGGCCACTCTTTTGCCATCGGTTTCTTGGTAGGCCACTGGGTTCAGTTCGGTGATTTTGCCGATGGAAGTATGGACTTCGAGGTCTCCTGCGACGAGTTGCAATTGCTCAGCCCCCGTATATTTTAACCGCAGCAAAGAAGGGTCGCTGCCCGGTGAAACAATGAAATCGTATTTCAGGTGTCCGCTTTGGCTGTACGTTTCGAGGTGGATGCCGGGGTAAATGTTTTCCTGCCTGACCTTGCCAAAAAGACGGACGTGGCCGCTCCATTTGGCGGGGTCGTTTCCCAAAAAATAATTGTGGTAAACCGATCGCTCGGCAATGCCCTTGCCTTCCGAAATGCTGCTCCCCAAAAAATCTACCCGGTAGGCATGTTGGTGGATGGTTATGTTTTTTTGCCCCCCTGCGGAAGTTTTGTGTGCAAGGTTCATTTTTTCAATATCGGCGGGGTCGGCCATTAAAAAGGTAAAGCCCTGCCGTTGGATGAAAATGGTGTTGGCCCCCTCAAAATTGGTTTTGAACAAAACGCTTTTGTCCCATTGGTTTTTGTTTTCTATAAAATTCAAGGGCCCGCCGGCATGTTCGTGCCGGTGGCCGACAGCGGCGAACTGGGAAAACGCTTTTTGTGAAAAAACAGCGGAAAACAAAAGGAAGAAGAGAGGAGGTAGCATTAGAGATTTCATAACGTAAAATTTTAATTAGCGAGCATTGGGTTTTATTTCAAAAAGTAATTTTTGCCTTGAAATGAAAAGGGCAATCTTAGCTTGCCCATCTGCGGGCTTTGTTGTTTCCAATTTAAAATTTAGCGAACGAAAAAAACAGGATGTTTGATTGAAGTGCCAGTAAAGTTAGCAGAATTAATGATTATCCCAATTCTTTTTTTGCGGGCTGCAATACATTTTGCTTTTTTTTAACAGAACGCTTTCAGGGCAAGGGGGCCGCATTTATTGCGCAGCCCTGCTCCCGGATTGGGTCGGAAAACACGCTGCTCAATACCCGTATTTCTCCTTCCAACGCTCCCGCAGCCACTGCCGGAGTTTCTTTTCCGGCGCATTTTCGGAGGGGGCATAAAAGGGCGTTCCGCTGATTTCTTTTGGCAAAAATTCTTGCTCCGAAAAGTTCTTTTCAAAATCGTGGGCATACTCGTAGCCTTTGCCGTAATCGAGGTTTTTCATCAGCTTGGTGGGTGCGTTGCGGATGTGGAGCGGCACGGGGAGGTTGCCCGTTTCCCTGACCAGTTTTTGCGCTTTTTTGATGGCCATGTACGTCGAATTGCTTTTGGGCGAAGTGGCCAGATAGACCACCGCCTGCGACAAAATGATCCTCGCCTCCGGCAAACCGACAGTCGTCGCTGCGGTGTGGCAAGTGGTGGCCATGAGCAGTGCGTTGGGGTTGGCGAGGCCGATGTCTTCTGCGGCAAAAATGATCATCCGCCGGGCGATGAACTTGATGTCCTCCCCGCCCTCGATCATCCTCGCCAACCAGTAAACGGCGGCGTTGGGGTCGCTGCCCCGCATGGACTTGATGAAGGCGCTCGCAATGTCGTAGTGCATCTCGCCGCTTTTGTCGTAAATGGCGAGGTTTTGCTGGATGGAATTTTTGACCTGCTCGTTGGTGATGACGAGCGGCCCGCCCCCTTTTTGCAAGTTGGAAACCAGCTCCAGCACGTTCAGCAATTTACGTGCATCGCCCCCTGAAAATAGCAGCAGCGCATCGTATTCTTCGACCTTTATTTCTTTTTCCGACAAATACTCGTCCTCTGCCAAAGCCCTGTCTATCAGCGAGATAAGCTCCTCTTTCGACAAATGTTCCAGCACATAGACCTGTGCCCGGGAGAGCAGTGCGGAGATGACCTCGAAGCTGGGGTTTTCCGTCGTCGCCCCGATCAAAGTGACCGTTCCGTCCTCCACTGCGCCCAACAGCGAGTCCTGCTGCGACTTGCTGAACCGGTGTATTTCATCAATAAAAAGGATGGGGTTGGGGGCATTGAAAAAATGCTGGCTCCTGGCCTTGGTGATCGTTTCGCGCACGTCTTTCACGCCGGAGTTGACGGCGCTCAATTTATGGAAGGGCCGCTCCAATTGCTTGGAAATAATACTGGCCAGAGTGGTCTTGCCAACGCCCGGTGGGCCCCATAAAATCATGGACGGCAACCGCCCGCTTTCGATGGCCTTGCGCAGCACGGCGCCCTGCCCGACCAAATGCTTTTGGCCAACGTATTCGTCGAGGTTTTTGGGGCGCATTCGGTCGGCGAGTGGTTTCATAAATTTATTTGGTTTATGCTGCCGAACCGGGTTTCGGTGGCACAAAAATTAAAAAGTGGGAACTACCCAGGATGCTTGTGCGCCGATAGCACAACGTTCACGTTGCTCTGGTTTTCCTTTGCACAGACGTAAACGTCTGTGACCGGGACAGCGTGAACGCTGTGCTACCAAAACCCAAAAGACCTCAGGAGTTACAAAAAGTGAAATTCAAAAAAAAATCACTCCCGCCCAACCATTTCCAAAAAATATCCGTGAATGGTCTTGAAAGGCAGATAATTGACCCGAAATCCTTAAATCTTAAACTTTAGATACAGACCTTGGCGGCCGGGGATTTTCGTTCCCGGTCGTTTTTTCAAAAAAAATCCACCATTATCGCTCAAAGCGAATGATTGACCAACAACTCCTACATGATGCCGAGCAGGGCGACAGACGGGCGCAGTTCCTGATGTACAAACGTTGTTTCAACGTCTTGATGGGCGTTTGCATGCGCTATCGGAGGTCGGAGGAAGAAGCCGCGGCAATGGTCAACGAAGGCTTTTTGAAGGTCATCCAAAAATTGGAAAAATACAAACCGGAAGTGCCTTTTGACGCATGGATCAGGCGGATCATGATAAATACGCTGATTGACGATTTCAGGAAAAACAGGAAGGTGAACGAACTGATCGAGAGCAGGGATTTTACGGAACACAAAAACCAAAAAGGAATGGTGGAACTGAATACTGCCGACCTGCAATTTGATGCCTCTCAACTGGAAGCAATGATCCGCCAACTGCCGCCCATGAGCATGAAAGTATTCAACCTTTTTGCCATAGACGGGTACAGCCACAAAGAAATCGGGGAACTATTGAACATCAGCGACGGCACTTCCAAATGGCACTTGTCTTCAGCACGGCAAAAGCTGAAAACAATGCTCGAAAAAGAAGGCATCAAAGCGTATTCTAAAAGCAAGGAAAGGTGAAAATCGTTTATTTGTCAAATAGAATAATTATGGAAAATAAGCTCGACAAATATTTTAAAGAACATCTCGACAATAGGACTTTTGAGATGAAGGATGCTTATTGGGAGCAGGCCGAAGCCATGCTCGATAAACAAGAAAAAAATAAAAAAAGAGGTATATTGATCTGGTGGACGGGTGCTGCGGCAATAGCAGCCCTTGCCCTAATTTCAATATTGTTTTTTATAAATAAGGACACCAATAATCCAATTGCAAAAGAACAGGAAAACAAGCAAAATATAATTACCGATAAATTAAACGAACAACAGCCAAACAATACTTCATCACCTGATTTAAAAAACATAGAAAAGACCCCTTCACCGACAGAAACAATAAAAAAAGAAAATAAAAAACCAGCAATAGAAAGCAATAATAAGGCTATCCCAAAACCAATAAATGCAAACCCAAAACACACAAACAAAACACGCAAATCCACTCTTTCTAATTTTAATAAAATAAACAACAAAAACGATGAAACTAAAAACATTGAACAAATAAAAAATATACCGGCCAATAAAATTGCAGCCCAAAAAGAAATTAAAAACGGGAAAGATAATTTGCGGACAAAATATTCAATCGGCAATATCTCAATGCTGGATATTTCTATTTTAAAAAATAAAAAAACCATTGAACTCCCATTAAACCCCGACAAAGATTATTTAAACAATTGTTTTAAACCAGACCCCTTCCATATTGCTTTTACTGCTTCGCAATTATTTCAGGCTGCGCCAAAAACCGGGGAAAATATAATTACTGGTTTTTCTGCCGGAATTGTTTTTCAATATGATTTGAATAAACACATCTATTTATCGAGCGGCATTAATTACATGAGAAAGGACGGCCATTTTAATGCCTCCAAAACAACTGAAAAAAGGAATTACCGTTTTGGCCTGGAACTGGAAAATAAATTATTGCGGCCCACAAGTTTGCATTATATATCCGCACCTATTATGGCCGGCTGGCAAAAGAGGCACCACCTTTTGGAAGGCGGAATATATTTGGATTATTTAATGGGCGTGAGAGGGGAATCGGGCAATTACGAAAGGATACCGGGCGAGCCGCCGACCAAAGAATTTGTGCCGACAGAAACCGGATGGCTGGTCGAAGAGGGCTTTTCCAAATTCAATATTTCGCCGTCAATCGGCTACCGTTATCGCGTAAATAAACAATTATCATTTGGTCTGTCGGCGCAATATGCTTTGAAAAGAGTGGCCGAAATGCCATCTCCAAATGATTTTATTTTAAAAGAAAACGACCGTTTTAATTGGCGGCTGCAGGCTGTTTATATTTTGAAATAATTTTAAAAATGAAAAAATATTTTTTATATAAACCACTGTTTTTCATCCTCTTGCTGGCAGGTTGCAATAAAATTGACCTGCCCGACCCGGTGGACGGAACGCCCGTTTTTTCCCTTTCCGTTTCGTTTGAAAACAACGTTGCACCTATTGATTGGAAAGCGGGGATAGACAGTATTTATATGTTCACCGATTTTCAAAAAGATGCCCAAGACATCCACCGTTTTATCGGTAAAATGGAAAGGGAGGACTGTGCCCCCGAATGCAAAGAATCTTTTTCAATAATTATTTACGACGACACAGCGGCAACACAAAACCCTGTAAATATAGATGAAGCACTTGCCAAAGAAAGATACCTTTATACCGACCTTCAATCTACAAATTTTGAATTGGTCTTTGATACAACCTATCATTTCCCAGCTATATTTTCTTCTGAAAATTCAACCTTTGGCTTCGGCCAAACTGAGTTTTTTTGGGAGTTTTCAAATGGCTTTTCCACAGCGGAAGCAAATGTCGAATTTACTTTTGACACCATAACACCGAACACTTCCGTTTCACTGACCATAACTGATTTATCTGGCGGAGACAGTTGCGTTAGTTTTCAAAAACAATATATAAAACTGCCCAATGAACCATCTTGCTCGGTCAGTATATTGCCGGAATATGAGGATACAATGTTGCTCCGCTTAACTGCCAAAGCTTTTGGCAACGGCCAGGTTATTTACGATTGGGGGGCAGGCCTGACCGACCTTGAGTTTATTGATGGCCCATTCCAGCCGTTCCAAAGATATGGAGTAACAATAACAGACGACACCGAATGCCAGGCAGAGGCCGCATTTATCCCTCTTGTTTATTCATCCAATATTACACCCGCCGCCTGCGTCGCCGATTTTTCTTATGAAATATCGGCAGAAATAAAGAGCATTGAAATTGATACTATATTTACAAGTGCCCCTGTTTTGTTATCCTCGGTTATTATTATTTACACTGATAAAGACGGCAATATTTTCAGGTCAGACAGGAATACGCAAAATTCAAATTCTGTTTTTCAAATAACAGGTGTCCAAGATTTTGACAAAAACGAAAACGGGCAGCCCACCAAAAAACTGGACCTTATATTCAATTGCGAATTATGGGATGAAAACGGAAATAAAATAACAATTTCGGAAGGCACGGCAACCTGGGGGATCGCCTATCCAGAAGGTTGATCCGGGTTTTATTTTTTCATAAAAAAATAGTTGCAAAAGCAAGGTTTGAACACTATCAATTGGCCAATGCCAAAAGGCCATTTCTATATCGAAACCATAATCTTTAATCATAAAATTTCCTCTATCATGAAAAAACATTTTTACAAAATCACCGCTTGTTCTGCATTATTGGTTTTCGCTTTATTTGCATTTACCAATAAAGCAAATGCCTGCATTGACCCCGATACGGTCATCACTGTTTCATTGCAATATTCCGAAGATTTTACCGACATTGAAATAAGGCTCGGCAACATGAAATTAATGACCGAGCAGCCGAATACTTTTTGCAGTTGTGCCCTCTCCGGCGTGGACGAAGTGTTCACCAACCCCACTTATATCGCCTTTGTTTACGAAGGCACCAACGACCCTTACCCCAGTTTTGAGGTTTGGGAAAATACGCAGGGAGCAGACGATGCGTGGAACAATGAATTTCCCAATTTTTTTGGCTGGTCGGGCTATATAGCCGAGGTAATCAATTCGGGATTGAGTACCGACGACAAGGTGGACATGGTCATCCGGGCGAGTACCCCGCCGGGGTATTTTGCCATTGTCGAAGAAATGGACAGCGCCATGGCCGAGCTTACTTTGGGCACCGATATGTGGCTGCCCGACGAACAAACCATGGCCTTCGACCACACCGGAATGCGCAACCTCCGGTTCGACAACAGCAGCTTCGAAATGAACCTGGTGCCCGATGAATATTTTGAAGCATTGGACGGCGGCATCTTGTCCCCTACCAATGAACCGATCAAAAATAACCTGACGGTCAGCATTGCCCCCAACCCAGTTTCTGAACGCTTGAAATTAAATTTTGAAATGCCCAATTCAGGAAATATTACCGTTTTGGTACGCTACATTTCAGGCCAACTGATGGCCGAACTTTATCAAGGAAACTTGCCTCAGGGCGAGCAGCAATTGGATTTTAATATATCTGCGGTGCTGCCAAAACACGGGCTTTATTTTTTGGAAATAAAAACGGAAGGATTTAGCGGGGTGCGGAAATTTGTCAGGTAAGATTCTGGTAACGCATAATCGTAGGCTGCCTGTAAATGGCAGCCGTTTTTCTTTTTGATCAATCAATAAAAGTCTCTTTCAAAACCGATTTAACTTCTTTAATCTCAGGTTCTGATAGCCTCCCTAAAACCCTGACAATCCGCTGTTTGTCAATCGTCCGGATTTGGTCAATTACAATCCAGCCTATTTTATTATCGTGTTTTACTTCAATCCTTGTCGGATATTTTCTTGACGTTGTTGTCATTGGGGCAACTATAATTGTCCGAAGATATTTATTCATTTCATCCGGTGAAATAACGACACAAGGCCTTGTTTTTTTTATTTCACTACCGATTGTCGGATCAAGGTTGACGAGGACTATTTGATATTGGTTTAAACCCATTCTTCCAGGTTTTCATTATCAAAAACGTCATCGAAAAGAAGTTGGTCTTCGCCGTTTTCATTCATCTTTTTAAATGCCGCTTCCCAACCTTTTCTTGGTGCCGGAATAGGCTTTAATATGATGTAACCTTTTTCAAGGATAAGCTCAACCTTGTCTTTGATATTGTATTTGTCAATCAAGGTTTTGCTAAGTCTAAACCCTTTTGAATTTCCGATTTTTATTACTGACAATTCCATAAGTTTAATTATTACATGTAATTACAAAGGTACTACATTTATTAAATTAGGCAAATCAAAATCCAATTCGCTCGCTCTATTTTCCCCCCAACCATTTTTTGAACTTCCTCTCATCTCCCTGCCTTTCAATTCTTCCGCTCCACCTTGAACAAAGTGACATAAGCAAACCGGAAGGTATGCCAGGCCGCAGTGACCAACATCCAGATACTGATAAAATAAAAAGCAGGCTGCGCATAGCCAAAAAGGGTAGCAATGAGCAGCACCCAAACATTGTTGTTCATCCGGCTGCCGATCAGGCGGCTGAACCGATCAATAGGGCTGAAATCATATATTTCGTATTTATGGACTTTTTTGAAAAGGCCCGGCACAATCCGCTCCACCCAATAAGAAACAAAAAGGATCATCGTATAGCAGGCGGCGGGCGACGACCAATCTCCCTGCGAAAAAAACCAGCCCAAAG
The DNA here is from genome assembly GCA_011321935.1 of Bacteroidota bacterium. Taxonomy (GTDB): domain Bacteria; phylum Bacteroidota; class Bacteroidia; order Chitinophagales; family Saprospiraceae; genus UBA6168. The sequence continues at coordinate 31,068 of DROJ01000138.1, read as the reverse complement.
CAAGGTACCACAGCGCATCAAAAATGGTATCGCTCACATGGTCGAGCAGGTCGCCAAATTTGCTGTATTTCAATAAGAACCTCGCCAGTTTGCCGTCCACGCCGTCCAGTATCCCTTTGGTTGCGGCCAATACCGCCCCCAGCAAAACCTGTCCCGTGGCAAAACAATAAACAGTGGTGGCCGACAATGCGATGCCCAAAAAAGTAACGTGGTTGGGGATGACGGGAGTGGTCGCAAGGAGTTTGGTGATGCCAAATTCAAAGGGCGGGTGGATGTATTTTGCGACAAAATCATTGGTGCCTTTGTGGACGGTCAATTTCAAATACCGGTTGGCATCCCCGTAATCTGACTGCGTTTCCACCTTAATCAAATAAGGGGGGATTTCCCTTCTGAGGCTTTTGATATATGGGTCGAAAGCAGCAAAATCAAAGCCGGGGAACAGGCCCTCCTCCAGCCCTTTTTTGACGATGGCATCCAATTCCAAACCTTTGTTGGCCTCGATGAAAGCCGCTTCGTTTTTAGTGAAACAGGCCGCCGCCGCAGGCTTGAAATCGCCGGAAGGCGCCAGTGCCGCATAAGGGCTCGGCAAACTGATAAGCTCGGAAATGACCCGTCGGTCGTTGAGTGCATTGCCGGACAAAACCAGAACGGGGGCAGCAGAAGACCCCAAAAGGCCGATCAACGATTGGTAATCATTGCCGGTGCCAGCTTTCACAAAAGAAACGGAAATGCTATCGGGCAACCGATGGCAAAAATGCTGCGAGGGGCTGTCGTCGGCTGCCGCCAAAACGACGGCCTCTTCAAAACCCATCTTGTCCATCTCCCGGATGTTCCTTTCCAATAGGGTCAATCCCCAAAGCTGTTGGTTGCCCATTGGGTGGCGGGCGTCTATCCAGACTGTTTTAAGTTGTTGGTTCTCCATAGTTTTTTTTGGTATTCGATAAAATGTGTTTCACGCAAAGGCGCTAAGACGCAAAGTACTGCGAATCAAACCTTTGCGTCTTAGCGCCTTTGCGTGAAACACATTTTATCGAATACCCCTTTTTTTAATCTCAGGAACGGCTTTGTTGCACAAACAATAAAATCCGAGCAGCAAGGCCAAGCTAAAAAAATAAATGCTCTTCTTATTTATTGGTCATTCGGTCCCCTCACGTTGCCCTTTTCACATCCTTCCCAAAATTCACCAAAAACAGGCCGATGCAGATCCAGATAATGACCCGCAGCCTCCTGACCAACTGCACACTGACCCCTATTTCGGGATCGTAGCCGAGCAGCATGAACACCATCCCGTAAGACGCTTCCATAAAACCGATCTGACCGGGTATAATCACAAAAACGGAGACCAGCAGGCTCGTCAGCCCGGCCATGACGAAGGCCAGTTCGGGCATGTTGCCCAGCCCCATGACCAGCATGATGAGCCATATTTCAACGATGCCCATCAGCCGTCCGGTGAGGTGCATGGAAAGGACAAAAAGAAAAGTGTTTTTTCCTGTTTTGAAAAACCCCGAAATATTGTTGTTCAGGTTTTCGGCCTTGCCGAGCAGCTTGAGCAAGGCTTCTTTTTTAAAATTGACCTTGTTGATAAATTTGGCGGCAGCCACAAAAAAACGCTTCCTGCTTTTAAACAGCAAAAAGGTAAATCCGGCCAGTATCAACAAAATAACGGCGGGCAGCGCTATCTCCACCCAAAGCGGGACCACATCGAATTTCAGGCCCAAAAAAGCAGCCGAAAAAAACATCATTATCAGGCTGCCATATACGTTGATGGCCCGGTCAATAATCAGTGCGCTCGCCGAGTTCATGGCGGGCATCCTTTCTTTGAAATGGAAATATTGCACCGAGTCCCCCCCAATATAGCTCAAAGGCAAAAGGCGGTCGAAAGCAGTGCCGATTATTTTGATACGGATGATCGTCCAATAATAAACCTGTTCCCCCAAGTGCGCCAGCAAGCGCCTGAATGCCAGCCCGGAGGCCAGCAAGGTACATACCGAGGGGATGAAAATGAGCAGCAGGTAATACCTGAGCGAAGCCACATTGGCGACGATTTTGTCGAACCCAAATTTGTGGACCAGATATATCAACAAAAATATCCCGACGATGCCCAACCATCTAAACTTGTTCATATTTGGATGCGGTTATTAGATCAGCAATTCTTGCTATTAAATAAATTGAAAATTAGGATCATTTTGGGAGTGTTCAATAAAGGGGGTTTCACGCAAAGGCGCAAAGGCGCAAAGATTTGAATTTCAACACTTTGCGCCTTTGCGTCTTTGCGTGAGAAACACTTTATTGAACAGCCCCTCTATACTGCAAAGGAGATCAATTCCCCGGTCAAGTCCCCTGGCAATTTTCGCACAAAGTCCCCGCAATGTCCCTTTCCTTCATCCTTTTGCGGAACTCTTTATAGCCCGCACTGTTCCAGATTTCTTTGATGGTATTATCATGGATATTTCCAAAAACATTGGTCCGTTCCCAGTCCACACAGCACAGCACCATGTCCCCGTTGTGGAGAATCCAAGCCCGCCAAAACGGGATGGTACAATAATGTGCGTATTTCCATTCGAGGTCATCGTTCGCCATTTGGGAAGTGTCGATGATATCAGGATTCGCCCGGTTGTCGAGTTGGCGGCCTTTGAAAGTGATCCCCCGGGATTTCCAAAATTCTTTGGTTTCCTCCAACTGCGCTTCCACCTCTTTGGTCAAGACCGCCCAAACTTCGATCTTGGGGTTCTTGGCCCCCAGTTCATCTTTTATCCTGACAAACCTTTCGATGTTCTCCACCACTTTTTCAAATTTTGGCCCCTGCATGATGTCATCGTAAATCTGCTTGTCCACCCCGTGCACACTGAAAACGATCTGTTCCAGCCCGGCATTTATGAGGTCGTAGGCCCTTTGCTCGGTGAGCAGCCCCCCGTTGGTGATGATCTTGGCTTTTGGGAACATTTTCCTGCCCCGCACATCCCGGATGAGCTGGATTTTTTCGTGCAGTTTTTTGTCCACCAAAGGGTCGTTTTGCAAATAAGGGCTGAGCACTTTGCAATTGTTTTTCACCGCCTCTTTCACGATGCGCTCGAAAGTGGCATCCTTCATCCGTCCTTTTATCCGGTTGTCCTCCCGCCCCATGGGGCAGAAAACGCACCTCGCATTGCAGCCGTAAATGGTCTGCACTTGGATAATCTGCGGAAAAGAAGGCGTAAAAGTGGTGAACAGGTTGTACTTGATATATTCCATAAAAGGCACCGTGGCGGCAGATGGGCCGGCAGGCATCAACTTATGTTTTATCTTCTTCAATGTTTTTTTCATGTGTAATTTATATAGGTGTCAAAAAAAAGTTTGCCTGCCAATAAATTGGATAGCAGGCAAGTGTTCCGCAGAAAATCCATCAATATTTTCAATTGATCGGCAACCTGCGGTTCTACTTTAAGGGTTTAACAATTTTGATGTTTTATTTTGTAACTGCCCAGGTATGTTGGTAGCACAGCCTTTAGGCTGTCCCGGTCAAAGACGTTTACGTCGTTGCCAATTTTCAAACCATGCAACGACGTAAACGTCTTTGGCCGGGACAGCCTAAAGGCCGTGCTACCAATGCACGGCCTACCTGAGCAGTTAGTTTATTTTAAAAAACAATATTTTTCAATCCTTTGACAATCAAAGGATTCCGGAGAAAAACTGACCGTCCGCACAAACATTTCCCAACTGATCACTAATCACTGATCACTGATTTCTAATCACTGATCACTGATCACTCCACCCCCCTCCTTTTTTTAGCTGCCGCAAAATGTGCCTGAATCGAAAAGGCAAAAACGAAGAAAGCCATGATCGCCACATAACCCAGCGCCATCGGCATTTGCCCGATGATGCCCAGCCCAAAAAAGATCAGAGCAAACAGGTCCCGCTTACCAAAAGCCGCCGCAACTTGCATGAATTTATCGAAAAAACCATCGCCTCCCTGAAAGCTGTATTCCACGTTCAGCAGAGTGCCGCCCGACTTGAAGCGCAGCAAATAGAGGTACAAACTGCCCAAAGCCAAGACCGCAAAAACCACCGCAAGGATGCCCGCAATTTTCACCGGTTCGCTTGCCCCGTTCCTGAATATGCCGGTGATAATGCCCGCCAAAGCAGCGAGGTACGAGAGGTTGTCCACCAGCGTATCCAGCCATTGCCCGAAGGGCGAAGACTTGTATTTCAGCCGTGCCAGTTCGCCGTCCACGCCGTCCATGATGGAGGTAAAATGGAACAGCGCCCCGCCGATCAGGTAGTTCCAATAACCGCCCAGCGCAAAAAAAACGCCCGTCGCAAGGCCGAGCAAACCAGCGACCACCGTAAACTGATTGGGCGTAACCGGAGTATGGGCCAGCACCCTGCTGAAAAGGGTCGAAACCGGCCGGTTCAAATTGCGCGACACCCAGCCATCGGTCGGCTTGGTCAGGCTGCGGATGAGCGCCTTCATCACCGATTTTTTTTCCGCTTCGCTAAATACGGTGTTACAGACAAGTCCTTGAAAATCAAGGCTTTTTATTTTAAAATCTTCAATTTCCGCCTTCTCCAGCCAGCCGTTCAATTCTTTCGGGATGCTCTTTATCTTTTGTAAAAATGCCTGCGGAAAGTAAGCGATCAGCCCCTTGTCGTCCACCAAAACATCCGTTTTGCCAGCCCCTTCCTCCATCAATTTTTCTGGAATTTTTTGGTCTAAAACCAGCGGTGCAGCCAGCACCAAAATGCCGTTTTTCTGCTCCGCAATGGCCGAGCGGAAATGGTCAACAAACCGGAATTTTATTTTCCAGCCGTCATTCCTGCCGATCACTTCTTGCAGCCGTTCCTCCTCCGCACCCGGCAGCAAAACCGCTTCCACCCCCGCCCTTTCCAGCGCATGGAAAGTCCGCTCCAGCACCAACAGGCCATACACTTTCGTGGTCGCCGAAGGATGCGCTGTATTTAATATGATGGCTGATGTTTTCATAAAAAAAAATGCAACTGTTTAGCAGGGCCTTTGAGGTGATGTTAAACAGTTACAAAAAAATTAAGGCTGTGTATCTGTAATGCCGAAGAACCACAGGGAACACAGAGAACACAGGGGCTTTCGCTTTTTGCCAGCATTACATTTGACGCACCGCCAAAATTAAAATGAAAATGTATCATTTTAATAAGGGCAGGGTAAGTGCACAAAAATTCCTGCCTCTCGGACAGGCATTCGGCTCCGCTGTTTTTTGTCATCCGCTTTAGCGGAACTGTGACGTCTGGTGTGTGCAGCCGTTCATGGCTTCCCTCTTGACGCCGCAGTTCCGCTAAAGCGGATGACAAAAAACAGCGGAGTCGAGTGAGCATTTTGTGCATTCACCTCGGATCATTAAAATGAAAATAGCTTGCCCCGAAACCTCGGGGAAAATGAAAAAAACGCCTGTTTTTGATTTTCGGTGGGTGGGTTTTTCATTTTCCCCGAGGTTTCGGGGCAAGCTATTTTCATTTTCATTTAATCAGCCCCGAATGCGGCCCCAAAAATGCCATCACCCCGGCCACTATCACAAAGACCCACGCCGCCACAAAAATTGGAATAAAGTTCTGCCGCCGCTTCAACATTTCAGGAAACGAAATGGGCTTGCCCTGGAATTTGCCCCGCGGGCGGCTCGGGAAAAAGAAGGTTTTATAAGTCTCGATGCAGGCAACGGTAAAGCCGAGGCTGCACAGTGTAATGACCACAAAATTATCGGTCAGATTGGCGGCCACCCATGCCCAGAAGTAAGCAACGGCAGGGCTTCGGAAAAACTTAAAAGTCTCAAAACCCTCAATCGGCGCATCTTTCCATGCCCCTCCAAATGCCGAAACCCAGCCGCCTACGCTCAACAAAATCAGGATGAGGTATGGGCTCCAGTTCAGGTCGCCCGCTTTGTACATCCCCCACAACATGACCAGTCCCCAACCGATCAAAATGATGCCGCCCACATAAAAGAAGGCCGCAATATAGCGGTCGCGCTTGCTCTCCACTACCCGCCCCAATACGTGCAACTGCATGGGGATGAAGTACTTGGATTGGTCTTCGGTCCGCAAAAATGTTTTCCAGATTTCCATCAGTCCCCGCTCGGCCACGTAGATCGAGCCGAACAACAAAAAGACCCCGCTCGGAGTGGTCAGATCAAGCCCTGTTATGTACCAGACCAGCGGTGCAAACAATACCGCAGCGATGGTACTCCGGTAATATTTCCCCCATTCAAAACCCTCGTGCGGAGAGTCTTTGTACATCCCCCAAGTTGATGTGTGAAGGCCTGCAAAGAGGCCGGTAAGTAAAGCAATCAATATTTGCATGTTCATCTTTTTAGTGCTGTTTGTATGTTTTCCCGTTTTTGGGGCGCAAAGGTAATGAATGGGTTTGAATGGCTAAATGGCTAAATGGTTGAATGGTTTAAATGGTTTTTCCCGCACGATGCGTACTCGTCGTGCTGGAAAAACCATTTAACCATTTAACCATTTAACCATTTAAATACGCCTCCTCCACCAGTTCCAGGTCCCTTTTGGCCATTGCCAGATTGAACGCCGGTTCTTCTCCGCTGCGCAATGCTTTGAAAAAATCTTTGAACATCCCTTTCGAGCCGCCGATGTCGGCGAAACCGGGGAAGATGAACTTCCATTTTTTCCCTCTCACAAAAATAAAAACGCCGTTGGACTCGAAGGTGATCGAGCCGCGCGTGCCGTATATCCGCGAGATGCGCAGCCCGTTCAGCAGGGCTTTGATCTCCCAAGAATACAGCAAAGTGGCAACGGGGCCTTCTTCGTATTTGGCCACTACTTGCATGCTTCTTTCTATCGTTTTTCTGTTTGGAAAAGGCCTGAAACCGGTCAGCGAATGGATGGTCAGGCCGAGGTTGGAAATGAAGTTGATCCAATGTATGCCTCCTTCAAAGAGAGAGCCGCCGCCTGCCACATTGGTTGTATCGCGCCAGTCGCCCGTCGTTTGTTTTTTTGTGGAATTAAAAAAGAGGAACCGGGTTTCGCCGATCAGGTCAGTGGCGAGCAGTTGTTTCAGTTTTTTTAAAAGGGGTTTGTAAAAATAATTTTCGGCCACCATCACCTGCACGCCTGCCTTTTCCCTTTCCGCTGCGATCAAGTCAAAGTCGCCCGATTTCATAAAAGGCGGCTTCTCGACGATGACGTGCTTGCCCGCCCGGATGGCTTTCAGCGCCAGTTCCAAATGGCTGTCGGGCGGCGTGGCTATCAGCACGAGGTCTATTTTTTCCGATGAAATGGCCGCCTCGTAAGTCCCAAAAGCCCCCTCGCCTTTCCATTTTTTATTAAAAATATTGGCCTTTTCCGCAGAGCGGCTGGCGTAATACAATTTTACATTTTTAAAACCTTTCAACGTTTTGCTGTGCTTGACCGTAACGCCGCCGCAGCCCAAAAAGGCAAGGTGGACCGGCTCTCCGCTTTGTATTTTTTTGAAATTCATTTTTTGAAAAATGTTATAGCTGCTCTCCACTTTTTTTGTCACTCGCCTTGTTCCCGATTTTCGGGACAGGCTATCTTGAAAAGACCCGTTCACGTAAGAAGTGCACGCCGCCTTGTTCCCGATTTTCGGGACAGGCTATCTTGTAAAGACCCGTTCACGTAAAAAGTGAAGCCTTGTACAGCCGCCGTTCTAACGTGAACAGGTCTTTACAAGATAGCCTGTCCCGAAAATCGGGAACAAGTAAGTGGCGTCAAATACCAGCAATCACCTCCCCCACCCGCAGCGCGTTCGCCGCTATCGTCAAGCTCGGATTGACCGCTGCGGAGGTCGGCATAAAGCTCCCATCCAGCACAAAAAGGTTGTCCACTCCCCTGAATTGGCAGTTGCTGTCGAGCGCCGAAGTTTTGGGGTCATCGCCCATCCGCACTGTACCTACCGCATGGGAAAAAGTGCGGATATTATGCACGTAATGAGTGAGCGCCCCCGCCTTCGACAAAACCTTTTTGGCGGGTTTCACCAATTCTTTCAGCGCCGCCAAATCCCGTTTTGAATAGGCATGGCTGATGACGGGCTGCGGCAGGCCGTACCTGTCTTTTTGTTTTGGGTCAATGGTGAGGGAGTTGGAAAACTGCGGCTCGTCCTCGGCGATAGCGAGCAGCCCGGTGAGCAGCCGTACCCCCTGGCTCAACAATTTTCCGAGCGGCCCCGGCACCTCGTTTTGCACCAATCCCATCGGCGGGGTGGGCACTTGTTGCAGGCTGCCGAGCTTGCCTTTCAGCTTCGCGTTTGGGTGGCCAAAATAATAATCCAAAATGGCAAGCTGCTTATGAAAACGCCCCTCCTTGTCGGCCACGCCGGGGAAGATGCCAAAAATAATGGCGTTCACATGCCGCATCAAATAGCGGCCGACCACCTTGCCGCCGGGGTTCAGTTTATCGAAACCAGAAGCCAATAGCAAATGCGGTGAACCCAGTGACCCCGCAGAAAGGACAATGTGTTTGCCCCTGAAAACCAGCTCTTTGCCCGTTTTTTTATCAAAACAAAGGACTTCGCTTATTTTGCCGTTTTCGGCTTTCAGTTGCCTGACGACGGTATCCGTTTTCAGTTCCATCCCCTGTTCCAGCAGCTTCGGGAGGATCATTGTCGCGAGGTCGTTTTTTGCGCCGACGGCGCAGGCGAAGGTGTCGCAAGTAGTGCAGCTTTCACAAACGTTGCGGCTTTTGTCCTCGTAATTAATGGCGAGCGGCAACTGGAAAGGATTCATTCCGATCTGCTGCGCAGCGCTTTTTATTTTTTGTGAAATAAGGGCAAGCGGCGGCGGCCCTTGTGGAAATGGCCTGCTCCGAAATGGCTCCGTCGGGTCAATGCCCGCCTCCCCCGAAATGCTCAACAACTGCTCTGCTTTTGTATAAAATGGTTCGAGGTCGCCATAATTTATCGGCCAACTATTTTCGCCTTCGGCAAAATCCTGCTCGCGGAAACGGAAGGACACGCCGCCATAAAAAAGCGATGGCCCGCCAACGCAGGAGTACAGCCCCATCACTTTTTTGTGGCCGCCTTTTATCACTTTCAGGGGAGTGCTTTTGTCGTAATTGGGCGTCAGTTCGAGCGAGCCTTGCATCGTCCAGTTTTCGGGGCCGCGTGCCACCCATCCGCCCCGCTCGATCAGCAAAACTTTTTTTCCGGCATTTACCAGTTGGTGAGCGGCCATCGAGCCACCAAAACCGCTGCCTATTATAATGGTGTCGTACATCTGTGGAGTTTTGAGTTTTGAGTTGGGGAGTTTTGAGTTGAGCGGCAAAGGTATATTTCTCGGCCATTTGCGGAAATGATTTTGGAACAATGAAAGCGAAGGAGCGTAATTCTTTTTTGCTATTTCACCTCACATTTACGAACATTGCATTCAAAAAAATTTAGATATGAGCGATACAAGCAACAAAGAAATCTTAGGCATCGGATCACGGGTGAAGCACCCCGCTTATGGCGACGGCGTGGTCATCCGTTTGCACAAAGTGGCCTACGAGGTCAGCTTCATGACCTACGGCATCAAAATGGTCGGAAAGGAATATGACAAATGGCAGGTCATCGAAGCCATTGCCGCTCCGCAGGGCATCACTTTTAACGAAGTGGAAAAATCATTGATAAAGGTGCTGCGGGCATGGTCTGACCCTTTGGAAACCATCCACCTGGGCGACAAATGGACAGGCGGCACCATGATCCTGAAACCTGCCGACGAGGGACTGAAATCCAAAGAAATCCCCATCGAAACTTTTTTCCATAAAATAGTGATGGTGCGCGACCGCCTCCGGGTAATGGAACAACGCATCAACAGCAGTAAATTGACGGACGAGGAAAAGGTGAACCTGCAGCAGTATATTACCCGCATTTATGGCAGCCTGACTTCTTTTAATGTGCTGTTTAAATATAAGGAGCAGCAGTTTCAGGGGGAACGGACGAGGTGATCTTTATCGGACTTCCGGCTGGTTTGCTTGTGGGATCAGACTCCCGGATGGTTTGCTTGTGGGATCGGACTTCCGTCCGATTTACTTATCGGACTTCCGTCCGATTTACTACTTTTGGGTTTTAAAATTTTCATATGTGTCGGGCCGCCCCAACAACAGACTTTTTTTGGTGGCCTAATCACTAATCACTAATCCACTAATCACTGATAACTGATCCACTAATCACTAATCCACTAATCCACTAATCACCATCCAACTGGCACAATGAGCAAACTTCCTCTTTCCATTTTTCTTTCCCTCCTGCTTGCGGGCGGCTGCATCGAAGTCGGCGAGCAATATAGCAAACTGCCGCCGGGCATTTGGCGGGGAGTGCTAAAAATAGACCCGGAGTTCATCAGCCCCAACCCAAAAGCAAAGCCGCTGCCCGACAAGGTGAACATGAAATACGACGATGTGACGCCGGGCGAACTGCCCTTCAATTTTGAGGTGACCTACGACAACGACACTACCTTCCACATCGAAATCATAAACGGGGAGGAGCGCATACTTGTGCCGGGCGAAAACATCTCCTTTGGCCACAGCCGCCAACGGGTCAGGGATACCATCCGCATCGAGTTTCCGGTTTTCGATTCTTACATCATCGCCGATTTTGCAGGCAATGTCATCGAGGGGGAATGGGTGGTGAAGAACAGGGAAAACTATACGATCCCCTTTGTTGCGAAGCACCGAAAACCTTACCGCTTCACTGTTTTGAAGAAAAAACCTGCCGCTGATCTGAGCGGAAAATGGGAAACTACTTTTGGGCTGAAAGAAAACGATCCCTACCCCGCCATCGGCGATTTCAAGCAGGAGGGCAACAGGCTGACGGGTACCTTCATGACCGAGACGGGCGACTACCGCTTTTTGGAGGGAACCGTTCAGGCCGACAAATTTTGGCTCTCTGTTTTCGACGGCGCACACGCCTTTCTTTTTGAAGGTAAAATACTGAACGACAATGAGTTAACGGGCGCATTTTACTCCGGCAAACACTATGTCACCACTTGGACGGCCAAGCGGAACGAACAGGCCACACTGACCGACCCCGATTCTTTGACCTACCTTTTGCCCGGCTACGATGCCCTCCGTTTTTCTTTTGAAAACCCCGACGGCAAGGTCATTTCGCTCGACAACCCGGAGTACCGGGGCAAGGCCAAGATCATCCAAATACTCGGCACTTGGTGCCCCAATTGCCGCGACGAAACAAAATTCCTGGTCGATTATTTTAATAAAAACAAAACGGACAAGGTGGCCGTCATTGCGCTTGCTTTTGAAAAACGCAAGGACAGGGCGCAGGCCAACCGCCTCATCCGCACTTATAAAGAAAAATTCAAGATGCCTTACGAAATGGTGCTCGCCGGTTCTTCCGACAAAAAAGAAGCGGTCAAAGCGCTGCCCATGCTCAACCACATCCTCTCCTACCCCACCATGATTTTTTTGGACAGAAACAATAAAGTCCTGCGCATCCACACCGGTTTTTATGGCCCGGCAACGAGCGAGTACGCAGCTTTTGTGCAGGAGTTCGATACTTTTGTGGAGGGGATGGGAGACCAGAGTTTGAGAGAGTGAGAGTTTGAGAGAGTTTGAGAGAGTTTGAGAGAGTGAGAGTTTGAGAGTTTGAGAGTTTGAGAGCAGTAGCGAGAAGGGACTTTTAGACCTCTCGAACGAGTACCAAAAAGTCCCTTCTCGTTACTGCTCTCAAATTCTCAAACTCTCTCAAACTCTCTCAAACTCTCTCAAACCCTAATTGGCCTCTCGAACGAGTACCAAAAAGTCCCTTCTTAATACTGTTCTCAAACTCTCAAACTCTCACTCTCTCAAACTCTGGTTTTTCAAACTCTGGTTATTTTCCGATAAACCTATAAAATATGCAACACTTAATTCTTTACAATACTGAAAACAAGAAAGCCGCTACTGACTTGGCCACGGCCATCCGGCATTCAGGGGACGAGGCGGCAACCATAGAAAAATCGGACGCAGACATGGCCGAACAGATCGGAAATTTGGATGTCCCGGCAGGCAGTTCCATTGTCCTTTTGGTCACCGACAATTTTTTGAAATCGGGCGGCTGCATGAACGGCATCCTGCAGGCTGCGCATAAATGGGAGGGTGCCGGGCAATTGGCAACGGTGGTGGCCAATGGCGTGGGAACAAACGAGGACGGAACGAAAAAAGAGGTGTCCACTGTCTTCGACCGGGTGGGCGACATCATCCAGTACATGAATTACTGGCAGGACAAATACCTCGCCCTGCGCAAAGAAAAACGCAACCGACCAGACGACGAGGCACTGGAAGAACAGATTGCCATTACCAAAGAAATTTCGGCAGATGTTGGAGAGTTTTTGCGCTTTTTAAGAGGGGCAGGCTTTAGCGATCTGGAGGCATTCAAAGAAAGTTTGAAAAAGGAAAATGAAATGGAAGCAGCCGGGGAAGAAAGAGATGCGGCCGGGGAAGAAAAGGAAACCGTCCCCGAAGGGGCAGCCATTTTGGAAGCTGCCATTTCAAATGAAGAAAAAAACGCTCCTGCGGCCAGCGAGCATTCTTTGGTCGAAATGATCGAAAACTCTTCGGACGAACTGATCGCTGAAAATTCAGAAATTGACCAGACCTATGACCTGAAAAAATTGGAGGAAGAACTGGAAGTGGACGAAGAAATAACCGATGAAATTTTGAGCGGCATCCCGGGCATGGATCTATTGGACGAAAACGACAAACAAGACTTGGTCAACTCCTCGGACGACTCTCTTTTGGCGCAAGTAATGAACGACAACTCAGAGGAAGACGAGGGCATCCATTCTGCCCCTGTGCAGGAAGACAAAACACAGCAGGATATTGAATTTTCACCAAAAGAAATGGAAAAAATAGACGGCGAAAACGAAGAACTGATGTCCATCCTCGACGAGGTGCTGGCAGAGGAAGGCATTGAAGGCTACGAAGCAAAAGAGGAGTTCCACTTTGTGGGCGACGACCCCGACAACCCGGATGATTTTGACCTCGATTCGCTTTTTGAGGAAGATGAAAACATCGTCCCGAAAGCGGAAACCGAAGTTGAAAACCTGGACGGCATCCCAGTCGGAGAGGATGAAGTGATCTTGGATTTGCTGGACGAAGAAGAGGCCGGGCTGTCGCCCGAAACAGGCGATACCCCCGAAGAAACCTTGGAACATGCCGTCAATTTGTTCGGCAACAAACAGACCCAAGCAGGCATTGATTATTTAGGCGAAGCCGTAAAAAACAAGCCCGGCGACACCACCCTGCGGTACTACCTTGCCTACTCCCTCGCCCGTTACGCCACCGATTACGGCGGGGCAAAAACGCAATTGGAGGCACTGCTGAAAATTGACAACGAACACCCCGACGCCTGGTTCCTCATGGCCGAACTGGCCGAAAACCAGCAGGACTTCGAGGGCGCTAAAAAATGCTTCGAGCAAGTGGCTGCGCTGCAACCTGAATACCCCGAAGTGTACTACCGCCTCGGCCTGCTGATGGCCGAACATTTTCAGGGAGAAGAAAAAAAGACGGCCGCTTATTTCAGGAAAGCCATCCGGCAAAACAGCCTCAACTCCGATGCCCAGTACATGCTCGCCAACCTCCTCAACGAACGGATGGGCGAGCCGGAAAAATCGGTGAAACACTACCATAAAACCCTCGTCCTGCTGCCCAACCACCCCTTTGCAAACTATGACCTCGCACTGGTTTACCACCAATTGGGCGAAAAGGAAAAAGCCGCCGAGCATTATGCCAAAGCCATCGAGATCAACCCCGAACTGAAAACGGAACAGAACGACCTCGCCTTTGGCTACCATGAAAAAACTGCCGGAACGGAAGCAACAGCCGATGCCCCTTCTCCGGCGGATGACCCAGAACTGGAAAGTTTGGATTTGGCCCAAAGGGCCGATGAAACAGAGGAGATTGCAGAAAAAGAAACTGCTATTAACGACCTCCTCAACCACCCTGAACTGGAAAGTTTGAATTTGGCCCAAAGGGCCGATGAAACAGAGGAGGTTGCAGAAAAAGAAGCCGCTTTTAACGACCTCCTCAACGACCCTGAACTGGAGAAATTAATGGCTGCAGATCTGGAAGGGGATGCCCCTGCCAACGCCCCCATTGCCGCAGCAGAGCCGACAGCGGAGGAAGCAGAAACGGCGCCAGTTGAGACAAAAACCGTTTTGATAACCGGCGCCACTTCGGGCATCGGAAAAGCCACCGCCGAGATATTTGCGAAAAACGGCTACCGGGTCATCATCACGGGCAGGAGGGACGAGCGTTTGCAGGCCATTTCGGAAAAATACGCCAGCGAATACAAGGCCGACATCCTTTCCCTTTCTTTCGATGTGAGGGAGGCCGGGGCCACCCAAAAAGCCATCGAAAACCTTCCCGAAGAATGGAAAGAAATTGACATCCTCATCAATAATGCCGGCCTGTCCAAAGGGCTTTCGCCCATCCACGAGGGCAAGCCCGACGATTGGGACACCATGATAGACACCAATGTAAAAGGCCTGCTATACATGACCCGCGCCATTGCCCCGCACATGGTGGAGCGCAAACGGGGGCACATCATCAACATCGCTTCGAGCGCTGGCAAAGAGGTCTATCCCGGCGGCAATGTTTACTGCGCCACCAAGGCCGCCGTTGATTCGCTTACCCAATCCATGCGCCTCGACCTCCATAAACACAATATCAGGGTGAGCCAAGTAGCACCCGGCCATGTCGAAGAAACGGAATTTGCGCGGGTGCGCTTCGATGGCGACAAGGAAAAAGCGGCGCAGGTTTACGACAATTTCCAGCCGCTGAAAGCGAGCGATGTGGCCGAGGCCATTTATTTCATCGCGACGCGTCCGCCACATGTCAACATCCAGGATGTTTACATGCTCGGTACGCAGCAGGCAGGCAACAACCATATTGACCGATCAGGGAGGAATGATCCTGAGGGGTGGGAATAAATTCCCACCCTTTTGGAAGGGCATGGAGACGTAACTTTAAATTATCGTCCTTTCCTTCGGAACGGACGAAGATTAATTACCGACCTTTGCATTTCTACGCAAAAATTAACTACCCCGGCAACGTTCCCCTTGTCATCTTGTAAAGACCTGTTCACGTGAAGGCGGCTTTTTTAAGTAGTACTTCTCACATGAACAGTTCTTTGCAAAATGGCAAGGGGGGCGGAGATGGATTTAAAAAAACAACGCAGAATGGTAGCTGAAAAAACAAGGCCCACTAAAAGGGCAACAAAAAAGAAAACCACAAAAAAAGCAAAATACAGCAAAGAGCAGTACCTCAGTTGGTACGAGTCCATGCTCCGCATCCGCCGCTTTGAGGAGAAGGCTTTGATGGGCTACAGTCAACAAAAAATAAGGGGTTTCCTCCACGTATATATAGGTGAGGAGGCCGTCGGCACGGGCATAGAATCGGCCATCACGCCAGAAGATGCCATCGTTACCGCTTATCGGCAGCACGGCATTGCCATCGGACGGGGCTGCAGCACGGCGGCCTGCATGGCCGAACTCTACGCCAAAAAAACAGGTATCAACAAAGGCAAGGGCGGCTCAATGCACTTCTTTTCAAAAGAGAACCGCTACTTCGGCGGCAACGGCATCGTCGGCGCACAGATACCCATCGGCACGGGCATCGCATTTGCCGAAAAATACAAAGAGACCGGCAACCTTTGCGTGACCATGTTCGGCGACGGGGCGGCAAGGCAAGGCTCCCTGCACGAATCTTTCAACATGGCCATGACCTGGAAACTGCCCGTGCTTTACATCTGCGAAAACAACCATTACGCAATGGGCACTTCGGTGGAACGAACCAGCAACATCAAAGACCTTTATAAACTCGGCGATGCCTATGACATGCCCAGCGAGGCTGTTGACGGAATGAGGCCAGAAGCCGTCCACGAGGCCGTTTCAAAAGCGGCAAAACACATCCGCTCCGGCAAAGGCCCTTATTTTTTGGAAATAAAAACCTACCGCTACAAGGGACACTCTGTCTCCGACCCCGGCACTTACCGCACACGGGAAGAACTGAAATCATACATGGAACTCGACCCTATAAAAGTGACCGAAAAAAATATTATTGTAAATAAAATTGCCAGTCAGGATGAAATATTGGCCATCAAGGCAAAGATCAAAGAGGAGATTGCGGCAGCAGTGAAATTTGCGGAGGAATCGGCTTTTCCCGATGGCTCGGAACTTTATGCCGACAATTATATGCAGAAAGATTATCCTTTTATGAGGGATTGATTTTGGGATACTAGCTTCCATCCCGAATTGATCGGGATGGAATGTCTAAACTCCATGACATTTTCCGGCCTGTTTATTTTTTCTCCCACACCATTCAAACTTTCCTTACTTTTGCGCCACTTTTCAAAAAACCTACCGTAATAGTGGTAGCAAAATGATGGCAGAGGCCAGTTGGCGAATAATTTTCTCATCGCCTTTTTGGCTTCCTGCACCCTAATTTCAACATTAAAAAAGGTACTTAAATGGCAAAACGTAAAAAGAGAAAAAAGAATAAAAAGGAGGATGAAATACTCCTCGACCTCACCGAAGTAACCGGACAAGCGGAAGACTTTTTTGAGCGCAACCAGAAAACAATCTTGGCCGCAGCCACTGCCATTGCTTTATTGGTAGGCGGCTATTTGTTCTATCAAAATTTCATTCTCAAGCCACGCCAAATGGAAGTGGTAGAGCAGATGTCGGAGGCAGAATACCAGTTTGAGCGCGATTCGTTCGGCCTCGCACTGGCCAACCCCGGAGGAGGCTATCCCGGTTTTGCCGACATTGTAAAAAATTACAGCGGCACTGATGCGGCCAATGCAGCCCTCTACTACGCAGGCGTTTCCACCCTCAACCGCGGTGAGTACGATGCTGCCATCTCCTACCTCGAAGACTTCGATGCGGACGGCGAACTCCTCCCCATCATGAAACAGGGAACGCTCGGCGATGCCTATTCCGAAAAAGGCGACCTCGACAAAGCCCTCAGCCTCTACAACAAAGCGGTCAGCGCCGGAGACAACGAATTACTGACGCCTTATTATCTGAAAAAAGTGGCCATGCTCAGCGAAAAACTGGGCAAAACCGATGCAGCCCTCAAGGCATGGGAACGCATCAAAAAGGACTACCCCTCTTCCACCGAAGCGAGGGAAGCATCCAAGTTTATTGTCAGCCTGAAATAGGCTTTTCAAAAAAATAAATACAAAAGGCAAGATGAACCATTCGTCTTGCCTTTTTTTATTTTTGTGCCCGTCAACCGTTCCCGAAGTTCTTCGGGATCAACCGTCAACCGTCAACCGTCAACCGTCAACCGTCAAATTATGGCTTCCGCATTAAAAAACCTTTCCGATTACAACGAAAAAAACATCCCTTCCGCCGAAGACATGCGCTTCGGGATTGTCGTTTCCGACTGGAACGCCGACATCACCCATGCCCTTTACGAAGGCTGTTTTGAAACGCTCGTCAAGCATGGCGCAAAAGAGGAAAACATATTTGTTGCCCAAGTACCGGGGGCTTTTGAACTGCCCTTCGGTGCAAAAACACTCGCCTCCGGCAAAAGGCTCAACGCCCTCATCTGCCTCGGCGCAGTCATCAAAGGCGAGACCAAGCACGACGAGTATATCAACCATGCCGTGGCCACTGGCCTCACCGGTTTGGGACTGGCATTGGGCATCCCCTGCATTTTTGGATTGCTCACCCCCAACACCCACCAACAGGCACTCGACCGGGCAGGCGGCAAGCACGGCAACAAAGGCGTGGAGGCCGCAGTGAGTGCCATCCGCATGGCTGCGCTTCGCGAAAAATCGGCGGCGAGAGGGGCGAAGATCGGCTTTTGAATTTAATCAAAAATCAGTTTTTTTTGAAAAAACACCGAATCCAAACCCCCGTCTCCGTGCCCTTCCGAAAGAGGGGGAATTTATTCCCCCTCTCTCTCCTGGCTGCGCTTCGCGAAAAATCGGCGGCGAGAGGGGCGAAAATCGGCTTTTGAATTTAATCAAAAATCAGTTTTTTTGGAAAAAACACCGAATCCAAACCCCCGTCTCCGTGCCCTTCCGAAAGAGGGGGAATTTATTCCTGGCTGCGCTTCGCGAAAAATCGGCGGCGAGAGGGGCGAAGATCGGCTTTTGAAATTGACCCGAAATTAGTTTTTTAGAAAAAATATCGAACCCCAAGCCCCCGTCTCCGTGCCCTTCCGAAAGAGGGGGAATAAATTCCCCCTCTTTCGGAAGGGCACGGAGACGGGGGCTCAAAAGTGGAGCAAGGTTTTATCATTCTATTATTTGAACAGCTTACCAATGAAAGCACTCCTATTCATCGGCCTACAAGTTGACCTGTTGCCCCTCGGTGCTGCGGAGATACCCGAAAGCGAAAAGGTAATCCCCGTCATCAACCGCCTGTTGCCACATTTCGGCCACCTTGCCGCCGCCAATTTCAGCCTGCCGGCAAATCACAAAATGTTCGTTGCCAACTACCCCTGGCGTCGCCCCGGGCAGGTACTCGACCTGATGGGCGAAAAGATTTTATTGAAACATTATTTCTGCATAAAAGGCAGCTTCGGCGCAGAGCATCCGATGAACTTGAACCAAGAAAAAATCCACTTTACGGCCTTGATGGGCACTGACCACCAATGCCTCCCCCACTCTGCTTTTTTTGGTAAAAACAAAAAACGGGATACGGGCCTGAACGCCCATTTTCAAAAAAACAAAATAAAAAAGCTGTACCTCGCAGGTCTCAACGAAAGCAATGCCCTCGTGAACACCGCCGCCGATGCAATTGAAATGGGCTATCAAACAGCCATCATCGAAGATGCCACCAAAGGCCCCGACCAACAAAATTTGGGCGAAGCCCTGATAAAACTAAAAAAAATGGGGGCTGACATTTTGTCTTCGGAAGATGTATTGGCCGAACTAAAAAAATAAAAACGGGAACTATACCCGCCCCTGCTTTGTACCTTTTGCACGGCAGGTGCTTGTGGAAAAATTTTCAAAAAAAGTACCCCGAAAAATTTTGACATATTATTTCAAACAACCGTATATTTGCAGCCGCTCAAAAGAAGAGCGGTAAAAATAATGCGAAAGTAGCTCAGCTGGTAGAGCACGACCTTGCCAAGGTCGGGGTCGCGAGTTCGAATCTCGTCTTTCGCTCCAAGCCTTCTGAAGAGAGGGCTTTTTTTTTACCTTAGCGGTACAAAACCACGACCCGCCCGGGTGGTGGAATTGGTAGACACGCAGGACTTAAACAATCAATTTGAGTGCTCCCGGGGAAATCCGGGAAGTAGAACCTCTCAAATTCGGGGAAACCTTTCCCGACTCCTGAGTCGGGATGGCAATCCCGAGCCAAGTTCCCCCGAGTACTCGGGGGGAAAGGTGTAGAGACTTGACGGGAGGCGCCTAAACCGAAAGGCAAGGCGAAGAGAAAGTCCAGACCACAAACCCGATCCCGATAGCGATCGGAGCGGGGGCAGCGAAAGTTGTAGATGGTACGAAAATCCTGTGGCCAGTAATGGCCGTGCGGGTTCGATTCCCGCTCCGGGCACCTAAGCGCAAACGGAACTGCTCCGCTTGCGCTTTTTTTATGCCCCCTCTTGGTATCATTTCAATCATCCAAAGTCGGAACATTTCAGCCCGTCTCCTTGCCCTTCCGAAAGAGGGGGAATTAATTCCCCCTCTTTCGGAAGGGCAAGGAGACTGACCAAAAAATCCGGACGTTTAAGGATACCCCTCTGGCTCGTTTTTTGACCCTCGTTAAACATTCCATTTTATAATATAAAAGGTGGCAGTGCTGATTTTGACGCCACCTCCAATCTCCCTTTCCAACAAAAACTATCCTTTTCTCTCGCCCTTATTTCTCGCCGCAGGCGAGGCCTCCCCTTCTATTTTTACAAATATTTAATCCTTGTTTCCTATGGTTTTACGAGCGCTTTTTCTTTGGTTGATTGCAATGGTCGGGCTGCCTGCTCTATTGGTGGGGCAATGCGACCCGGTGATTATTGGAGCAACAGGCTACTGCCCCGACGCCCCTTATCAGCTACTCGGACTGAATACATACTATCCGTCCACCACTTGGAGCAGCACCGACGGGGAATTTGAAAACAGCGCTTCCCCTTGGGCTATTTCTATTTTTTCACCGGGGACTTACTGCGTCGAAACGGTGGATGCGCAGGGCTGTAATGGGAGTGCTTGCTTTACTGTCGCTCAGGGCTGCTCGGGCGGAGGTGACATTGACAACGATGGCTATTTCTCGGGTGTATTGGCCTCTGATCCGCTTTTTGACCCAGATGATTTAGAACCTTGCGTCCCTGACGCATGTGGAGCTATCTGTGATTTTGACGGCGATGGAATAGCGAATGAAATTGATTCCGACATTGACAACGACGGCATTCCAAACGCCTCCGACCCCTGCGACTGCGGATTTACCAACACCGATGTTTACGTTTCTGATTTTTATTTTGACGGCTGTTTTTCGCCGGGCGAAGAAATGCTATTTGTCGCAGAACTGGAGCAGCCGATCAACGACCCCGCAGGCTTGTTAACGGAGTACCAATGGCAGGTCTCCGCCGACGGCACCAACTATGTTGACCTCGAAAATGGGCAAAATGAATGCTTGGTCGGGGGTTCAAGTTCCGATACCTTATTAATAAGGTGCGATGAACTGAACTGGACACATATTCGGATAGCCGTCAATGCCGCCGCCTGTGGATGGGAATACAGCGAGCCGTATATTTTTTCAAACGACCTTGTACTCCCCATCCAATCCACCTCCCTCTGCCCCTCCTCTCCCGAAAGCTGCGAAAAGGTCTGCGAAAATTCCACCGTCACCTACTCGGTGGAAAACCCAGAGCAGATGCCCGTCATTTGGGAGGTAAACGGCAGCGTTGATTACACGGCCAATGGCAACGAAGTAACCGTGGAATGGGGCGAGGCAGGCAGCGGCGAGGTCAAGGTTTCTATCTTGGATGATAAGGATTATTTGCAGGTGGATTGTGGGCAAGTTTCACAGGTCATTGATTCAACAAATCAGCTTGGCGCCTCATTCATAATAGGAAACTCATATGCCGGAGGGATAGAAATTTCAGAAAACGGCGGCTTGTCCTGGTCTCAGTTTTATAGTGGAGAGATCCATGTTGTACCTTCTCTAAATGTCGGTGTATATGAATATCAAATCAGGGATGCAACGGGCAATACCAAATCATGCTCGGTTGAAATAACCACAGAAGCCCGTTATGAAACCTTTGCCAATTCAGTCGGCCCTTCTTCATGCGGAGAAGAAGACGGAATTATCTTTTTTCGGGGACTCCACAATAATGATTTTTCTCCAATTATCAGTGGTTCACCGTCACATCCATTTTTTATAAACCTAATCAATTTAGAAACAGGTTTTAGTAGAAGCGATACGGTATATCTGCAATATCAAGGGCCAGGTTCCCTCGTTCCATTCACTGAACTTCCTGCCGGTCCATACCAAATCAACTACACCAACCTCAGCAACGGCGAAACCACCACCGAATACATCACCCTCACCTGCCCCCCCGACTGCCAACAAGAAGGCCAACGCTGCATCGAAATTTTAAAAGAACCAAAAGCCGTTTTCACCTCCGTGCCTGCTGCTGTCAATAATATCATTGATCTCTGCAAGGCCGAAACAGTCCAATTTACCAACAACAGCACGGCAAGCAGTTCTTTCATTTGGGACTTTGGCGACGGCACAGTTTCTTTGGTCAAAGACGCGCTGCACACCTTTTACGAACCGGGCATTTACGAAGTGAAACTCATCGCCCGCAACGGCTGCTATTGCAGCGATACCACCTCCGTTAGGGTCGAGGTATCGGATGCGGAGATACCCGAAATCCTTTGCCTCGGCCCCGTTTGCGAGGGCGATACGGCGACCTACCGCAGCAATGTTGTTTGCGGAAATTACGAGTGGGGCAACAGCCCGAACGGCTCGGTAATCAGCGGCGGCGGGCAGGCCGACGACTTCGTGACCATCCAATGGAACGGCGGAAGTTCGGGCGATGTCAGCCTGCAAGTATCGGCCTGCACCGGCAACATTTGCCCGAAAACAGTGCGGCAGAAAATCTCCATCATCAGCAACCAAACGGACATCGAAGGGCAGGTCATCGTCTGCCCAAATACTGAAACGGAATATTTTATAGAAGCCGTACAAGGCGCTGATTATCAATGGGAAGTGCCTTCTTTTGGGCTTATTTTGGAGGGACAGGGCACGCCGAAAATCAGCGTCCGATGGGGCGATTTCGACGGCAACAATGCCTCCGGCCTGATAAAAATAAGCTACCAAAACTGCTTCCTCGGCTGCGCCGGAAATGGCGAACTGCCCCTGCAGATGAGACCGCCCACGCTGATAAACGGGCCGATAGAAATATGCGAGGGCAGCAGTCCTTCCTTCACCCACTCCCAAGTTTCGGGCTACCCATTTGTGGAAGCCGATTGGTTTATTTACGACGTGCACGGGGTGGAAATGTGGGCTTCCGACTCCCCCGTTACGGGCATCCATCCGACCTTTGATTTCGGTGCCGGCACTTATTCCGTCCGCGCATTTCCCGCAGGGGAAAGCTGCAACGGGGAGTTGGGGCTGCAGGTCGAAGTCTTTGCGCTGCCCCCTCCCCTCGATACCATTTTGGGCGAAATGAACATCTGCCCCGGACAGGCCTATAACTACCAAGTTTCCTCCAATTTGGAAAATGCGACCTATTCTTGGTTCATCAGGAACGGCATTGATTTTTACGAAAAAACAGGCCGCTCCATCAATGTAAAATGGGCAAGTTCGCCACCTTATGCCCTCATTGTCTCACAAGAAGACTGGAACAGCCCGGGCTGCCAATCTCCGTCGTTTATCGTTTACCCCGCCCCGCTGCCCGGGCTCGAAATCAGCGGCGATGCCTCCCTTTGCCGCGAAAATTCCGCATTTTACGAAACCGGTTTTTATGAAAATATAAATTACGAATGGTCGGTCAGCCCGCCGCAGGCGGGGGCCATCACCGGGGGGCAGGGAACGGCGCAGGTGGAGGTTTTTTGGCAGCAGGCAGGTACTGCAACTATTGCAGTGATTAGTAATTAGTTGACTAGTGATTAGTCCGCCAAATCCCTGATAATGTGGCATTTAACAAAAAACTAAATGGTTAGTTAATTACGATTTGTACCACTATCCACCTGAACGGCTGCGGAAGCGAGGCCGATTTTGAGGTAAACATAAGTTCGCCGGAGGCGCCAGAAGTTGACTTCCCGGTCTTTATTTGCGAAAGCGAAACCAGCGAAGTGAGTACCCTGCAAAGCTACCAGAGCTATGAATGGACGAACCAAAACGGACTGGTTGTCAGCCACTTAGCTGCTCCGCAACTGACTGCGGGGAGCTATGTGCTGGAGGCCGACGACGGCAACGGCTGCTCTTCCAAAACCAATTTTACCATCCTCGAAAAAGAGAAACCGGAGGTTTTTATTTCAGCTCCTTCTTTCGTTGGAGGCTTATGCCCGGGAAGCGCAGGCGCTACTATTTACGCTACGCAAACAGGCAACGGCTACCTGTACCAATGGTACAAGGACGGCATTAAAACGGGCAGCGGCCAAGCCACTCTTGCCGTCAATGAGAGCGGCATTTATTATGTGGTAGTGACCAACGAAAACGGCTGCACCGGGCAATCCAATTCGATATACATTCCTGACTGTGAAGCAGCGGGCGGGCATTGTGAAAACGGGCAATGTGTGGTATCCTCACCAAGCACCTGCAACCCGCAGGGAACGGCGGATTTTACGTGGAACAATACGACCTGCAATGAATTTCAATTCAACAACCTATCGGTAAATGCCATTCCGGGCACTTGGCAATGGCAGTTCCAGGATGGCAGTTCCGTTGAAGAACATCCAAGCCACAACTTTAGCCATCCCGGTTTTTTTTCAGTCATTCTCGCTATCGAAACTCCCAATTTGGACGGCAGTCCACCAACCTGTTATATCGGAAAACATGCCGACATCGTCGTTCCCCTGCAGGCCGCATTCGAGGTGGAAGGCAGTTGTACCGGGCTTGCCGTCCGATTTACGGACGTTTCCAATTACCTGCCCAACACCAGTATTTCGGGCTGGCATTGGGACTTCGATGACCCGGCAAGCGGCTCGGCCAATGCCTCCGGTTTGCAGCATCCCGAGCACGTTTTTTCTGCGCCGGGCAGCTATAATGTCACCCTGTTGGCCACTTCGTCGGAGGGCTGCACAGCCGTATTTTCAAAAGAAATAACCATCCATGCGCCGCCTGCGGTCAGCTTCGGTGCGCCCGCTGCTCTTTGCGCCGCAACGGCCTTGCACTTCGAGGCCGACGCACCCGCCGACGTGGCCGTTTTTAGCTGGGATTTTGGCGACGCAGGGAGCGGCGACGCCAATTTTTCGCAAAAAGAAAACACCTACCACGCCTACCCTTTTGCTGGGCAATTTGAGGTGGCACTGACCGCCGAAAGTATTTACGGCTGCCGCCAAACATTCACCTCCAGCGTGTCCATCGAAGCCAATGACCTCTCGGGCAACATCACCCCCGACGACCCTGCGCCCATTTGCGAAGGCACGCAGGCCAGCTTTCAGGCACCGCCCGGAGGAGTGGCTTGGGCATGGTCGAGCGGAGGAACGGGTTCGGGCATAACTACCTCTGAAGCAGGCATTTACGAAGTGACTTTGACCGATTCAAAAGGTTGTGAATACAGCCCGCCTGCCGTTGGATTGGAAGTTTTGCCCGCCCCTGTTGCCCTCATCCGGGCAGTCGAACTCAACGAATTTGGCCAGCCAACCGCCTATCACGAGAACAGCTATTCGACCTGCGAGGGCAACGAGGTCTATCTGGAAATGAACGGCAACCCGCGTTATTTTTATCAGTGGCCCGACGGCACAACGGGCGGCCAATTGGCACTGACGGAGGAGGGCAGCGGCCTGCTGCCTGTCGGCAACCACGAATTTTCGGTCACTGTGACCGAGGTGGTTTCGGGCTGCACAGCGGTAGTCGGACCCTTTCCGGTTTCCGTCCATGCCCTGCCCTCGGAGGTCTCTATTTCGTCCGATCCGCCGGGCCCCTTGTGTGCGGGCGGCGAGGCCGATTTTTTTGTGGAAAATGCCGACCCTGCAAATGATTATCTCTGGAACACGGGGCAAACGGGCACCTCGATCAGTGCATTTGCCGGAGGCACTTACCTCGTTTTGGCGACCAATTCTTTTGGCTGCACAGCCAAGAGCAACGAGATAGAAATACACAATGCGCCGGGCTTGGGCAACCTCGTTTCGGGCTGTTTCACGGCTTGCGAAAGCAAAGAAATATGCCTGCCCGACCTGCCCGAAGTCGCTGATTACCAATGGCTTCTGAACGGCTCGCCCATCGCTGCGCCGGAGGGCAACGCAGCCAATTACGAGGCCACCGAAACGGGGGATTACCAAGTCCACCTGACCAGTATCTATGGCTGCGAAACGGTTTCGGAGGCCGTCTCCATTTCCATTTTGCCCGAACAGGGCGAGGTGAGCGGCCACGTTTGGATTGACCTCAACGGCAACGGGGAGGTTGACGCAGCCGACAGCCTGTTGAGCGGCATCCCTGTTTTGCTGACCGAAAACGGGGCCGCTTTGGCCGATACTTTCAGCAACGAAAACGGCCAGTATTTTTTTGGTGAAATGCCCGGCGGGGCTTACCAATTGGGCATTGACCTCAACGGCCTGCCGGCCTATTATACGCCGATTATTTTTAGTGAAAATATTTCCATCGAAGGCTGCGGCGATACTTCCGTCGTTGATTTTTTGCTGGATAGTCCCTGCCTTCAAGCCATCGAAACGGCTTTGCAATTTGCCGCCTGCGGCGGCGAAAATATTTTGTTCAACAACACCGAAATTGCCGCAGGCGAAACGAGGGAATTTGTGCTGCCCTCTTTTCTGGGCTGCGATTCGACGGTGGTGGTGTCGGTCGAGGAGATAGTTGTCGAACCTTCCACTTTGCAATTTGAAGCTTGCGGCGGGGAGAGCATTTTGTTCAACAACACCGAAATTGCCGCAGGCGAAACGAGGGAATTTGTGCTGCCTTCTTTCCGGGGCTGCGATTCGACGGTGGTGGTGTCGGTAGGCATTTTGCAGGCGGACAGCACTTTCTTGGAATTGAATATTTGCGAAAGCGATACCCTTGATTATCAGGGCTTTAGCCTCCTGCCCGGCGACGAAATGGTTTTGGAATTGAACAATCAGGCGGGCTGCGATTCGCTGGTTTTTATCAGTGTGGCCGCTTTTCCGGCGCTGTCTTTTGAGCTGCAGCCGAGCGAAAGTTGCCCGGACGAAGGGGACGGGACTATCGAGGTGGTTCCGCTTTCGGGGACGCCGCCTTTCCGTTGCGCTATCGGCGGAGGGGCCTTTCAGGCGCAAACTGTTTTTGCCAATTTGAAAAGCGGCATTTACGAAATAGCCGTGGAGGACGCCAACGGCTGCGCCGAAATGCAAGCCGTGGAAGTGCTTGAAAAACCGCCGCTCGATGTTTTGGTGGAAGACTATGCCCTGCCCTGCGACGACCCGCAAACGACCGTCCGCCCCGTCGTTTTGAGCCATGCCGGGGCAGTAAATTGGCGTTGGGAGGATGGCTCGTCCGAGGCTTGGATGCCCGTGGAAGATGCGGGGATTTACCATTTTGAAGTGAGCGACGAATGCGCAACGGAGGCGCTTGAAGCGACCGTAAAATGGGCGGAAGGGCAGCCGGATTCTTATTTTTACATCCCCAATGCCTTCTCGCCAAACGGGGACGGCGTCAATGACAAATTTCAAGTTTATGCGGCGCAAGGCATTGATATTCAGTCGTTTGAGCTGCATGTTTTCAACCGCTGGGGGGCGCATGTTTTTTTCGCCGGCCAGCCGGCAAATGGTTGGGACGGCGGGTTTAAGGGCAAAACGATGAACCCGGGCGTTTATGCCTGGTACCTGAAAGCAAGGGTGCGTTTTTGTGGCGTGGAAAAGGAGGTATTTCGGGAAGGGGATGTGGTGATTTTGAAGTGAATTTTTTCGTGAGTTTTTTCGGTTTTTCGAGGGATTCATATCCCTCGCTAGGAAATGCCGTCCCTGCGGGACTAGGATGGATGACACCAAATCCTAGTCCCGCAGGGACGGCATTTCTTGGCAAGGGATGTGAATCCCTCGAAAAATCCGAAAAAATTCACCTCAAAGCTGCCGATTTCACGAAAGCGGCTTGAAAGGCGTCAACTCAATTTGTTCCCCATTCCAGCCGAGTTTTTTGAGTCAACGCCTTTCTGCCCGCTTAACCACGCGCAAAGGCATCGCCTCAAAGGGCGCCCGATTTTATGAAAGTGCTGTCGCCTTCCACGCCTGTCCAGGCAAAGATTATTTTTCCATTGGCGGCTACCATCCTCGGGAAGCCGCTTGCGCGGGAGGGGGAGGTTTTGGCCACCAAAAAGGAGGCCTCCATTTGGCCGTTGCCCTTGATTTTTTTGGCCCTTATTTCGGCGCCGTCCTCCGTATTTTCCAGCCAACTGACGAGGGCTTCGTTGGCGTTCAGCATCAGCACATCTATCCTTCCGGCGGGTTCGCCGTCGTCGAAACGGATGGGCAGGCCAAAGGTATCCCCGTTGTCGTTGGAGAAGGCGATGTTGGCTTTTGGCGATTTGTTAGCGGCTGTAAACCAAGCGATTACGGCCTTTCCGCCTGTTGCGGCGAGGGAAGGGCCGTTGACGGGGCAGCCCGTTATTTTCCAGTTGTCGGCAAAAACGGGCTGCGGTGCGCTCCATTTTCCATCTTTCATTTTTGTAAAATAAATGTCCCGTACTTCGTCCTCGGAGCGGTCGCGGTAGGCCACCAAAACGCCACCGTCGGAAGTGCCGACTGCCGAAGTTTGGCAGCAGTCGCAGGTTCTGTTGTCGAGTTCGGTATCGTTGGAGAGGCGGCCCGTTTGGTCGAAAAAAGCAGCCCGGATGGTCATTGCGCCGCCGTGGCCGTGGCCATGCCCGCCGTCTCCGTCGCCGCCCGATTTGGTGTTGCGCCCGTCGAGCCAGGCGGCGAATATTTTCCCTTCGGCGGCGGGTATCATGGACACAAAACCATGCTCGGCGGCCACTCCGTCTTGGTTGAGTTTGAATGGTTTGCCCCAACCGCTTGCGGCATTTGTTTTTTGTGAAACCATCACGTCGTAGTCATAGGTGCCCGCTGCGCTTATTTGCAGCCAATGAGCGGCCATTGCCCCGTCGTCGTAAATAACCAGAGAAGGGAAGTCTGCCCAGTTGACAAACCAGTCGCTGCCGCGGGCTATTTCTTCGGGTTGGTCCCAGCCGTTTGCAGTCAATTTGGAATATACGAGCACGTCCGTGGTGTCGTCGGCATACTCAACCCAAGAAAGATAAACCCCGCCGTTTTTATCGGCGACGAGGTTGGGTTCTCCGCCCTGCCGGGAGGGTACTTTGAGTTGTTTTATAGTGGAATGGTTTTTTGTTCCATCTTGCTGTGCTCCGGTTTTTTTTTCGTTTTTACAAGAAAAAACAAAAAGGAAAAGGAGGCTGAAAAAAAAGGTGAGTTGATATTTCATAATTGATGATTGTCGAATTTCATTTTGCTAAATTAAACTTACTTTTGACAAATTTATAATTTAGATTATTTTTGTAAATCAATTGTTCAAAATACTATTTTAAAATGAGAAAACTGATCCTCCTTATTATTTTATTATTTCCCTTTTGCATCAATGCGCAACATTTTGGCAAAGCTCCCAAAGACAGCAAACCCGTCAAACAAATAACGGAATGGACGACCTTCCCGCCGGATGGATATGGCCCAGAGGAAACGATCAAAGATGCGGTTTATAAATTCCGTCGGGACGGGCAATTGGACGAATGGGTGACCAATAATTTAGATGATGAAATATATTATTACCATTACGACGATAAACAGCGTTTAAAAGAAATAGAAATAAAAAATGAAAAGCATAGCCGAAAGGTAGAATACACTTATCACCTCGACCGTAAAATAGCGGAAATAAAAGAAAAAGACATTGACCTGCGCACTGTCCAATATATTGACAAAAAAGGAAAAACACTGGAAGAAAAAACTTTTTGGAAAGGGGAACCCACCAATAATAGGTGGGCTTTGATGACCCGCAAAGTAATGAACTATAATGCCATTGACAGCCTGTTCGGGGTGATGGAATATACTTTTGACGACAATGGAAAATCTATTAAACTCAAAACCATCCACCAATTTGACCCTATTATTAAAAAGAAAATAAAATCAACTTATTACGATGCCAAAGGCAAAGCCGAAAAGGAAACCACTTATTATTACAACGGCGAAAACCAATTAAAAACCAAAGAAACGGTTTGGCTGAAAACAGCGGAAAAAGAAAAAACGGAATATAAATACAAAAACGGAAAATTATGGCAGGCCATTACCACGGGCAAGGATTACCGATATGAAAAGGTATATAAAAACGGCCGTTATATCAGGTACAAAGAATATGAAAAAGGGAAGTTACTGTTTTTAACAGACTACCAATATGTTTTTTATTGATTAAACTATAATTCTACTTTGACACTTTATATTTTCACTAACCCCGAGTACTCGGCGTTAGTGAAAATATAAAGTGTCAAAGTAAAACTAAGATATTAAAAAGGCATTCAGATATTTTAATACCATAATACCATAATGCCTTTTTAGTCCCCATGCCCCTCCTTGCCTGTTCAGCCCGGCACTACAAATCTTTCAGCACCATTTCCCTTTTCAATTGGTGGTTCATTTTGCCGTATTTTTTAGACTGGTAATTGATAACCATGATGACATCTTTCCCTTCCCCGGTGAGGGTCAGTTGGATGGCCGTATCGGGCAAGTCCCATTTTATTTCTTGGGCAAAATCCCCGGATTTGAGGCTGGCGATGAGCGATCCGACATTGTTGACGTTCACCTCTTCTTTGACAATCTGGATGGCAACGGGCTTCCCGTATTTTTCCGTCAGCAGTTCGGTAAAGAAATCAAATTCTTTGAAATGGTCTTGTAGGTCTTTGTAGCGTTTGCGGACGGTATATCTGGCGCCCATGAGTTCACCGTCAATGCTGAAATAATATTCCAGGTCGGCATCATAATCGCCCAAAGTAGAGCGGTACTGCAAGAGGTTGTCCTTTTCCAAGACGAAGGGTGCGCGCTCGTTTTTTTTGATTTTTTCTTTTGTTGTCCCCCATTCAAAACCACGGAACTGAAAGCCCTGCGCGTACATGTTGCCAAAGGCAAATATTAAGACGGTAGCAATAATCAACTTATTCATCTGTCCTGATTTTTTTTCATAAAATGCCCCGAAACAATGTGCCACGGGTACATTCAATGCTGTATTTCCAGCAAAATTAATAATGGTAAAAAAAGCAGGCAGGATATTTCGGTGAATACGGACAAACACTCGGTGGGAGCAGGAGAAATGGAGGTGGTTTTGGAAAGTTGCCGACTGTTAAAAAGTTGACAACTTTAGCGCCTAAAACAATTGTAACTACTGCAGTGATTAGTAATTAGTTGATTAGTGATTAGTCCTCCAAATCCCTGATAATGTGGCATTTAACCAAAAACTAAATGGTTAGCTAATTACGATTTGTACCACTACTCAAGTAGTTCAGGCTATGATTTCACTAACCCCCGACTTTAGTCGGGGGTAGGCAACAAGGGGTCTGTGTTTTAACCCAAAATAAACGTAAACATTTTTGGGTTAAAACCCAGATTTGTGTGATGCTTGCCCCCCGGTTGCCGGCCTGTCCATGCGGACGTACCGGCAGGCAGGAAACCGGGGGTTAGTGAAATTATAGTTTGAACCATCTGAGTAGTGGTTCGATTCGTAATTAGCGGACTATTTATTTTTTGGTAAATACCACATTATCAAGGATTTGACGAACTAATCACTAATCAACTAATTACGAATCACTGCAGTAGTTACAAACAATTTAATATTGGTAAAGCCTAAAAAAAAATTGTAATTATAGATTCGGTGGGGTTATATCAGTGAATGCTGTTATAGTTTTTTTTATTTTTATAAATATGCTGCGCAAAGTAAAAGAATAAAGTATGAGCGCTAATTTATTTTTTAATACACCAAAATAAAAACAAGAGAGTGGAGGTTGTATTTGATAGCTTATATTATTTTGGAAATTGTT
>DROJ01000137.1 GCA_011321935.1 Bacteroidota bacterium | reverse complement strand
TTTGACGTGATAGGCAGAAACATGTTTATCTGATTTCCAAGCACTCAAGCCCCCGTCTCCGCTGCTTTGTCATCCGCCTAAAGGCGGATGACAAAGCAGCGGAGACGGGGGCTTGGCTTAAGTGCTTAAAATCACGTCAAAATTAACACTACCGATGGCCATTATCAATCGGCCCTTATTGCCGGAAAACAAACAGGGTGAATACGGCAAATTATATCAAAAATTAAAAAGCGAAATAATAACAGAAAAGGAACACGGACAATTATTGAAAATGACCGAGCAGCAAGAAGCCAATGCGGTAGAGCGTTTGCGCGCCCTTGCAGAATTATCACAACTTCGTAAAATAACATTGGATGATACTGAACCATAATAGGTTTTGTGCATTGAGCGCAGGTTCTCCCCTTCTGGGGCTGGGGGCTGGCGAGGGCAAATGCACAAAACCTATTATGGTTGAGTAGAACTGATGGAACAGCTAGGGATAAATGCCACTCCGAGCAATGCCTAAAAGACCTTCTCCAAATTTACATTCGCATTCAAAACTCACATTTTCAAAAACCTGTCCTGCAGCAAAGCCCCGTCCCCGCTCACTGTTTTTATGAAATAAACACCGGGGGGCAAGGCGGCCACGTCGAGCCTAAGCACCTGCTGTTTTTCAGTTGCGGGCACCTCTTTTTTCAACAACAATTGACCACTTGCGCTAAAAACAAAAACAGTCTCTCCGCCGGGCTGCCAATTGGCAAAAAGCGAAAGTTTTTCAAATGCCGGATTTGGAAAAATACTAATGCCGCCCTTCTCTTTCAATTGCACCACTACCACTTTGGAGTACTCAAAACTGCCGTCCAGGTCCACCATTTTCAGGCGGTAATAATTGTTGCCCGGAAGGGGTTTTTCATCCAAAAGGCCATAGTCGCCGGAGGTGGGCAAGAATACTTTTTTGCCGATGCCCCCCCATGCCCGCCCGTCCTTTGAGCGTTCGATTTCAAAATGGTGGAGGCTGCCCGGCAGTGCCGTTTCCCAGTTCAATTGCACGCCACTTGCAGTCAGTTTTCCGGTGAAGCGGATCAGTTCCACCGGCAGCAAGGCCAGTGCTGCGTTCACGGCCGCTTCCGCATTGATGATGCCCCGCCCGTAAGTATTGTTGGGGCTGCTTGTTGGGCCGTCGCCGCCACAGCCATCGGTGGTCGTTTGTCCCCCTGCGGTAGATTTTAGGAGGTCTTCTATCTGCGCCACATTTCCCGCCAGGGATGGGTTGGCGGAGATGAGCAGGGCCACTGTGCCTGCCACATGCGGGCCGGCCATGCTGGTGCCGCTGAAAGTATCGTAATTCCCGCCGCGGATGCAGGAACGCACGCTGACGCCCGGCGCCGACACGTCGGGTTTCATGCGGTTGCTGCCGTCCACGGTCACCGGGCCGCGGCTGCTGAACCCGGCAATCGCATTGCTCGAATTGGAAGCCCCAACGTCGAAGCTGCCCGCAAAAATAGCGGGCGGGGCATTGACCGTCGAGCAGGTACTCCCTGAATTTCCAGCAGAAACGACGACGACGACGCCCGCCGCACGGAGGTTATTGATGGCCGTTTCCATGTCGGCCCAGTTGCCGGAGTTGCAGCCCTCCGAGGTCGGGCACGACCAAGAATTGTTGATGACGTGGGGCGCTTTGGAGGTATCGGGGTTCATGTCGTTGAGGTCGGTCGGAGCGAGCAGCCACTCAAAACACTCAATGTAAGTGGCGGGCGTTCCGTTGCCCACGTCCATGTTCCGGCAGCCGATCCATTTGGCGTCCGGGGCGACGCCGATCTCGTTGGCGCCGTCGAGGCCGACCATGGTGCCCATCGTGTGGGTGCCGTGGTTGTGGTCGTCGCAGGGCACTGCCGAGTTGAATCCGCAACTGTTGGCCCCGGCATTGGAATGGATGGCGTCGTGCCAATTGTAGTTGTGGTCGGCGGTCATGCTGCTGTTGTCCCAGCCGCGGTATTTGAGTTTGAGGGCTGGCACATCCCATTCGTATCCCGTGTCCTGTCCCGACACCACGACGCCTGCGCCCTTGTAGCCCATCGCCCAAACGGCGGGGGCATTGATATTGGTAAGCCCCCATTCCACCGCCCGGTCATGGACGCTGTTGTCCCTGACCGGTCCATTGAGCGGCACGGAGGGGTTGGAGTGTATCTCGGCCACTTCGGGCAGTTTGGCCAGCTCTTCGAGCAGTGCAGCCCCACCTTCTGCCCACACCGAATTGACAATCCAAAAGGAGCGGTGGGGCGCGTCGAAGTCGGCTATTGTTTTCAATACATTTACTTGTGTGCGTACCGCCAATTCGGAAAGCTGCCGGAAAACATATCCCCCCTTTTCTTCTTTTTTTATAAAAAACGCAGCTTCGCTGACATCGGCCTGCTCTGCGAGCAAAACGAGAAATTCAACGTCTTGCCCGGCGGTCGCGGCCTGCCAAACGGTCGGGTCTATTTTGGGTTGCCAGTCTTGGGCACCGGCAAAAAGGAAAGTGAAAAGGCAGGTTAATGTGAAAAGTATTTTTGCTTGCATGTGGCTGATGTTTTTGAAAATAGGCTTTACTTGCGGAGGGGTACAAAGGTATTGCTGTTTGGCTGAAAATGTCAACGGATGAAGGTGAGCAGCCAATATATAAAGAAACTATTTCGGCAACTATTCAGCAAGGGCAAATCGAAGATTGTACGTTTGTGCAATTTTGGGTGGTGTTTTTTTTTAATGATATGTTTTCAACGCAAGGCCGCAAGGCCGCAAGGAAACGCAATGAAAAACTAACGGAATATTGTGTTTCCTTGCGGCCTTGCGGCCTTGCGGCCTTGCGTTGAAAACATGTCATTAAAAAAAGACCACTGCCCGATTTTTTATAGTGCTTCGCAATATTTTCTTTTAGCCGCTAATTCGGAAA
>DROJ01000136.1 GCA_011321935.1 Bacteroidota bacterium | reverse complement strand
CCGAAGTGGTTTGGGAAAAAATAAACCACTTCTCCATCGGCATATACTCAAAACGAAGTGTTTGCGAAAAACAAAATTCCCAAACCACTTCGTTTTGAGTATATTTTAATATTTAATTTTTTCATTTTAAAAAAAACGGAGTCGGGGTTGGATGCAATGGCGTGATTTTCATTTCACAAAAATTATTTAAAAAAAAACAAGACCGGCGGCGGAGGCATTGGCAGTGGTTTTTATTTTACCAAAATTATTATTCGAGGGGGCGGGCATCATGCTAATGGTGAATTTTGGGAGTGCTTCACACCGTTCAATTATTCAGCAGGGGTTCTTGCAGGAAGTGTCATACGACTCATATATTTTTCACATAAACTCACAATGAGTATTATTGATTTACAACCTGTTTATAACTTGACATTGTTAAATTAGCGAATTTAAGATGTGTCGTTTTTCTCTTTCTGATTTTTTCTTTGTTTTCGCCTTCTTGAGGCAGTTGATTTGGAACGGTCAAAAAGTATCTGAACAATTTTCTTCCTTGCCTCTTTTCTTGTTAAGCGAGGTAGGGGCATTACCGACCTCATTAGCTCTTTGACATTTGCCAGAGATATATCGGGCAGCCTTTCAATGCCAAGTTCTTCTTGAACCGTTTCAGGGTCATCAAATTTTTCCCGTTGCTTTAATTTTACGTTTAGTAAGAATATCAATGCAACGGCACAGATGGCCAGGGAGTGCATATAAGCAGGATATTTCAGTGCCTGTAGTTCGTCCCAGCCAAGTTCGCTTTTACAATCCTGGATGGTACGCTCCACAAAATACCTTTCTGCTCTTTGAACCGCTATTTCTTCCTTGCCGACTTCAGCTAAAGAGGCATTGGTCAAAGCGTAGGAAGTGGACCCGTCAGGTTCTTTTCTGATGACGAGCAATTCTTTACGGGCTTCCCGCTTAGCCGCTTTTTTGTTTTTGCCCACTGTCCATACCGGCACAAAAGCCTGTTCGTAAATTAATTGGCCTCTTTCGGCATTACGAATCATAATTGGTTCAAAATCAGCCTGTTCGACAAGCTCGCTGACCTTTTTGCCAACTGGTTTATCTTCATCTGTTAATGGGTTGCTCAACCAAACATGTTCATCTTTTGGAATGCACATCATGTAGTATTTCCCATTGTCTGCAATATGCCGTCTAAATGACAAAGAGCGGCCATAAAGTGCATCACCACCTACCCATTTAAAGGGCAGGTTTTGGTCTATTGCCTTGTCGAACAAGCTTATTGCTATTTCAACCTTTGTGGCAAATTCCCGCTCCAAAGGAATTTTTAAGCGCTTCCACTTTTTGCGTAACTGTGGTTGGTTAAACCATTTCCGGGGCAAGAATAGTTCTGCCCCTGTAAGCAACCATAGGTTATCTATGCTATAGGAACTCAGTACCCCAACCTGTCCCAGCTCTACTTTCCCTGCACGACCTATGTACTGTCGGGAGGCACCTGCTTTATGGGGGCCACTACATTGGTCCCCACTTTCGTCAAAGTTGAGTGTACCTCCTGAAAGGGCCGGATTCGATTTTATATCAACCATTACCTGATTGAACACCCCTTCCCATGACCATGGTGAATCTGACATAAACTGTTGTATGTTCTGACCGTCGGCATTTACCCCATTGATTTTTCGGTCAATGTTTTGATAGGTACGATTGGTTTCTAATAGTAAATAACCTTTTAGAACCGTCCAACCATGAGCAGAAGAATCTCTGGTCTTTGTCTTAAAATTTGACCGGTAGCGGGTGAAGGTATTCACTAGTTCTTCTTCCATTTTCATCACGGTCTGCTCGGTAATGCCCCAATAGTTTTTTTTCCATGATTCTGTTTTTTTGCCTATTTGATGGTCAAATATAGTTTTAGGGAGAATCTATGTCAAAGTCTATTTTTTCATATTAATCTTTTGGCTAATTTAACAATGTCAAGATAAAATTTAAGTACAGTATTTTAAAAAGAGTGGGAACCGTTATATTTTGTTGGTAAAAACAAACACCGGCTCTGTGTCTGCAACCAGCGCCAACGTTAGCGGAATACCTGCAACAGGTGCAACATGGCGGGTTTTATTGCCGATAGGATGTCAAGTACATTGTTATAGGGGCCAAACCAAATATGTATTATCCGCCGCATCCGACAGACGCCGTCCAGGAGTCCGTCATGTATTGCGGTGTGACGGTTTCTACTTCTAAGGTATAAACCTTTCCAGACTGTGCTGTGAATGTGTGGTTGTAATAGTATGGAATGTTTTGCCCTGCCCATGGACCAATGGGATAGGTCTGTGAATCACCTACCCATTGTGAATGAATTATGTTGCCGTCACACTTCAACGTGTACTTATTAGGGAGCCCGTAAGGATCTCCATAAACGTTGACAGTGCCCGGGCAAAGACAAAGGTCTATAGAAGGGTACTTGTAATATCCATAGCCCGAGTATGTACCGTTGAACTCCCCCCCACATTGGCTTGTGTCACAGGGCGGTTCTTCTAT
>DROJ01000135.1 GCA_011321935.1 Bacteroidota bacterium | reverse complement strand
GAGCGACCGTTCCAATGGTACGTTAAGTCAAGGATTTCATAAGTTAATAAAACAACTTTTAGAAGGGAATATGCCCAGGATAATAATGGGCAACGGTAAAAGTCAAGCTATAAATAAATTCAAAAAAAATAAATTAAGTGATTTAAGTTATCTTCTAATTGACTTAGACGATGAAGAAAAACAGAAAGAAACGCAGTTAACTGAATTAGACTTAAAAGACCAAGAGGATATTGTATTTTTCATGATACAAGAAATGGAAGCCTGGTTCATTTCACAACCAAAAATTTTAGACCAATACTACAAAGAAAAAATTTCCACAAAATTACCAAAGACCAATCCCAAAAAGATTAAAGACCCAGTTGCCATTTTGGAGAATTTGACAAGGAAAACAAAAAAAGGTAAATATCATAAAGTAAGACACGGAACATCTTTATTAGAACTTTTAAATGCAGGCGACTTAAAATCTTCATTTGAAGAATTCAATAGAATGGTTAGTGAAATATCTAAAGGATAAAAAAGAAAACCCCGTTGTTGCAAGTGTTAAACGAGCTTCAGCGAGTGTCACTTGCAACCAGCCAAGCAGAATGTTTGCAAGTGACACTCGCTGAAGCTCGTTTAACACTTGCAACAACGGGGAATTAAAAGCTATTATTAATGGGAATAAAAAGATAAAACGGGAACTTTTAGCAGTATTAAATAAAATGACCCAACATGGATTTGTAGAACAAGGAAGAATCTATGGAGGCGGGATGAGAAAGTTTGAACCTAAAGAATTATCAAATGTGAATTCTGAATTAATCTCAAAATTTATAGAAAAGAACACAGCTCACAACAAAGCATAAAACGACAATCAGCCCTCTGCGGGCTGACTGCGCATATATGAGACCGTTCTCGCAAGCAGAAAAAAAAACTGCCATTTAAAAAACTCCTCGTTGCAGCAAGTATTAACCGAGCTTTGCGAGCGCCATCCCGAGGTTCGGGATAAGGCCCTAAAAATCAACCCCAACACCTGCAACAACGAGGAACAATCCACCCCAAAGCCAATAATTTTTATTTTATTTGCCCCATAGTTCACACTTCGCTTAAAGACAAAAGTGTTTTGCTGGAAATCAATTATAAATTTGCATTTACAATGAACAATAAAATCATTCTTTTTATCAGTATATTGATGCTCTCTTCCTGTGCCACATCGTCACTGCAAAAAAGCAAAAACAAACCGGTCGCAAAAAACATCATTTTGCTGATCGGTGATGGCATGGGGCTTACACAAACCACGACGGCCTTTATATATTCGGATACACCTCCCAATTTTTCTCGTTTCAAGCAGATCGGTCTGCATTTAAACAAACCTATTGGAGCAAGGCTCACCGACTCCGCAGCAGGTGCTACCGCTTTTTCGATAGGCGAAAAAACATATAATGGCGCCATAGGGGTGACCAAAGACACCATAGCCAAAAAGACAATCCTGGAAATGGCATCTGAAAATGGAAAGAGTACCGGATTGGTCGTAACGAGTTCACTTATGCACGCGACCCCGGCCGCTTTTTATGCCCATGTTTCCAGCCGCAGTCTATATGAAAAAATAGCGTTGCAGTTTGTCAACAGCAACTATGTGGATATAGCCATCGGTGGAGGGTACCAATATTTGAACAATAGAAAAGATGGGCAAGACCTTATAAAAAAACTGCGACAAAAAGGAACAGTCGTTGATACTTCAGCATTAAATAAAAATGAAACCATCAATAAAAAATATGCCTATTTTTTAGCTCCAGACGGAATGCCCAAAATGCAAAACGGGAGGGGCAATTTTCTTTCCGACGCCACTCAATGCTCTTTGGATTATTTATCACAAAATAATAAAGGTTTCTTTCTTATGGTCGAAGGCTCACAAATAGACTGGGGAGGCCATCAAAACGATGCGGACTATATTATTGAAGAAGTCAAAGATTTTGACAAAGCAGTTGGAGTGGCCCTGGATTTTGCGGAAAGGGATAAAAACACGTTGGTAATTGTAACTGCCGACCATGAGAC
This sequence comes from Bacteroidota bacterium, assembly GCA_011321935.1. GTDB lineage: Bacteria > Bacteroidota > Bacteroidia > Chitinophagales > Saprospiraceae > UBA6168. The sequence continues at coordinate 6,917 of DROJ01000135.1, read as the reverse complement.
AGGAGGTTTTTCGCTAACGGCAGCTAAAGTATTTGGAAAACTTGACTACCGGCAAATCAGTCCCGCATTCACTTCCACGAGCCATTCGGCAGCACTTATTCCTGTATATACTTTTGGCCCGGGAGCAGATGAATATATTGGCATTTATGAAAACAATGACATCTTTTATAAAATGGTAAATTCTTTTTTAAATAAATGAATATTGTTTTTATACCAGGCCAATATAGCAATATCACTGTCAATATTGTCAGCCAGCCAAGCAGCAATCAGAAAAAAAATATCGCAATATTATGAGCAATAAATTTTGGAACAGTGAAAAAATAATGAGCATTTCTGCCATGATGATCGGGCTTGGCACGCTCGTCGTTTTCATCTATCAAACAAACTTGATAAGGGAACAACAACATATGTCGGTATTCCCGTTCCTAAGTATCGGATTCGGTTATACACAAGAAGAGATGAGTTACAAAATAGCGAACAAAGGGATCGGCCCGGCGATAATAACTTCCATAAAAATTACCAGCAAAGGAAAGGAATACAATGACACCTATAGTTACTTCAGTTCAGTAGTCAAGGAAACCGGCTTGAATATTCAATATTCCTATTCAAATTTAAAAGTAGGGGACTTAATCGAAGAGAAAGAAAAAATATCAATATTTACCATTAAAAACCCTGACAGGGAAAAAACCCAGATCCTGATGGAAGCGCTAAGAACAGAAACAACTGAATTTGAAATACAATACAAATCTATTTACGGTGAAGTATGGGCGATCAACGACAGCAATGACACGCCAATCAAAATCAAATGAATATGTCGCGAATTATTGGGATAAATGGCTTCCGTTATTTTTTTTAGGAAGGACTACGAGCGGCGGCGTTCTCTATTTTTCGGGAATCCCGCCGCTCTGGAATTCTGGCAAAATGAAACGCTGGAATTGCATAAAATATCCTTTCACGTTTTTATGAGAAAACCCTAACCTCAAAAGCCTCACCGACCATATCCCCGCGCTCACCGAGCCATCCGCCCGATCCGCCGAAGACTTCCGGCCTTCCCTTTATTTCCCATTTATATTTGAACCCGACAAGCAAAGGATAGGGGCATTGTCGCCCGGCAACTGGAACACTCAGTTGCCCGTTCCTCCGCTTTTTTATTTTTCAAAAAAAGTAGCTGTTCGGCTCAAAAAATAGAAATGGTTTCCCTCAAAGTCCCGCTAAGGTTTCGCAATCCCGATATTTATCGGATTGCTGCGAAACCTTAGCGGGACTTTGAGGGAAACCACCTTTTATCTGCTGGGCAAGCATTAAAAAAACTAAAAAAAATATGACAGCCATGAAGAAGAATATCATTTTCACTGCATTGGTGGCCGTGGTGGCCACCTTGTCCACTTTGGGCATTTACCAATATTTCCAGGCCCCAGAGGGGCGCACCGTCCGCATCGAGCACATTGATGCCACGCCGGGAAAGGCCGCCGTTTTGACCTACGACAACGATGGCAACGTGGTGCCCCTCGATTTTACCAAGACCGCCGAAAAGGTGGTGAAAGCCGTCGTCCACATCAAGGCCACGCAGACTTTTGCCAACCGCGGCGGCGGGCAAATGCCGCAAAATTTCCAGCAATTGCCCGATCCTTTCCGCGACTTTTTTGGCGACCGGGGCAACCCCTTTGGCTTCCAGATGCCGCAGGGGCAGCAGGGGCCACAACGGCATGGGCCGCAGCTCCGGGTGGGCACCGGCTCGGGGGTCATCATCAATGAAAAGGGCTACATCGTGACCAACAACCACGTGGTGGCCGATGCCGACGACCTCGAAGTGACCCTCTCCGACAACCGGGCATACAAGGCTACCGTGGTCGGCACCGACCCCTCCACCGACCTGGCCCTCATCCAGATAAAGGCCAAAAACCTGCCCACCCTGCCCCTTGTCAACAGCGACGACATCAAGGTAGGCGAGTGGGTGCTCGCCGTGGGCAACCCCCTCGGGCTGACCTCCACCGTGACGGCGGGCATCGTGAGCGCCAAAGGGCGGAACATCAATATTTTGAAAGAACAGTTTGCCGTCGAGTCCTTTATCCAGACGGATGCGGCCATCAACCCGGGCAACAGCGGGGGGGCGCTCGTCAACCTGCAGGGCGGCCTCGTGGGCATCAACTCGGCCATCGCCAGCCCGACGGGCAGCTATGCCGGCTATGGCTTTGCCGTGCCCTCCAACATCGTCAACAAAGTGGTGCAAGACCTGCTCACTTATGGCGTGGTGCAAAGGGGCGTGCTCGGCGTGATGATCCGCTCGGTCAATGACGGCCTGTCGAAAGACAAAGACCTCGACGTGGTGGAAGGCGCTTATGTGGACAGCTTGTTGGAAAACAGCGCTGCCGCTTCCGCAGGCATCTTGCCCGGCGACGTGATTACCGAAGTGGACGGCATCACCATCAAGACCTCTCCCGACCTGCAGGCCGCTATCGCACAGCACAGCCCGGGCGACGTGGTGGAGGTGAAAGTGGACCGGGGGGGCAAAATGAAGACTTTCTCCGTGACCCTGAACAACCGCGCCGGAGGCAGGAATTTGGTGGAAAAAGAACACCAAGAAGTGCTCGCCGTACTCGGTGCCGATTTTGAAAACGTGGACGGCAAACTGGCCAAAAAACTGGACATCCCCGGCGGGGTGAAAGTGACAAAGCTATATGCCGGTAAATTGCGGAAATATACCGATATGCGCGAAGGGTTTATCATCACGCAGGCCGATGGCCAAAAAGTGAAAAACGTGGACGACCTCGTGAAAGCCCTCGACGGCAAAAAAGGAGGGGTCATGCTGGAAGGTGTTTATGAAGATATACCGGGCACTTATTTCTATGCCTTTGGCATGGGGATTTAATGGTGTATTTTAAATGAATAAATGCGCATTTTTTTTGAAACACAACTTGTCCCGAAGGGGCGGGACAAGTTGTGTTTTTTAAAAAAAATGTGTGTTCGGTTTATATTTCGCTAATAAAGAACATTGTTTTCCTGCCATGCGGCAGACAGGCATGTGGTTTTTACCTGCCTTTTATTGGCAGGTTCGGGTGAATAGAGGCCGCTGCTTTTGGCGGCGGTTTCTCTTTTTATTTTTAAATCAAAAAAATATCGAGCCATGACAATACGGAAATTCAAGCCCGGCAATTGGGTACGGCATAAAATGGGCGGCCCGGTAATGGAAGTCATCCGGTATGAAACAGAACGCAAACCATTGGTGGGGGAAGTGTTGAGCGAACACGATGTGCTTTGTGTTTGGTACGAAGACGGGGAACGGAAAAAAGGCGTGTTCGACCAACGGACTTTATTTAAGACCAATAAACCGAAAGGTATTTTTAAGACGTGAAATAAAAGGGCGTTTATATGCAAAAGTATTTCCCGCAAAGTCCCGCGAAGGTTTCGCCAAGCCACGCAAAGCGAGACGGGCACACGTATAGCTTTGCGTGACTTGGCGAAACCTTCGCGGGACTTTGCGGGAAAATATGCCGTACTTTTTTTTTAATAAATAATAATCCCATTAAATTAAAAAACATGGAAAAAAGCATTTACCATATTATACAATCCATCCTATTGGCGGCCGCATTGACCTGCCTGCTCATTGCTGTTGCCACATATATTTTAGGGGAAAACAATTTTTTGCAAAACAGTGCCTACCCTGCATTTGGCATTACCGCAATTTTGGCTACCTTGCTTTTTCGTTTGCCACAGGGCGATGCCTGATGCCTGGTTTTTATAGGCCGGGGAAGCTCGAAAAGGCGGCGGCACAGCTTATGGATTCAATATTGCAGAACGAATATGCCCTTTATACTTTGACGCTTCTTTTCGGGCTTGCTTTTGGGCAGTTCATTGTCCGGCCCGTATTTTTATTAATCAAGAAAAAATCCGAAAAAAAGCAGTTCCGGTATTTTTGCACCCTGCTCGGTTCGCTCGTCAGGGTCAGCCCCTTCATTGGCGCTGTGGCCAGCCTGAACATATTGCGTTTTCAAAAAACAATTGAAATAACTTCGGAAAACCTGCTCAAAAGTGCCCACGTTATTTCCATTGCCATACTTACCTATATAGCGGGCGAACTGCTGGTCTATATTTACGACTCATATAGCAGGGCACGGACTGGCAAGGCCACTTCCCTTTACCACATATTAATCAGGATACTTACATACAGCGCTGGTACCATTGTTATTTTTGATTTATTGGGAATTGAAATTGCGCCCATATTGACCGCCCTCGGCGTGGGTGGTTTGGCCGTGGCGCTTGCCTTGCAGGATACTTTGTCCAACCTTTTTGCGGGGGTGCATATATTGGCGGCGAGGCAATTAAAACCCGGCGATTATATCCGCCTTGATTCGGGCGAAGAAGGATATGTGGTGGACATTAATTGGCGGAATACCGAAATACGGACCTTGCTGCATAATATCGTCATTATCCCCAATTCAAAAATCGCCAGTTCTGTCACCACCAATTTTTTTACGGTCCAGAAAAACCTTTTTTTCCATTTTATAGTGGGCGTGCATTACGACAGCGACCTCGAACAGGTGGAAAGGGTGACACTGGAAGTAGCGCAAAAATTAATTGACGAATACCCGCATATCCCCCGGAATTTCAGCCCCCGGGTACAGTTCTTGGAATTTGCCGACAGCAGCATTAACCTGAGGGTATGGCTGGCCACCGATTTATATGAAAACCAATATGATATCCGGCATGAATTTATTAAGCGGCTGCACAAAAGGTATGGCGAGGAAGGCATTACCATCCCCTTTCCCATCCGGTCTATATATGTTGAAAAAAATGAAAATTGAAAGTTGTCAACTTTTTGCCCCGCCCCGCCCAATAGCCTCCAATAAATCCCCGATTTTCCGGGAGGCATGTTCATATCCGACTTTATATATTTCCTCCACTTTTTTGTGGTCAAAAGTCCCGTACCTGCTGAGTTCCTGCGGCATGAAGACAAAGTCGCACTGGCCAAATTTATACGCAGAACTAGAGAGGAAAGTAAGGTCGCTGGCGCGGTTGATGAGGCGGAGGGTATTGCTGAGTTCGCTTTTGTGGATGGTTTCTTTTGGGGAAACAAAACTGCCAATCAATAATTCGCAGCGCCCAGCCAATGGCTCAATGGGAAAGTTGTTCATGGTGCCCCCGTCAATGTACCAGTTCTCGCCTATTTCGACCGGGGAAAAAACGCCCGGCACGGCTGCCGAGGCCAAAAGGGGGCGTACCAGTTCGCCGGAAGAAAAAAAGCGGAAAGTACCGTTGAGCACGTCGGTCACGCAGATGTGCATTTTTTTGGAGAGCGATTCGAAGGTGTGGCCTTTCAGCCAGGGGTCAAACAGTTTGGCAAATTTTTCGGCATCTAAAATGCCAGGCTTGCTGCGGGCAAAATGTTTCCATTGGAACACGTTTGTGTTTTCCTTAAAAAAGGTGAGAATATTATCGGGCGTATAATCGGCGGCATATAAGGCCCCGGCAATGGCCCCGGCACTGCTGCCCGAAAGCATGGTCGGGGCGAGGTTGTTTTCTTCCAGAACCTTTAATACCGCAGCATGGGCAGCGCCCCGCACGCCGCCGCCGGAAAGGACCAAGCCTATTTCTTTTTTTTCTTGCATTTTATAAGTGCTTGTTTTTCCATAAACTGGATAATGGGTGCAAATTAATAAATGAATTCGTTTTCCGAAATATTGGCAAATTAAAAAACAGCCTGCACCGCCCATTCGGTACAAGCTGTTTGTTTTAATGGACTATTTATAAAACACGGCCTGCAAAGCCTTTGTTTTGTTCAATTTAATATTTCACTTGTTTTTTCATTATTTGCAAAACTTTCAAATTCTTTTTCCACTTCGGCAAATCGGTGGAGGAACTGCCGGACTATTTTATGGTGCGCCTTCAGCTCTTTTAGAAATGGCCTGAACGAACGGTCCGGGTTTTTCTGCTCCAGTGCGATGTGTTTTTTTTCGAGCAATATTATTTCCCGCAATGCGGGCAAAAGGTCTTTTTGGTAAAAGGAAAACAATTGGTGGAAATGGGCGGCCTTTTTTGCCCGACCGTTCATATTGGCACCTGAGTTTTCCAGTTTCTTTAAATGGAAACTATATGCCATGGTTTTGTTTTCCCTGATATGCAACTGTTCGAGGAGGTCGTTTTCTACCTCCAGCATTTTATTGAACTTCTCCATGAGATAAGTGTGTTTTTGGGCAATTGTTTGCCCGATGCTTTTTAAGTGAATAAAAACATTGCGCAAGCAATTGCTTCGGTTTAAAAATAATTATTGGAAAAAATGTGGAGCGGTATGTTCTGCCATTTTTATAACCGCCCGTCCTTTTTTCTTTTCAAAAAAACAATGAGCATGAAAATGGCGACACCGGCATAAAATAATTTACGGGTCATAATAGCATGGTTTGACTATGTTGTTTTTTTACAAATTGATATTCAAAAGCTGGCCAAAAGTTGTCAACTTTTAAAAAGTTGACAACTTTATAAAACCCGAATCATTGAGTTTCAATCAATAAAAAACCCAACTTGCCCTTATTTTAAATAATTATAAGTGGAGGTGAAGATGGAAGTCCAAAATTATAGGGCACACAATTTTTTATTAAATAATCAAGCGCACCCCGCCCAGTTCTTCAATCTTATAAGGGAACTTTTCGCTCGGCGAACCGATGAACATAAAGTTGATGGGGATGCCCCATTTTTTGGACAATTCTTTAATAAGCTCTGGAGAAAACTCCCCTTCTTCCACCACAAATTCAATATCTATTTCAGGATATTCCCTATCCAAGAAATCAATTTCCTGTGCCAGTTTTTCCGGCACTTTGTGTTTGTCGTTTTTGACCACCACGATTTTCATTCTTTTGGTATGCTCGTTTTTTGAAATATACAGCATCACTTTGTTCAGCGTGGAAATATTGTCGCCTTTGGTG
>DROJ01000134.1 GCA_011321935.1 Bacteroidota bacterium | reverse complement strand
GAGGGTCAGTTCAAAAGGCCCTTGTTCGACCGTTGTGGAGGTGACATCAAAACCGTTTGGCCCCATCCAGCGGTAGGTAACGGAGTCGCCCGCTACGTCCACATTGTTGGTGGCCGAGAGGGTAATGCTCGAACCTTCGCAAAGGCCGTTGCCGGTGCTGGTGAAATTGGAAATCTGCGGGGTGACAATGTTCGGGTTGCAGAAAAACTCCCTCCATTCGGGTATGGTATTGCCGTTGCTGTCGGGGCAGGGATTGCCGTTCGGGCATTCATCAAAATCCGAAATCATGTCGCCGTCGGTGTCGAGGTCGTCCACGTCCCAGATGCCGTCCTGATCGGTATCGGGACAGGGGAAACCTGTCTCGCATTCATAAAAATCTTGGATGCCGTCGTTGTCCCTGTCGGGGTCTTGAAAATCGGCCGTCCCGTCGCCGTCGCCGTCAATGCAAGGCTCGTTGTCGGGGCATTCTTCTATGTCGAGTATGCCGTCGTTGTCGCTGTCAAGCTCTTGAAAATCAGGTATTTGGTCATTGTCGGTATCAGTCGGTTTGGAGGTGTGGAGGAAGCCGATGGCCAAGCCGTTCAGATCAACATTTGGCAGGCCGGTGCCCACTATTCCATCAAAATCAGGGTCTTCTTTATTTGCTTCCGCAACGTCGAGTATGCCGTCGTCGTCGCTGTCGAGTTCCCTAAAATCAGGGATGCCGTCGTTGTCAGTATCAGTCGGAAAAGAGGTCGGCATATTAGAAATTACCTGCCCGTCCGCATTTACCGGAGGGGCGCCATTGCCCAACCTGCCGTCGTTGTCGTTGTCGGGTTTGTTGGTTTCGGCCACATCGTTTATCACGTCGTTGTCGGAGTCGAGGTCGCGGTAGTCCCTCACCAGGTCATTGTCGGTATCGGCAGGCAAAGAAGTGGAAGTCAGCGGAGTTCCGGCGGCATCAGAAGTAGGGATGCCCCTTGCGTCAACGGCAATGTTGCCAATGCCCGGCAGGCCGTCGTCGTTGGGGTCGGTGCCGTCCGCTTCTCGAACGTCATTGATGCCGTCGTTGTCGGAATCGAGGTCATGGAAGTCGGGCACTAGGTCGCTGTCCGTATCCAAAGGATGGGAAGTCGGCCGGTTGCTGGAAGAAAAGGCTTGGCCATTTGCATTCACCGTAGGTGTGCCTGAACCGATGATGGCGTCGTTGTCGGCATCGGGGTTTCCACCTTCTTCCACATCGTGGATGAGGTCGTTGTCGGAGTCGAGGTCATGCCAATCGGGGATGTTGTCGCCGTCTTTGTCGGGGGGCAGTGGAATGCCGGTGCCCGTAAAAACAGGGTCAATCAAAGGCACCAGGCCGGTGGGGCCGACAATGGGCGGGTTGCCGTTTCCATTGTCCACCCGGCCATCGTTATTGGTATCGGAAAAGCCGTAGCCCGCCTCGGCCACATCGTTGATGCCGTCGTTGTCGGAGTCGAGGTCGTCGTGGTCAGGCACGCCGTCGTTGTCTTCATCAAAGCGGGTATATGTTTCGACCGCATTAGCGCTGTTGGGTTGCGAAGCGATGGGGTTGTAAAGGCCGTTTTGGCCGAAGGCCGCAGGTGTTCCGTCAATCACCCCGTCCCTGTTGGCGTCGGGTTGGTTGTGGCCTGCTTCTACCAGGTCAGTGATGCCGTCGTTGTCGCTATCGAGGTCGAGGTGGTCGGGCACACCGTCGCCGTCGGTATCAAAAATGGCAGCTACGCGGTCGCAAAGGCCATCGTTGTTGGCGTCGGTACAGGGGTTGGTAAATGCCGGGTCATTGGCATCCAAATAATTGGAAACGCCGTCCTCGTCTTCATCGCCGCTTGGGTCGAGTGCGCCGGGCAGGCAGGCAAAACCGTTGCCGGGGTTGCAGTATTCTTTTTTGTCGGGTATGCCATCGTTGTCGTCGTCAATGTCCACCTTGTCGGCTATGCCGTCGTGGTCGTTGTCAGGGCCGTTTGGAGTTGGCGGGGGCGTAGTGACATCGGTGCAGTCGTCGGCGATGGTAAAAACGAGGTTGCCTGCCCCTGCCCCGTCGTAATCGAAGAAGGCCCAATAGTCCAAAATTTTATTGTTGCCGTAATTGTTTTGATAAGTAAAAGGCTGGTTGGTGGGCAGTGGGTTGCCGGGTGCGCCGCTGCCGCTCACAGGGCCGTTGATGGCCGAGTGGTCGTAATAAAACAGGTCGTTGACCACCCCGGTCGGCGCATTGAACAAGGTGAATTTGATGCCGCCGCTGTTGTTTTCTACATCGGTCAGCAGGATGTGCGTTTCGCCCCCCCTGACGGTCAGCAAATATTCCACGTTCACATCTTCGGCAGGTGGAGGGGTATTTCCCAGTCCATCCTTTCCGTCCCAATAAATGAGGTTGTCGCCCGGGCCGACCTGCTGCACGATGATGCGGTCTTGGGCATCATTGAAATCGCCGTCGCCGCTGAGGTCGAGGGAGAGGGTTGCCGTACCACCGACATTTGATTCAAAAGAAAGAAAAGCGCCTTGCCCAGTCTGCATGAAGCCCTCGTCGCAAGGGTCGTTGTTGGTGTCGGTAGCAACGAGCTTGAAATTTTGGATGACGACCGTTTCGGTCGAAGGCTCGACAAACAGCCAAGTGATGTGGGTATTGTTCCTGAACACATCGGTCGTCCTTGCAGCGCCCGGCAGGTTTTTGTCGGGCACGTTAAAAAATATTTTATTGTTGACAATATCACCATTATTATAGTCTTCCGCCTGCGGCTCAAATAAATAATAAGAGCCGGGCGACCACGATGCCGGGTCGTTTGACCGGACGATCATGCTCCTCGGCTGCGAGCCATACAATGGCTGCAAATTGTTTTTCAAAAAACCTCCGCTGTTGGAAGAAATCGGAAAACGGAAGGGGTCGGCGTCTATGAAGTCAACTTGGTAAATGAAGCCGTTTTTGGTCAATACATAAAGGGTCGGGGAAGTCGAGTAGCCGTTGTGGTTGATGATTGAAACCAGTTCATTGGTAAAGACCCGGCCTATTGTTGGGATGCCATTGTCATTGCCCGCCCTGTCGAGCGTGACCGTTATATCCCAGGCCAGCACCACCCTCGGCGTATTGGGCTGATTCAGTGCCCGGGTCCAATAATCGCTGTTTTTGATATTGGTAAAATCGGCCGGCGAATAAGTGGGATAGCCAAAGTAAACCGTCCAGACACCTTCTTGCCCAGGCAGCACTTCGATCACCCTCGGCACGTAGCCCTGGCCGTTGGTGGTGCCTCCCCCGGTGGGGCCGTTTTCTTCTTGGGTGCGGTTGTAAATGATGCCTTCGTTGGTGCCTGAATTGCCGTTGAAGGTAGCCACCATCACCCCGTCGGGGCGGTAAACAGTAATGAAGCCGCCCTGTATGCCGATATGGCTGGAGCCGATATTGATGAACTCGCCGGCATTGGCATAGACCTTCATCTGCTGGGTGTCGCGGGTGTCGAGGAACATCCTGTACCCGTCGTATTTCATCAAATCCTTTGAGCCTTCGGCACTTAAATCAAGTGCTGAACCAAAAAGGAAAATCAATAAAACAGCCCTGAAAAGTATATTGGAAATATACGGCAAATTGGCCACTTGCCTCGCAACTGAGGTAGAGGGGATTCTCATATCTTACTTATGTTTAGTTCAATAAATCATTGATTGAAAAAAATAAACGGGACTATAATAGCCGAGTTTATTATCTTAAATCAAATATGAAAAATGCTAAAATGTCCACAAAACAAGAGGATAGTTTCTGACAGACTGTATGCAGGTGAGCTTTAATATGAGTGGCTGACAAAAACGCTGCCAAAAAAATGTTTTTTTTTAATATGTTTTATGAATAAGGGGGTGTGGAGGAGGTTTGTTAATTGTAAAAGAACCGTAACTACTTACCACCCATTCAAGATTGTTGAATTCACTAACCCCCGACTTCAGTCGGGGGGATATGCACAAAATTTTATCGGGTTTTAACCCAAAACATGCACATAAATTTTGGGTTAAAACCCCGATTGGTGCTTTGCCCACCCCGAGTACTCGGGGTTAGTGAATTCAATAGTTTAATCGGGGGTGCTAAACAGTTACAAAGAACCAGTAATTTGTTTAGGTTTGAGTTGTAAATATGCCTTTACAATAAGGCTAATCAAATAAATTCGGATTGTTATGCACGTCTCCGTGGCCTTCCGAAAGAGGGGGAATTAATTCCCCCTCTTTCGGAAGGCCACGGAGACGGGGGCTCAACTTGTCTTACTAACCATTATTCACTAAAATGTCCTATAAAAATTTAAACGCCTGCTTACTCGACCTCGAAAAAAACGGTCATTTAAAACGGATAAAAACCGAGGTCAGCCCCGACCTCGAAATGGCAGAAATACACCGGCAAGTATTCGACAACAAAGGCCCGGCCCTATTATTCGAAAAAGTAAAAGGAAGCCCATTTATGGCCGCCTCCAATATATATGGCACCAACGAACGGATGGCTTTTATATTCAGAAAAACATTGCCGAAAATAAAAAAGGTCATTGAATTAAAATCTGACCCATCCCGTTTTTTTAAACACCCACTGCAATATATTAGCGCCCCGTTTACTGCTTTGAAAGCCCTGCCAATGAAGGCATGGAAATCTCCTGTTTTATTCGGAAAAACGACCATTGACAAGCTGCCGCAACTAAAATCGTGGAAAAAGGACGGCGGCGCGTTCATTACTTTGCCACAGGTTTTGACTTTGCCGCCAGGCGAAAAAAATATAATGAAATCGAACCTCGGCATGTACCGCATCCAGCTTTCGGGCAACCAATATGATATAAATAAAGAGGTGGGTTTGCACTATCAATTGCACCGGGGCATCGGCGTACACCACACTGCTTATAATAACAGCGACGAGCCTTTTCGCTGCTCTATATTTATAGGCGGCCCGCCGTCGAATGCTTTTGCGGCCATTATGCCCATGCCGGAAGATATGAGCGAATTGACTTTTGCGGGGATGCTGAACGGGCGGCGTTTTAGGTATGCGCGGAAAAACGGGCATATTATTTCTTCCGATGCTGATTTTGTGATTACCGGAACAATTAAAAAAAATATAAAAAAACCGGAAGGCCCATTTGGCGACCACCTCGGTTATTATTCTTTAGAACATGATTTTCCGGTCATGGAAATCGAAAATGTATATCACCGCAAAAATGCGATTTGGCAATTTACGGTGGTGGGCAGGCCGCCGCAGGAAGACTCGGCTTTTGGTTGGCTCATCCATCAATTGGTGGAGCCGCTGACTGCGCAGGAGTTTCCGGGAATAAAAGAAATACATGCCGTTGATGCAGCGGGGGTACACCCTTTAATGTTGGCCATCGGTTCGGAAAGGTATATGCCGTTCCGCGACCGCAAGCCGGAAGAAATATTGAGCCAGGCCAACCATATACTCGGCAAAGGGCAAACGACGCTCACCAAGTTTTTGTTTATTGCCGCCGAGGGCGATGTGCCAAAATTGGACACTCACGACACCCGCCATTTTTTCGAGCATATATTGGAACGTATAGATTTGACGCGCGACCTGCATTTCCAAACGAGGACAACAATTGACACTTTGGATTATTCGGGAAGCGGTTGGAACGAGGGGAGCAAAGTAATATTCGCCTGCGCCGGGGACAAAATACGGGAACTTAAATCTGAATTGCCAAATGGTTTTAATTTACCAAATGGTTTTAGCGAACCAGTTTTTGTAAATAATGGGATATTGGCCATAAAAGCTCCGCCATTTAATTTAGAAAAAAATAATGCGGACATAAATTATTTTTGCGGGCAAATGGAAAAATATGCGGAATATTTTCAGCAACATATTCCGCTGGTTATATTGACCGAAAACCCGGCAATTTTGGCGGCTACGGAAAATAATTTTTTATGGGCGACTTTTACCCGGATGAACCCCTCGCATGATATACACGGTATTTTTTCTTTTATTAAAAATAAACATTGGGGCTGCCGGGGGGCATTGGTTTTTGACGCAAGGATAAAACCGCACCATGCCCCGGTGCTGGAGGTTGATAAAGATGTGGCGGAGAAGGTGGCGGGGGTTGTGGAGAAGGTGTTGGAGTAAATCAAAAATCCCCCATCCCTATAATTATTGTAATCGTGCGAAGCTTTATAATATCTGCTTTTTATGCTGAACAATAATATCTTAAATTTCGGACAACCAAGCCCCCGTCTCCGTGCCCTTCCGAAAGAGGGGGGATTCCCAAAGGTCCAAAGGACTCCCGTGGAGGATGCTGTGCATAATCCCCCTTCTTTCGGAAGGGCATGGAGACGGGGGCTTGGTTTAAGTGCTTTCCCTTTACAATTTTACCTCCCTCTCCCTGACTCAATAAACCTATTTTTCAACCGATCATTAAAGCCATCCTCCGCCAATAACTCCTCCATATCCAAGTGCATTCTATACCTCCAATAATGATGCGGGTTGGCGGGTACATTGATCCGTTCTTCCTCCGCATTTTTTCTCCGCAGATTTAAGTCCAAAGCAAAAATATCCTGAATGGAAAAAACCACCCACATACTTGGCCAATATATATGTTGATTAAAAATGGCCTCCACAATATAAGGTTCGCAAGTTTCGGGCGGCGGTCCCTGCATACCCAACTCTTGCCAATAAAACCTTTGCCGCTGCGCCAATTCCATTTCTTCCCACCACAAACGGAGGGGCGACATGTCGTGGGTGCCGGGCGTGCAAACGGATAGATAGGGCATGTCGTTGGGATGCAAAAATTCTGTTTTTGGATTTTTGGACATCCGCTGTATTTCGAGCGACAATATACCCAGTTCCCGCATCACACCGGGCACGCAATCGGGCACCATGCCGAGGTCTTCGCCACATATCAGCATATTGGTCGCATTTTTAATGGCGGGCAATTTTTTCATGGCTTCCTGTTTCCAAAAATCATTTTGCCGATGGTAAAAATAATCGTCATAGAGAGCCTCCAATTTTTGTTGGGTATCCCAATCAAGGTTTTTAAAGGAGGACGTTTTTTGAAAATCAATGCGCGGGTGGAACTGCTGTGCATTAGAACCGGCAACTTCAAAAAACAAAAGGTTGCTCTGCAATTTAAACAGCCTGTCTTTTAAGTATTCCTTTTTCTTGTTATTATTAAAATAGGATTTGATTTTTCTTTGGGTATTATATTTTTTTAAAAACAAATACCGGCCATTGTTTTCTTTTTGTAAAAATAATTTAGCGACATATAGCGCCTCCTCCCCAAATGTTTCATTTAATATTTGGGCAGTAATAAATGGTTTGCAATAGCGGTCGTAATCAAACCATATCCCATGTTCTTGAAATTCATTTTTATAAATTGGCAAGGCTTTGTTAAAAACACCAAAAGTCCCTTCCACCTGTTCCAGCGGGATTTCCCATATCCTGAAAAAACCAAGTATGTGGTCAATCCTGAAAACATCAAAATAACGGGACAATTGTTTGAGCCTGTTCTGCCACCATTGAAAACCGTCCTTTGCCATTTCCTCCCAATTATAAGTTGGGAAGCCCCAATTTTGGCCGATGTCGGAAAAGGGGTCAGGCGGTGCGCCGGACTGCCCGTCCATATTATAAAGGTGCGGCGCTGTCCATGCGTCAACGCTGTAACGATAGATTCCGATAGGTATATCTCCTTTTAATACAATGCCTTTGCTGCGGGCATATTCGGTCGCTTCTTTTAATTGTTTGTCCAAATAAAATTGCAAAAAATAATAAAATGCGATTTCATTGAAATTACTGGATTTTGGGCTTGTTTCTTTTTTTAATTTAGCAACTGAATATTTTTTGTCTTTTCTCCAATTGTCAAATTCAACGGTTTTATATTTATCCCTAAAAAAACAGAACAGCGAATAGGGTTTCAGCCAATGTCCGTTTTCTTTTAAAAAGGAAATAAAGTTTTTGTTTTTTAAAAAATTATTTTTTTCCGATTTATATATTTTTCGGGCATAGCCCAATTTCAATTGCATTGTTTTTTCATAATCCACCGTTGCCAGCGCATTTAATTCCTTTTGTTCTTTTTTATATTTTTTCGGATTTATTATTTTATTAAATCCATCTATTTTAGTTAAATCCAAATACAATGGGTGCAGGGCGAAAACGGAGATGGAGGCATAAGGATAAGAGTCGAGCCAAGTATTAGTGGCCGAGGTATCGTTGATGGGCAGCACCTGCACCATTTGCATGCCTGTTTTTTCAGCCCAGTCAACCAATAGTTTTATGTCGCTGAAATCGCCCGCGCCAAAGCTGTTTTTGCTGCGCAATGAAAAAACGGGAATGGCAACGCCCGTTCCTTTCCAATGGCCGCCCGGGTGGTTGAAGTATTCGTCCGTAATTACTATTTTATTATTTTTGTCCAATAATAAATCATCGTCCCATTTACGGTTTGCGCCTTTTTCGAGGGTCAATATTTTTTTGTTTTTTGGGTCATAAATGCCGTATTTATATTCAATTGCCCGGGTCAGATTAAGGGCTATGCTAACCGTCCAAAGCGGATGTTTTTCATTTCCCAGCAAAATAGGTTTTTCTAAATCCCAATTTCCCAGTTCGGGAATATTCCCTAAAATACATAAGCGGTGGGAGGGCTTAATGGCAGGCGCCCGCATTTGGAATTTCAGGATGGTTTTTCCTTTTGCAGCAGGGGCCATTTTAGATTTATATTTTTGGGGTTTTAAAATAACGTCTTGAAAAGCAGAAGTATAAAGCGGGTTTTCAACGTGGATTTTTGCGCGCCATGTATCCTTTAAAAAAATTGTTGAATTATTGTTTTTTGGCAATTGCAAGTCCCTGCCCTCGCCCCATTCTTCGTCCAATATATCAGACGAATCATTGAGCAGGACATAGCTGTATTGAATGTTTTTTTCAGGCTTTTTTATTTCTATTTCCCCCTCCCAATTGCCGAGGCCCCTGTGGCGCAGGCGGGGTGCATTTTTGAGGTTTCCGTTCCCCAGTTCGGGGGCTGTTCCGGTGACTGCTATTTGTTGCCCCCATGCGGTGTTGTAATTTATTTTAAATGTAATTTTCATGGTAAGTATGTTTATAAAGGTGTCGGACGCCTTGAAGGCGTCCGACACCTTAGCCCTAATCCATTGACTGATATGTTGTTTTTATTTTTTCAAATTCCCCCATTAATTCATCATACCTTTCATATACGTCCCTTCCCGGCAATTGGTCGGCGCCTTTTATTATGCCCAATAAATAATTTACCTGACTGATAAACATCGGCTGCGTATAGCTGCCTTTTGAACGCAGCAATTTTGCTTTCAGTTTATTAAATTTTTCTTTCCGTTTAATTTCTTCATCGGTCAAGCCCGTTTTTATTTTTAGTTTATTTAATTCTTTTTGAATTTCGCTTGCCATTTTTTTTGCTTCCGACAAAAGGGAAATTATTTTCAAACTCAATGCTTCCTGCTTTTTTACGTCTTCTATTGAAACGCCGTTTTCTGTCACTCTTGGATCGAGCATTAAATTAAATGACTGCTCCAATATTTGATCGTCAACAGATAATAGAACGGTGTAATTGCCAGGGCTTGCGTAACAGCCGTTTTGGTAACGTTTGTTTTTGTTCTCATCCCATGCTCCATCGTGGCGCATGTCCCACCGGAAGCGGTGCAGGCCTTTTTCCGAACTTAAATTATTATTGATTGAATAAACAATATTTCCGCTGGTCATTTCCCGGTAAGCATCGGATTTTTTTTGCAGGCTATCGGGTCGGCTGACAAAATTCCTTATTGACTCCATGCTTTCAGTTATAATTTCAAGACTGATCGGTGTTTTGGTTTTTTCCGGCAAATAATAATCAATAATAACCGAGGGCCGTGGGTACTCCGGCGAGGGCAATCCCGATATGCCGCGAAATGTAGAATAACGGTAGCGGTACGTATCTTTTGGTTGAAACAAATGTGCTTCTTTTTTATTTAAAATATCATATTGCTGGTGCAATGGAGAGAGGTTGTCCAATATCCAAAAGCCTCGTCCCATGGTGCTGATAACCAAATCTTTGCGGTGTATTTTAATATCGGTAATAGGAACGGTCGGCATATTCTGTTGAAATGTTTGCCAATTATTTCCGTCATCAAAAGAAATAAAAATACCGAACTCCGTGCCCGCATATAAGAGACCTTCCCGGTCGGGGTCTTCCCGTATTACGCGCACCGGAAAATCCGCGGGTATTCCCCTATTTATCAATTGCCAATTTTTACCAAAATCAATTGTTTTATAAATATAGGGTTTCCAATCGCCGAGCATATAGCGCAGCACGGCGATATATGCTTTGGCAGCATTGTGCGGTGAAGGTTCAACGGCATCTACCCTGCCCCCGGCGGGCATTTTTTTGGGCCTTACATTTTTCCAATTTTTTCCGCCGTCTTGGGTCATATGTACCGGCCCATCATTAGCGCCTACCCAAATCAAGCCTTTTTTAATTTTTGATTCTTGGATGGAATATATAGTGCTGTAAAATTCCTCGCCCGTAATATCGCGCGTAATAGGGCTGCCCGAAACAACTTGTTTGTCGGGTTCAAAGGCGGTGAGGTCGGGCGATATTATTTCCCAGGTTTTCCCCTCGTCGGTAGTGCGGTGGACATATTGCGAAGTATGGTAAATAATATTCGGGTCATGCGGCGAGACATGTATCGGGGACACCCGCTGAAAACGGAATTTCAAATCTTTTGGATTATGGCCATACATGTTCCGAGCGCCCACGTCGTAGCTTTTTTCCTGCCCCGTTTTTTTATTATATACGCTGAAACGGCCTTTGCAATTGGAATATACGATATCGGGATTGCCGGGCTTTGGAACGGCCGGGCCAGTTTCGCAACCACCCGTATTTGTAATAAAACCCGTCGCCCCAGCTTGGTGCGCATATGGGGGAAGGCTCGGCACCGATATAGTTGAATAATTATCCTGCTGCCCTGCATATAACCAATAAGGATATTGGTCGTCCACCTCCACTTGATATAATTCAGCAGTCGGTTGGTTAAATTGCGTTGACCAAGATTGGCCGCCATTATGGGATACATTAGCGCCGCCGTCATTGGCCTGCACTATTAATTTTGAATTATTGGGATTGATCCACATATCATGGTTGTCGCCGTGTGGGGTGCGGATGGTTTTCCAAGTTTTTCCACCATCTATTGATTTATGAAAACGCAAAGTATTGACATATACGACTTCGGCATTGGAGGGGTCGGCATCCACATTTAAAAAATAAAATGGGCGTATAGTGAGCGCCTTATTGTCCGATATTTGTTTAAATGTTTCGCCCTGATTATCGGAACGGTAAAGGCCTCCTTTTTTGCCGGGGGCTTCGATGAGCGCATATAATATTTTGGAATCGGCTTTCGATACGGCAAGGTCTATTTTGCCGACAATACCGGCGGGCAAACCATTTTTCAATTTTATCCAATTATCGCCTCCGTCAATTGATTTATAAATACCGTTCTCTTTTCCGCCGGAAATAATCGTCCAGGGTTTCCGCTCTGCTTTCCATGCTGCGGCATAAATTATATTTGGGTTGCTGGGCATAAATTCAAGATCGGAAAAGCCAGTTTTATCAGAAATAAAAAGCACTTTTTCCCAAGTATGCCCCCCATCTTTTGTGCGGAAAATGCCCCGTTCTATATTTGGCTGAAATGCCTGCCCGATAGCTGCGACGAACACATTATTATGGTCGTTTGGGTTTATTTCGACGGCGCCGATCTGACCCACATTTTCCAGACCTATATGTTGCCAGGTTTTTCCCGCGTCCACTGATTTGTACATCCCCTTTCCGCTTATAACATTGCTGCGCAGGCCGTCCGAACCCGTGCCGACATATATTATATTCGGGTCGTTTTCGGCTACCCGGATGGCACCGATGGACGGTGTTTTAAAAAAGCCGTCGGATATGTTTTTCCATGTTGTGCCATAGTCTTCCGTTTTCCATACGCCGCCACCTGTTGCGCCCATGTAAAATACATTTGGCTGCATGTTGACGCCAGTTACAGTGGTTGCCCTGCCTCCCCGGAAGGGGCCGACCTGACGGTATTGGAAAGCCGATAAATCCAAGTCAGGTTGGGCAGTTGTAATTTCACAAAAGAAAAAAAGGAAGAAAAAAACGATAGTGGTACGCATAGAAAGGTGAAGTTTTTAGAATGCAGTTTTTTTTGGTTTCGTAAAATTAAAAAATGCGCAATGTTTACCAATAAAAAAATGCCCAACGAGCCATCAGGCCCATTGAGCATTTTTATTGAAAAACAAACCAATTCAAATTGGCCGTTATTTTTCATCAACAATTGCAGCAATCGTTCTGCTTCAGGTTCACGTTGCGGTCAATGTCGCGCTGTGGCAGCGGCCAAACGTCGTCGCATTCATCGTAACCGATCGGCCCGAGCACCTCCAAAGCCTTGCCTTTGCGGCGCAGGTCAATCAACCTGAAAGCCCCCTCGAAGGCAAATTCGGTGAAGCGCTCGTGCAAGATGGCATCCACAAAATTGGAGGCATCCAAGGTGACGGGATCAAGCCCTGCCCTGGCGCGCACTTGATTGAAGAACATGCTTGCGGTTGCAAAATCGCCCATTTCGGCGGCAGCCTCGGCAGCGATCAAAACCATTTCCGCATGGCGGATAAAATAGATCGGATCGGTTGCCGCACCAGAAATGCCCTGATCGAAACTTGGGTATTTCATGCCGATCGGCACAGACCAGCTAGAGGTGTCGAGCGTTTGGGCAAACCTCAGGTCGCCGGGTTCAAAAGCGGCTATCAATTCCAATGATGGGCCAATGGAATACCTGCCGCCCTGATCGGAAGAACCATAGAAAAAATTGAGGGTATTGCCATCGCTAGTACTGAAGCCCAACTTGTAGATCACGTCCTGCAAATAGGGAATGGCGGTCAGGTCAAAACCGTCGCCCAGCACCTCTTTTGCAAGGCTGAGCGCCTCGGCCCAATTTTCCTGATAAAGGTTGACCCTTGCAAGGAAGGCAGTTGCGGCAGTGGCGTTTGCTTTTTCGTTGCTCGTTTCGAGGAGTGCGGAACGGGCATCGGAAAAGTCCTTGACAACCTGCGCATAAATCTCCGCCTGTGTATTTTTCGGCACGTTGATCCCGTCCAGTTCGTCTGATTTTGTCGGCGTCAAAATCAATGGTACGTCCCTCCAAAGAGTAGTGAGGTGCAGGTAGGCATGTGCCCTGACAAATTTTGCCTGGGCGACAAAGTCAGCTTTTATCTCATCGGTCAAAGCTGCATCGTCGGTAATGGTAGGCACAATATCAATGATATTGTTGGCCCGGTTGATCACTTCGTAAAGATCAGAAAAGACACCTGCGGCGGTTGAATTGGCCGGGAACACGTTCAGGTTTCCGAACTCAAGCCTAGTTGGAAAAGTGCCGGTTGCATTGGCTTCGTCCGAAAAAAACTGGGCCAGAGCCAGCCAGCCGTCGAATATCAGCCCATTGTCCTGCATCATGTCGTACATGCCTGCAAGGGCAGCTTCGGAGGACTGCAGGTTGTTGATGGCCACATCCGAAGGGATTTCGTTCACCGGTTCGAGCTCGTCGAGATCGGCACAGGAGAAAACGAAAAACGCAAGGAAAAGATAAAAAACAAATTTATATGATTTCATAAGTCTGTTAGTTTTAAAAATTTAAACCAGGTATTTCAAACAGGGCAACCCGGTCAAAATCCCACGTTAAGTCCAAAAATAACTTGCCGTGGCTGAGGAAAAGTCAAGAAATCAGTGCCGAGGGCAGTGTTGTTGTTGTCGAACATGTTCACTTCGGGGTCATACCAAGAGTAACCCGTCGCTGTCCACAGGTTATAACCGCTAACATAGAACCTCAGCCTCGAAAAACCCATGTTCTTGAGTACCGATGCAGGCAAGGAATATCCAAAAGTCAAAGTTTTCAAGCGGATATAGTCGCCGTCTTCCACGAAGCGGTCCGAATCCCTCCTGTTGCCGTTGGGGTCGTTCCTGACCAAACGGGGAATGATGGTCTGGTCGCCTTCCTGCTTCCACCTGTTTTCCCAAGCACGGCGGGTAGGACTGAACACACTGTTCATGCCTTCGGCAAAAGCAAGGTTGTTGTTGTAAATCTGGTGGCCGGTTGCAAACTGGAAGAACACGTTCAGGTCAAAACCTTTGAAAGAAACGACGTTCCTGATACCGCCCTGGAAATCGGGGATGGCCTTGCCGATAAAAGTACGGTCGTCATCGTTGATCACCCCGTCCACGGGCAGGTCGTCGTCCGTGCCGAGGATGCCGTCTTCGCCTGCCCCGCCTGTAATGTCCACAAAGCGGAAGTCTCCGGGTGCGGCATTAGGCTGGGTAGCTGCGGCATCAATTTCTGCTTGATTTTGGAAAAGGCCATCGGTTTTGTGGCCAAAGAAAGACCCCAAAGGCTGGCCTTCGGCAACACGGGTAGCAAAGCCAAAGTCAATGGGCACTCCGTCAACCAGTTTCTTGACTTCGTTTTTCAAGTAGCCAACCGTTAAAGTGGTGCTCCATGAAAAACCATTCCGGTCGTAGTTCAAAGAAGTGATGCTGAGGTCAATGCCCTTGTTTTCAACTTCCCCCACGTTTTCGGTAATTACGGTAAAGCCGGTAGTGGTCGGTATTGGCCTGTCCAACAACAGGTCGGTTGTGTTTTTCAAGAAAAAATCAATGCTGCCAGAGATACGGTTGTTCAAGATGCCAAAGTCGAGGCCCACGTTGGTCTGTGTTGTGGTTTCCCATTTCAGGTCGGCATTGCCGATCTGGTCAGGGGCAATACCTGCTTCGTCGCGGTAGTTTTCGCCTCCTTTGAAAAGTTCCCTGGCAAGGAAGTTCCCGAAAACATTGTTGCCAGTTTGGCCCCATCCCGCACGGAGTTTCAACAGGTCAAAAGGCCCTGATTGGAGGAAGGGTTCTTCGGTAATGTTCCAACCAAGGGACACTCCGGGAAAGTAGCCCCACTTGTCATTGATGAAACGGGAAGAACCGTCGGCCCGGAAGGTGGCCGAGGCGTAGTACTTGCCTTTAAAATTATAATTGATGTTGCCGAAATAAGATTGGAGGTTGTCTCCCGTGAAATCACCGTTGGTGGTAATCGGCGTGGCCCCTGAACTCAAGCCCCGGAAATCATCGGTCGGAAAATCAACGACTTCGGTGTAAGCCACTTTGATCTTGTCTTCCTGAAAACTCACCCCTCCCAATACTTGGAAGTAGTGGCCCCCGGCCGATTTATTGTAAATCAAGACATTTTCGTTGATGAACCTTTCGTCTTTGACGGTGGCTACGACAGCCCTGCCAGAATTGGAAGACTGCAAAGTGCTAGGCTCAAAAACCTCCTCCCTGCTGTCCAAAAAATCAACACCGAAAGAGGTGCGGAAGCTCAGGTCAGGGGTTATGTTCACTTTCGTGTATGCGCTGCCGTTGAGCCTGCCCCGGATGATGTTGTTGTCGTAATCTGTCACCGCGGCAACGGCATTTTCGATTCCAAATGCCCCTCCCCAACTTCCATCAGGGTTAGTGATCGGCACAACGGGCGGGATCAAAATGGAAGCACCCAAAACGCCAAAGATGTTGTTGTCGTTCTGTACTTGGTCGGTATTCGATCTGGTGTAGCCCATTTTCATCCCAAAGCTCAGTTTTTCGTTCACGTTGTGGTCGAGGTTCAACCTTCCCGAATAACGTTCAAAACCCGAACTCTTGATAATGCCTTCTTGGTTGGAGTAGCCAAAAGAAGCATAGAACCGGGTGTGGTCGCTTCCGCCCGACACGGTGGCGCTGTGCTCTTGCACAATGCCGGTATGGAACACTTCGTCTTGCCAATTGGTGTTGGCATCGCCGAGCGGACCAAGCAGGTTGTCCTGTATGGACTGCCAGCTTTTTTCAAGGGAGAGGGCATCCAAAAGCGGCCCCCAAAGTTCGAGGGAGTATTCTTGGTACTCGTCGCCGGTGATTACGTCAATCTTTTCGGGCAGCCAAGCACCCCCATAAGAAGAATTTAAAGTCAATTTGGTCTTTCCTGCTTTCCCTTTTTTAGTAGTGACCAAGACCACCCCGTTGGCAGCCCTAGAGCCATAAATAGCAGCGGAAGAAGCATCTTTCAACACTTCTATCGACTCGATGTCGTCCGAGTTCAAGTCCGAAATAACGGAAACGTTGCTCCCCCCGATCCCTTCACGGGCAAAATCGAAATTGGCACCCGAAATGATCGGCACGCCATCAACCACATAAAGCGGCTGGTTGGAGGCAAGGATGGAAGTCCGCCCGCGGATGTTCACGTCCACACCGCCCCCGGGCTTGCCGGAGTTTTTGTTGACCACCACTCCTGCGGCAGCACCTTGCAGCGCTGTCTCGAAACTCGGCAGCGGCACATCGGCTATGTCGGTTGTGTTGATGGAAGATACCGACCCGGTAAGGTCTTTTCGCCTTTGTGGAGAATAGCCCACCACAATCACTTCATCTAGCCCCACTACGTCGGCCGCTAGGACTACATCCAAAATATTGGAAGCGCCCAATTTGGTTTTTTTAGTGGAATAACCAGTGTAGGAAACTAAAATTACGGTCGCGTCGTCTGGCACAGTAAGAATATACTTGCCATCAAGGTCGGTAATGGTGCCGATGGATGTCCCTTCGACCAAGACAGTCGCACCAATAAGAACTTCACCTTTTTCGTCGGTGATCGTTCCTGAAACGGATCTCTGGGCCCACATCTGAAAAGACATGGCAATGCCCAAGAGCATTAGCAAAATGTTTTTTTTCATACTGAAATAGTTTAGTTTAAGATAAGTTAATAAATGATAAACCAGGGTCGGTCCAATTTTGAGAAATAGGCTGGAACAGAAATGTAAGATTGCGGTTCGACAATATTAGTGATGTCGGTAAGTTTCCAGATTCCGATAATTTTTTGGAATCCGGCCACCATAATACTTCAAATTATAAGTTGTTGTGCATTGAAGCACTAATAGGTGGAACAACACCATATATCAAACAAGAAAAAAAGTGAATAAATGCTGGGATTTGTTTACTTGCCTGAGGACATTACAACTGGGAAGTGCAGCTTCCGAAATTCGTATGAATGGACAGATTTAAAAGACAAACACTAAACGAATGCTGATTAAAAAATGCTGCCTTATAAGTTTTTATTCAGAAGATAAAAGGAAATTCCAGGAAGGAAAACAATGGTTTGTTCTCTTATTACATTTTTTTATAGAAAAATATCTGCGCCAAGAATATTTTGGAGGGGGCAACAAGAAGGGCTGCATAGCTATTCAGTAACAATAAGACAACTAAGGGGTCGGCGCATAATAACCTTCCGTTTATACTTGTTCTTTTTAATGCAGGCTTCTTTAAAAAAATGTCAAATAGAACCGCTATGCTCTATTTTTTTGCATCGCCTGCATCAAAAATAACGTCGCCTAAATCGGAAGGTTATTATTCGCCGACCCCTATAGGGAACTTAATATTTGACCGTTACATAGGTCTGGAAATAGCTAATAACTACTATCCTGCCCTTGCGCAAAAACAGTACTTCCCATACCGGACAAAAGGGCAGTTCGGCACAATTCCAAACATCCTCAAAACCGCCTTACACTCTCGATCAAGTACATCGGGCGGTGTTTTATTTCCTGGTAAATATTTGAAAGATAAATAGACATGATATAAAGCATCAAGCAGGTAATGGCAAAAAATATAGAAGATATAACCACCAAAAAAGTCCAGCCGGGGATGGCTTCGTGATAGGTGCCAAAAATATCAACGTTCGTTATTTTTACTTTGACGGCATTAAATAAAACGGCCACCATAAAAACGATAGAGGTAATAAATATCCACAATAATAAAGAACGCAAAAAAGAAGTAAAAGAAGTTATGGCCACGAGGGAGGTCCTGAATTTTTCAGAAAAACTGGAGTCGTCTTTTTTTATCGGTTCTTCCACTTCAATAAACGAGGTGCGGTAGCCGATTATAGAATAGATGGCTTTCATATAGCGCATGTTTTCCCTCATCCGCAACAATGAATTTAATGCCCTGCGGGAAATAATGCGGGTGTCATGCGCGCGGTCATCAATTTCCAGATCGGAATATTTTTTCAATATCCAATAAAATATTTTATAAAAAAGCCGGTACCTGATTTTGGTCTGCCTCGAATTGGCTTTTAAATAAACAATGTCAACCCCTTTGATGCTCTCCTCGTACAGGTCAACTATTAATTCTGGTTTATCATAAAACAGGGGCTCATATATAAGGGTATAATCCCCGTTCGCCCGGTCCAGCCCCGCAACGATTGCATGGTTTTTATTTACCGGGGAAGAGAGGTTCAATAAAAATATATTTTGCCGCAAGGCATCGGGCAGTTTATTGGTCACATTGCTGAAGTCCCGTTCGTAGGTATTGTTTACAATAATTATTTCATAATCAGAAAAGGCGCCTTCCAATACTTTGTGCAAATGCAAAAGGTATTCCGGCAACCGCTCTTGGTCGCTGTTATTTTCAATAACCGATACTATGGATATAAAACTGTTGTGCACTTTTTTTCAATTGTGAATGGTGAATTGTGAATTATTTGCTGCTGATCATTGCTTTAGGGAATTGCACATTGCTAAAAGTCAACATTGGATTTTTCACAATTCATAATTCATAGTTCATAGTTCATAGTTCACCATTCATAATTAGGGGTGTTAAGAGAAATTTTTGCAGCAAAATTTTTGTGGGAATTTTCATCTATTTGTAGAATAAATGCTTGGTTTGATTTCCCCTGATTCTTGCTTTGAGAAATATTGTCGCCCCGCTGGGGCTTTGAATCACTTTTGACTTGGTTTTTTACAAATATATCCGCCCCGCTGGGGCTAAAAAAACTGACCAAAAATTTCTCTTAACACCCCTAATTCATAATTCATAATTCACAATTCCCTAACTCATCAATTCATCGTAAAATATTTTTTCTGATGCTTTTGCCCAGATGGAAGCCCTGTCCATAAAGCTGCGGTAATTTTCGTAAACTTTTTTTGCGAAGGGGTCTGAGCTTACCAGTTCTTGGATGGTTTGTTTGGTATATATTTTTAATTGCGCGAGCACCTCTTTTGGGTACTGCTTTAGGTTTACGTTTTCTTCGGTAATGAGTTTCTCCAAATAGATGGCATTTTTAGCTTCAAACTCGGAAAGCATCCAATGGTTGGCGCGGTAACTTGCCGTGCGGATGATCTGCTGCAGGTCGGGGGGCAATGCCTCGTATTTATTTTTGTTGACAATGATTTCGAGGCAAGAGCCCGTTTCGTGCCAGCCGGGGGAGTAATAATATTTGGCAATTTGGTGGAAGCCCATCAGGTAGTCGTGGTAGGGGCCGATCCATTCGGTGGCATCAATGACGCCCCTTTCGAGTCCGGTGAAAATTTCGCCGCCCGCCAACAGGACGGGCGTGCCGCCTGCCTTTTGCAATACTTTTGCGCCGAGGCCGGGCATCCTCATTTTCAAGCCTTTGAAGTCGGCCATGGAGTTGATTTCTTTGTTGAACCAGCCGCCCATTTGGAAGCCCGTGTTGCCGCCGGGCATGGGTATCAGGCCAAAACCTGCATACAGCTCCTCCCATAATTTCAGCCCGTCGCCGGACAACATCCAGGCATTGATCTGCTGTGCGTTCATGCCAAAGGGGATGGTGGTAAAAAACGCAGCGGAGGGCGCTTTGCCTGCCCAATAATAGGAGGCGCCGCTTCCGATTTCAGCGGCGTTGTTGCGCACGGCGTCGAAGGTTTCGAGGGCAGGCACGAGTTCGCCGCCACCGTAAACCTTGATTTCCATGCGGCCTGCCGACATTTCCTCCACCCATTTAGCGAACAAATTGCAGCCCTCCCCCACTACCGGGAAATTGGGCGGCCAAGTGGTCACCATGCGCCATTTGTATTTTTTTCCAGAAATGATGCCCGGCGCTGACTGGGAACGGGCCGTTTGCCCCCCTCCCAAAGCCCGGATCAGGAAAGGGAGGGCTATTGTTCCGGCCGCCAGCCCTTTCAGGAATTTTTTCCTTTTTAATTTGCTCATATTCAAAGGGTTGAAATGATAAATATGGTGGAAAGGCCAAAAGTAATGCTTGTGGGCATTTTCCATAGTGTCGCTGTCCAATTTATTGGGCAGGCTCATTCATTTTTGTTTTAAATGTTTTTTATATAAATTTGCAAAACAAAATGTTTTTCAAAATGCAGATTGTCACACCTTATATAAAAGGCCGCGGGGCGCAGATCAATACCCCCAACCAATTTCAAGAACTCGTTTACGACGAAGACCCCGCCGTCAACCTCGACGATGGCGAAAAATTGAAAACGGAGTACATCAACGTGCATCCCAAGACCATGCTCAACAAAGTCAGCAGCCCCGACATACCGCTCGATTGGTCTATGAACCCCTATCAGGGCTGCGAGCATGGCTGCGTCTATTGCTACGCCCGCAACACCCACCCCTATTGGGGCTACAGCGCGGGGACTGATTTTGAACAAAAAATTTTAGTGAAAAAAAATGCGGCCGAGCTGGTCGAAAAAAAGATCAAGCACCCCAATTGGAAAGCAGCGCCCATCATGCTGTCGGGCAATACGGACTGCTATCAGCCCATCGAAAAAAAACTGGAAATCACCCGTTCCATTTTAAAAGTGCTTTGGAAATACCGGCATCCGGTGGGCATTGTCACCAAGAACAGCCTGATATTGAGGGACTTAGATATTTTGAGTAAAATGGCCGGGCATGACCTTGTCCACGTTGCCATATCCATCACAACGCTGGACGAAGGCCTGCGGAGGCTGCTCGAACCGAGGACGGCCTCCGTTCACAGCCGCCTCCATACCATCGAGAAACTGTCGAAATTCAACATCCCGGTCAAGGCCATGTTTGCCCCCGTCATACCGGGCCTCAACGACCACGAAGTGTTCAAGGTAGCCGAATATACTTCCAAATTGGGGGCGAGGGGGCTGGCTTATACAATGGTGAGACTGAACGGAGATGTCGGGCTCATTTTCGAAGATTGGATCAGGAAGGCATTGCCCGACAGGGCAGACAAAGTGCTGGGCAAAATAAAAAACTGCCACGGCGGCCAATTGAAAGACAGCCGTTTTGGCAAGCGGATGAGGGGCGAAGGGAATTATGCCGACATTATCCATGCCCAGTTCCGCTTGGCCAAAAAGAAGTATTTTGCTGGCAAAACCACGCCTGCCTATAACATTGGCCTGCATGAAAAAGTAAAAAACCCGCAACTCACTTTATTCGGATGATGCCATCCAGCTTACAATTGCCGACTACCAACAATCCGTACAAAGTACTATATTTGCGCCCGGAAAAACTGAGCTCCTTGTAAAACCGCATTGATCCGATTCGAGCGGCCTGTTTTCAAAAACGTTGTATTTCGCCACTATTTGATTTGACACGAACGCATAACTGAGCGCATGTACGATGTGGGTGGAAACCTGCCGCTCGTTTCTATTGGAGCATTGTCTTTTTCCCGAAAACAAGTGACCATAATTTACCCACACACGTCCTAACGCATAAATTAATATGGGCAGCAGACCAATAAAAGAACAGATATTGATAGGGGAATTTCCAGACCCGGCGCAGCCCGTCCAAACTGCGCTTCCCTGCTATTTGCCGGAGGCTGCCCAAGTGTCCATCATCGTCCAAGATGAAATAGGGAGAGCGAGGTTCAACAAAACATACCATTTACCAGAAGGAGAAGGGGAGATAGCAGTTGACCTGAGCACATTCACGCCGGGCAATTACAATGCTTGGGTCGAGGTGAGCAGCAAGACCTTCATCCGCTCCCTGACAATACCTGAAAATGGCAATGGAAACTCCCGTGGATGGCTTGGCAAACTATTCGGCTAATCCGCTTTCCTGCATTTCTACTGCACCACTTTAGGTTTTCCTGAAGGTTCGGGAAAACCTAAAGTGGTGCAGTATCAAAACAATCAACCAACCTTTTCAATCTGGCAGCGTCTTTGTACTAACTCGGATATCTACCTATTTAGCAGATAGCTGTCAAATTTGAAAAAATTCAAGTTTCCTTAACAATAAAAGGGGAGTTCGACGAAACATCGCATTGTTTCATTCTGTTATTAGGGCGGATTTCAAACTGATAATTTCGATTTCAAGTTTCATACAATTAGTGAGAGTAAATGACGCAGTGGCTGTCCTTCGAAGGGGCAGCCACCTTTTTTTTTGTTCAGGGTGTGACTTCCCGTCACGCCCTGAATTGAATCCCTTATCCCCCTGCCCTGAATTGCACAACCCCCTTCCTTGCCTTACATTTGCTTCCGTGAAAAAAACAATCCTTTTATATGGCGCACTGATGGCCGCCCTTATCGGCATGCTCAAATTCATTGAGTACCGTTATTTGGTGCGCGACCTTTCCGTCGAAATATATATAGGTGTGGTGGCTGTTTTTTTCACGGCCCTCGGCATATGGGTAGGGCTAAAATTGACAAGAAAACCGGAAACCGGAAAAACCGTTCCCACTGAAAGTACCACGGCCATTTTAAACAAATATAAATTAAGCAAACGCGAACTCGAAGTGCTTACCCTCATCGCCCAGGGCCACTCCAATAAAGAAATAGCCGAGGCGCTTTTCCTCTCCACCAATACCATAAAAACCCACTCTTCCAATATCTTTTCAAAACTGGACGTAAAACGTCGTACCCAAGCGGTGCAAAAAGCCATCGAAGTTGGGATACTAAACAGTAAAATCCTATCTGATTGATTGCCAGCCTATTACAACCGTAGTCCTTTTGGGTGATTTTATAGCTTTCCGTTTTTTTGGTACTTTTTGATGAAACACGACTGCCCGAAATACCTTTGATTTGCCGCATTGTTTCACAAAAAGGCGGCGTATCAGATGTAATGCTTTTTTTCGAGGGATTAATATCTCTCTCTAAGATATGCCGGGACAAGCTCTGCGGGACTAGTGCCTTCGGCACTAGATTTTCCAACGCAAGGCCGCTAGGCCGCAAGGGAACGCAAGGCAAGACAAGGCTTTTAACCCTAGCGGTCCCTTGCGGCCTAGCGGCCTTGCGTTGAAAAAAACTAGTGCCGAAGGCACTGTTAAAAGCCA
Source organism: Bacteroidota bacterium (assembly GCA_011321935.1). Lineage (GTDB taxonomy): Bacteria > Bacteroidota > Bacteroidia > Chitinophagales > Saprospiraceae > UBA6168. The sequence goes on along the minus strand of DROJ01000134.1, from coordinate 1,901 downwards.
CGCCTTGCGGTCCCTTGCGGCCTAGCGGCCTTGCGTTGAAAAATCTAGTGCCGAAGGCACTGTTAAAAGCCACGCCTTGCGTTGAAAAATCTAGTGCCGAAGGCACTAGTCCCGCAGAGCTTGAGACGGCATATCTTTTAATCCCTCGAAAAAAAAAGCATTACATTTGACACACTGCCCACAAAAAAAACATTTAACAATGACAAAATTTGTACTGACTTTTGGAGCCATTGCGGGCATCATCGTTTGTGTGCTGATGATGGCCACCCGGCCAATCTGGATAGGCGAAAACGGAGAGATGGACATGCAGCTCGGAGAGGTGCTCGGCTATATTTCCATGATCGTTGCCCTGAGCATGATCTTCTTTGGCGTCCGGTCGTTCAGGGACAATCATTTGGGAGGGGCTATTTCTTTTGGAAAGGCATTCCAAACCGGATTGCTGATTACACTCGTCGCTTCTGCCATTTATGTCGTCGGCTGGATGTTCTATTATAATGCCTCCGAAGAAGCCCGGCAATTTCCTGAACAGTACATGGACTACTTGATCGCTGAACTGAAAAAATCCGACGCTTCCCAAACTGAAATTGCTCAAAAGACAGAAGAATTAATACAGTTCAATGAGCTATATAAAAAGCCACTTGTCAGGGTGGGCATGACCCTGATGGAGATATTTCCGGTGGGCTTTGTCATTTCGCTTTTGAGTGCTTTTTTATTGAAAAATGCAAAACAGGAATAACATTTCAACGCATGGGCGCAAAGGTGCAAGGAGATGCAAAGGCTAAATTGGCTTGCCTTGCATCCTTGCGTCAAAATACTTCACCATAATTTTAATAAAATCAAAATCATGAAAAGAGTCATCGGCCTCGGCGGCATTTTTTTTAAATGCAAAGACAATGAAAAAACAAAAAACTGGTACAAGGAACACCTCGGCATTCCAGTTGAATCATGGGGCGCATTATTCCATTGGCGGCGGCACGACAAACCAGAAGAGGAAACCTATTCTGTCTGGAGCCCTTTTAAAGAAGACACCGATTATTTTGAACCGGGCAAACAGGAGTATATGATCAATTACCAAGTGGAAGACCTGCACGCACTGTTAAAAGAACTGAAAAAGGAAGGGGTGCAGGTAGTGGAAAAAACCGATGAATCGGAGTTCGGAAAATTCGGCTGGGTCATAGACCCGGAAGGAAGGAAAATCGAACTTTGGGAACCGCCGAAAAAATGAGAGTTTGAGAGAATGAGAGTTTGAGAGTTTGAGAGTAGTATATCGAAGGGACTCTTAATTTCTCTTCTCCGATAATTAAGAGTCCCTTCGATATACTACTCTCAAACTCTCAAACTCTCAAACTCTCATTCTCTCAAACTCTCAAACTCTCAAACTCTCAAACTCTGGTTTTCTCAAATTCTGATAAAACTTAGGAAACTTTTGAACTATCAAAAGTTTCCTTTGTTTATCCATCCATATTTATCTAAACAATAGCGGATGGACACCAAGCAAGAAATAATCATCAATGCCGAAAAACTGTTTTTGAAATTGGGGATACGGAGCGTTTCCATGGACGACATCAGCCGTGGGCTGGGCATTTCCAAAAAGACGCTTTACCAGCATTTTGAAAATAAGGACTCCTTGGTCGAGACGGTAATCAAAACACATATCTGCAGGGACCAAGAGGAAATGGAAATCATCAATACCGCTTCCAAAAATGCGCTGGACGAACTGAAAAAAATGAGCGCCCATGTTTGGGAAGAAATAAAAAACGTGTCGCCGGGCGCCCTGTACGACCTGCAAAAATATTACCGCAAATCATGGGATATATTGATGCTCGAACAGCGGGAACATACTTTTGAATGTTTTGTAAAAAATATTGAAAGGGGCATGAAGGAAGGGCTTTTCAGGGAAG
>DROJ01000133.1 GCA_011321935.1 Bacteroidota bacterium | reverse complement strand
CGGAGGAAATGAGGGTTTATTCAGAATGAAATTCCGGAGCTATAAGCAAAGGTTTATCTACGGAAAATCCCTCCTGCGAAAGGTCAGTTATTAAATTAATACGAGCCTCAAAGGTATCAAACACTTAAAGATTAACCCACTACGTATCTAAAAACCATTAAAAACCAATCGAAAAACCCACAAAAACATGGTTTCCTTCGAAAGTGGGGGTTTTTACAATGCACTCAAAAATTTGTTCCTATAAATGCTTTTTATATGTTCACCAGAATTTTACAGGAAGTCATTCAAAAAGATTTTTTTTCCGGAAAGGCAGTCATTTTGCTTGGGCCGAGGCAGGCGGGAAAAACAACCCTTTTAAGGCAATTGTCAAAACAGGTTGAGTCACCACAAATATGGTTAAATGGAGATTCATCCTTTGACCGGGCATTGCTCAATAACCTGACGGGAAAAAGGGCAAAAGAACTGTTTCCAAAAGGGGCTGTGGTTTATATTGATGAAGCTCAACGGTTGGACAATACCGGCCTGAGTTTGAAAATCATCCATGACAATTGCGAAGGGATACAAATGATTGCGACCGGTTCGAGTTCTTTTGAATTGACAGATAAAATAAAAGAAGCCCTGACCGGCAGGAAGTGGACCTACCGGATGTTCCCCTTATCACAGGAAGAACTGATCCAACATTTTGGGATGTTGGATACCATCCGCATGCTCGATACCCGCTTGGTGTTCGGGTCATATCCAGAGGTCATCAATAACGCCGGACAAGAAATAGAGACCCTTCAGGAACTGGTTTCTGATTATCTGTACAAAGATGTTTTTGCTTTGAAAGATGTAAGAAAACCTGATGGCTTGGAAAAATTGGTCCAGGCGCTTGCATTCCAGGTTGGCAACCAGGTCTCCTACCGGGAGCTGTCCAATTTAACGGGTTTGAACAAATCAACGGTGGAAAAATATATCAGGCTGCTGGAAGATGCGTACATCATTTTCAGGTTGCCAACATTTAGCCGGAACCTGAGGGTTGAATTGGCAAAAAGCCGGAAAATCTATTTTGTGGACAACGGAATAAGGAACGCTGTCATCAGCGGGTTCAACCCCCTTGGGGTGCGAAATGACATCGGGGCTTTGTGGGAAAACTTTTTAATGTCTGAAAGAAGAAAGTATATCAAATATCACCGCCTGTACCGCAACGTTTATTTTTGGAGAACCACCCAACAACAGGAAATAGACTATATAGAAGAGTATGATGGAAAAATCATTGCCTATGAATTCAAATGGAACCCCAAAAGAAAAGTGAAATTTCCCCGGACATTTTTGAAGGCATACCCCGATGCCGAAACCAAATCTGTAAACAGGGATAATTACACAGATTTTGTTTTTCCGGGTCTGTGACCTTTTGTTTTACCGGACTTTTGACATTTCCAAAAATATAAAGGCTGGTGGGCAACAGAAATCCCGGCACTTTGTTCACAGGGCTCCCCATAGAAGTCCTGTGGACTTTTGGAGAAAACCAGTTACTTGTTTGTCCCGCCCGGCGAATGGCCGAAGTAATTTTTAAAAGCCGTGGAAAAATTGTTCGGGTGCCTGAAACCTGTTTGATAGGCCACTTCCGATACGCTCATGCCCGTCGTTTCGAGCAGCCGCTTCGCTTCCCTCAAGCGGGTGTTGCGGACGTATTCGGTGGTGCTCTGCCCGGTGAGCGCTTTTATTTTCCGGTGCAGTTGGGTGCGGCTCATGGCTATAGACCGGCAAAGGCGGGGGACATTAAAATCTTCTTCGCCAAGATGTTCGTGGATGATGGCCACAAGCCGTTGGAGGAAAGCTTCTTCGGGGGAGTCGGGTTCTGATTTTTCCGAAATATTTTTATTGGTGAAATGCTCCTGCATCTGCTTGCGCAATGCCACGAGTTTGTCCAGCCGGACGCAAAGTTCTTCTTTATTGAACGGTTTGGCGAGGTAGGCATCGGCTCCGTGCGACAGCCCGGCGATGCGGTCTTCCACCCTTGCCCTGGCAGTGAGCAGGATGATGGGCACGTGGCTGGTACGGGGGTCGTTCTTCAGTTTTTCGCAGACCCCGAAGCCGTCCATCTCCGGCATCATCACGTCGCTGATGACGATGTCGGGCACTTTTTCGAGGGCGGTCTCTACCCCCTCTTTCCCATTGCGGGCGGTGAGGAAACGGTAGCCGGTGCCGAGGCAGGCCTGCAGGTATTCGATGACGTCGGGGTTGTCCTCGATGATGAGCAGGAGGGGCTTTTCGTTTTGTGGCCACGCGGGCATCGTATTCGGGGTGTCGGGGCAGGCCTTACTTTTTTTCGGCAGGTTCTCCGGTGCGGGCATGGCCACAAAAATATCCTTTCTGATATCCGTTTCCAGCGGCGCGTTTCGGGTCACGGGCAGGCTGATTTCAAAGGCAGTGCCCCTGCCCACTTTGCTTTCCACCTTGATTTGCCCGCCCAGCAGTTCCACCATTTCTTTTGCCAGTGCGAGGCCGATGCCGGTGCCCTCGCCCTTCCTGGTGGTACTTG
>DROJ01000132.1 GCA_011321935.1 Bacteroidota bacterium | reverse complement strand
GAAGTCGGCGTACCGTCTCCGAAGTTCCATTCCCAAGAAAGATTGGCCTCATTAGAAGTTGTAGTATTCGTAAAAGTTATATTCTCGCCCTGGCAGCCATCCGGCGCAGTAAACCCAGCAACGAGGCTGAGGCAGGGGTCGCCCTGGCACTCTACCGATGCTTGGCTGGAAAGACAGACATTGATAGATGCGCCGATGCCGAGTACGGTCATTATCTGGCCGACATTGACCCCTTGGCTATTTGGTTGCACAAAAAACGGGTCGGTGGCGTTGTCCATCAGGAATATGTCGCCACTGACACATGGGCCGATGTTCTTGAAAGTAAACAATGGGACAATTACACCTGAAGTATATGGGATGGACAGGGTGAACGCCTCGCTCATTGAAAACGAAAAGTAATCATGTAGAGGGTCTTCTGTCGGAGCGGTGGCCGAGCCTGCATCAACGATAGTGACGCCCGTTACCAAGCTGGTGATTTGATCTGGTATAAAACCTCCAGTCGGGGTTTTGATGGTTACTTGTAAAGTACTGGTTGTTGACATTCCTCCCGCAGGGAGGGTGACAGAAGGCAACAAGGACACTTGGAAGTCGCCGTTGGGCAGCTTGTCCAATTGGTAAGTAAGCGGGCACATATTGGGTACTGCGTCGCAAGCTGCTGTGCCAGTGCCGATGCACTCATTGACCATGCTGCCCGTCACTGTCACGTCGAGTCCGATGTTGGCGCCCGAGAGCAGGTAAGGGTCGTCAGTTGGTACAATCGAGATGTCTGCACCTTCGCAGGTACCGGTATTTTCAAAAGAAAAAAGCAGCGTGTTGTTGCCAGCTATATATGGTATGTCGCTGGTATTGGTAGAGCTCAATTCTATGGTGATATAGTCGAAGCCCGGGGCTTCTGCTGGTGCGACGACTGTATTTGCTACCGCAAAACTAACATTGGTGACATCTGAAACGAGGTTGCCGAGGTTGAAGCCGCCAGTCGGTACTTTTATCGTTACGCTCAAACTCTCGGTCACATTGTTGGGGGCATTGAGCGTTTCGCCCGGTGTCAGGCTGACGCTGTACCTGCCGTTGCCCAAACTTTGCAGGTCGAAATTGGAGCAAGGAACAGCCGTGCAGTCTTCGTCCAAAATATAATTTCCGACATTGGTTTCACAATCGGGGTTGTCCCGGTCCCTCAGCCACAAGATGTAGGTGCCGGCAGCAAGATCGGCCAGGATTGGGGAATCCTGATAAACCGGTACAGGCATGACCGATGGTATGGAGTAGCCATATTGCAAGATTGCCCCATTACTTGGAAAGGCAGTCATCGTGATGCTTCCGTTTGACATGCCACAGTCGGGCATCTGGAGGTCAGCGGATTGCAAGGTGCCGACAGGAGGGGGCAGCAGTTCATAGTCGCCGAGGTGAAAACGGCAAAACCCTCCAGCAAAGCGTAAATATATTTCGTAAATATCTCCAGATTGAAGGCCAGTGAAGAGAGGGTCGTTTTGCCAGTTTGCATTGTTGAAACCATTGATCGAGTATTGCAAAGGGAAACCCGGCTCCAAAGAACCAGTGGCCTCGATAAAAATACTGCCGTTGGCGACACCACAATCCGGCCTCGTAAAAACAAGGTCGGTCACGTCAATAAATTCGCCGGGCTGGTCTTCGCATTCATAGGTATGCCCGCAATCGGCAGAGATGGCATTGTAATTACCGAGATATGAATTGCCGAGGCCGAAACCGACAACGGTAATAGTATTGGCCAGGTTTACATTCAAAGAATTTGGAAACTGGATCGGGTCTGTGTCGTTGTCGTAAAGCTCCATCGCGCCGGTACAGGAACCAGCATTTGTGAAGTTGAACAAGGGCACTTCCAGTCCCTGCTGAATGGTAACGGCAGTAGTCAGTGCATCCAGGGTAAAGAAAAAGTAGTCGAAACCGGGGTTTTCGGCAGGAGCAATGAGAGGTGGTGAATTAGACCAAGTGCCCGCAAGGTTGGTGACAGTGCCGGTTTGGAAGCCTCCGGTAGGCACCCTTAGCGTAATCTGGGCACCAGCGGTTATCATGTTGTTGCCTGTTGGGTCATCTGCGGTGGCCCTGAGCAATACCTGATAAGTCTGGTTATCAGGAAGGATCTTTACCTTTAGTTCTACGCCTTGTTGGCCGAACGAAATGAGGTAAGCAAACAGCAATGCAATCGTAAAAAGAGGTTTCATATCTGTATAAATGATTATTGCATTTAATAAATGAATTCACGAAAAATTGAACTTATAGCTGACTTGAAAGGGGGAGGTCAAGTTTGCATTTCAAAAGAATCCAATTATGTGCGAGGGGGGGAGAAACGAGGGGAATAGTGAAATATCTTAACACTAAGCAATTTTCAAAAACGAAGCCAAATTATATTTTACCGATAAAGGGCTGATTGTTTTTTTTAAAAAATATAAAATAGCCGCCTTTGTATATTATTGATTATCAAATTTTTGTTTTTGTGAAAACAAGTTGCTTTGTCATTTCATGAGGGTTATTTCACCCGAAAACAGGACTGTCTCACCATCAATGAATTCAACGTTCATGGTATATAGATAGACACCTTGATCCAGTTTTTTATCGTTGGCAAACCCGTTCCAGCCTTCTGTTTTGTTAGCAAGGACAAAGCCTTTTTCGTTGTTGTAAACGATGCCGCCCCAGCGGTCGAAAATAGTCATGGACCTGATGGCCACAATCTCAAAACCGCCGTATGGGCGGAATATATCGTTGATGCCATCTTGGTTGGGACTGAAAGCATTTGGGATGTATATGTCCCTTGATTTCCGTACGTCTATAGTGATTTCATCTTGTGCCGAACACCCCGTTGGGTCGGTGACGGTGAGCAGATAAGTGCCTGTTTCGGTGGGCATTCCAGATGGGTCGGGGCAGTCGAGGCAACTGAGCCAGGGCGAAGGAGACCATTCCAGTACCATATCGGCCAAAGGAAAAACATTGGCCGACAGGTTGACGGTTTCTCCATATTTTATTGAGAGGTCATCCCCCAAATCCACGGTTATTTCTTGTTGGGCAGGAATCAGGAATTCTTCGGAATATTTGCAGCCGACGGAATCCACAATTTCAAGCATCAGGGGAACGCCCGGTTCTACTTCGTAATCTGTATCGGAGATCTGGGTGTAGCTGCCGGTAATGCCCACTTCGTAAGGTCCGGCTGCATTCAAAACACTGAGACCGGTAAGGAAGGCTTGGTCGCCATAGCACTCTGGCAGTTGCAGGGCATAAGACAGGTCAATGGCTTCTGGTTCTTCGATCACAAAATCTTCGGTAGCAGTGCAAAACCCGGTATTGTCGGTTACAGTAACGGTATAGGTGCCAGGGCCGAGCATCCAAGCGGCCGAACCATCGCTGTTCTGTGCATTCGCAGACCAATCAAAAGTAAATGGGCCGGTAGTACTGACAGGGAAAACGTCAATTACGCCATTGGCATCTCCGTGGCATTTGATATCCGTAATGTCCGCATTGAGAAAAAACAATAGAAAAGTTCCGACTTCAACGCTCTCCGTTGCTTGGCAACCATTGTCATCTTCCACGGTGACCGTATAGGTGCCCGGGTCGAGAAAGCCAATGGAAGGAGTTGATATGCCGGGGTTGGTGTTCCAGTAATATTGATAGTCATTGGCAACTGTCCCCCCATTGGCACTGCTAACTATTGCTGCCCCATCGAGGCTGCCGTCGCAGGTAGCAGGGGAAGCCTCGACATCAATGGTCAGTTTATTTGGCTGGGCAATTTCATATTCAACCTGCTCTATGCTGTCCAAAGCATCGGTGATGGTAAAAGTATATAGTCCGGCGGGAAGGTTATTGAAAAAGGCCGTTCCTTCAAAACTGTTGATCGGGGTGCTTGCAGTTGCCCCATTTGCGGTGTTGCTATATACTACGGTGTAAGGTTCAGTGCCATCTATTGCTTGTACGGTGACCGGAGTGACATCGCCGTTGCATCTGACGGGGTTGTCGTTGGCCGTGACAGAAAGGCCGAGCGAAGGGCAACTTGTCGCTGATTCTTGTGCGTTGCCCTCGTATGCGTTCACGCCGAGGTTGGCCCCAACGATGGTAAAGAAATTTTCAAAATTGACGTTCAGGCTGTTATTGCCGGCAAATGGATCGGTAGCGTTGTTGACTATTTCAATCTCCGTGCATTGCCCATTGTTTTCAAAACTGAACAAAGGAAGTGCCGACCCGGCATTGTAGGCAACAGTGAGCAATGGATTGTCCAACGAAAAAGAAAAGTAATCAAAACCTGGTGCTTCGGCGGGTGCTATTACTGGGCTTTGGGCAGTCCAGCCCCCCGTTTGGCTTTGGAGGTTGGATGGGGTCAGTTTTCCGGTAGGCGCCCGCAAGGTGATGCGGGCATCACTGGTAACGCTTTGTGGTGGCACCCAACTAACTGTCGGTACGGCCGATACCTGATAGGTATTCGTTCCGGCAACATGCACTAACTTACCCTGTATCTGAGAATACGCCGGAAGGACAAACAACAGGATGGGGGGCACGAACGAGAGGAATTTTAATAAGCTTGACATAGTTCGTGCTTTTTAATATTTATGAGATGCTTTCGCATTTTGCAAGAACTATGCTAACTTCAAATAAAATGGCAAAAGTGAAAACTAAAAAGTGTAGTTGCTGACAATCAGCGAGTTACCGACTGGTATTGGCCGTTTTTTTTGGAACAAAAATTAATGTTTGGTAACTGTTTAGCACCCCTCGAAATCCCGGAGGGATTGAATTTGAATAACCCCGGATGCCTGCCTGCCGGTAGGCAGGAAATCCGGGGAAAAGATGTAAAGCTGGGCAGCAACCCCGGAGGGGTTGAATGTCGGCCATCTGGATTCACATTCAACCCCTCCGGGGTTGCTGCCCATCTTCATCGCTCCCCCGGATTTCCTGCCTACCGGCAGGCAGGCATCCGGGGTTATTCAAATTCAATCCCTCCGGGATTTCGAGGGGTGCTAAACAGTTACAATTTTTGATTGAAAGGCGCAAGGGTTTGAAAGCCCTTGGATTGTCAAGTTATCTACTCCCTAATCATTTTCATTGCCCATGAAAGTTGCCCGGATCTGTTGGCCTGTCTCCGTGCCCTTCTGAAAGAGGGGGAATTATGCACAGCATCCCTTTGGGAATTCCCCCTCTTTCAGAAGGGCACGGAGACTTGCTCTACCATGAAAGATTAAAAAGACATTAAAAAAAACGTAACTACTTGCACCATTCCACCGCATCACTTCCCATCTTCTCAAAATTCTGGAAATAATGCCCGACGTGCTTCCCGTCCACCAAAGCATGATGTGCCTGAACGGACAGCGGCAACATCGTTTTTCCATTTTCTTTGAAATATTTCCCCCAAACAATCCTCGGCACGCTGTCGTGCGGATGGTAGTCCATGGCGTGCATGATAGAGGTGAAACTGACCCAGGGAATGGAAGAAAGGAACAGGTAGTCGTCCCTTCCTTGCTCATCTTCAAAACAGGGGTTTGCCCTCATTTCCCGGATCCGTAAAAGGGCATCCTCTAAAAAGCTGCGGTAATCCGTTTTGTATTTTACTTCGCAAAAACTGAAGACATCCGAGGACTCGGTATCAACGGCAAAAGAGGGATGGACGGATTCGTGCTCAACGATTGATTCCCCTCTTATCCTTTGCCGGAAGGAGGGCAGGTCATTGGCCGTTTTGCTGGCCAGCCAAGCGATGGTGGGCATGAACGGCAGGCCTTCTTTTTTTATTTGAAACAGCAGTTTGGTAATGTCCACATTGGCGCTGATGCCGAAATGCGGATGGCTCATGTTTTTGAAAAATTCAAAATGCTTTTGCCGGTGCGGGTTGTCGAAGGTGATGATTTTCATTTTGTTGTTTTAAAAAAATTGGGTTAGTGAAAAATTTTGAGTGTCAAAGTAGAATTACTCCCCCAACAAAACCCAATTAAAATTCACAAAGTCCCCGGTTTCATCCTTTACCAAAATCCGATAAAGCCCTGCTGCATCCGGCATAAAAAACCCGTGTCTTGATACGCCCGGCAAAACGTAAACCCGTTCTGTCCGAAGCAACCTTCCTGTCCCGTCCCAAACCTGTATTTCCAGATTTTGCGCTTGCCTTCCATTGAACCGCAACCACGCCTGCCCGCCCGCAACAGCCGGATTTGGAAATATCTCCACGGCCAGCCCATTTGCCAAAACTTGCCTGACAGCCACCTCTATATCAACCGAAAAGAAAAACAAATATCCGCAGCCCAAAGAATCGGTCACGGTCAGTTCATAATCTCCCGGTGGCACATTTTCCAATGATT
>DROJ01000131.1 GCA_011321935.1 Bacteroidota bacterium | reverse complement strand
TGGCCGCAGGCAACTATAATATAAAGGTGAGGCTGCAGGCCGACCCGACCTGCATGGCCACCTATGCACAGAACCCGGTGGTACTCAATGCGCCGACTGGCTGCTGTACCCCTCCGACAGTGAACGCACCGACGGTCACGCAGCCGACCTGCGCCACCCCGACGGGCACTATTGTGGTGAACGCCACGGGCAACGGCACTTTGGAGTACAGCGTGGACAACGGCGCCACTTGGCAGGCATCCAATACTTTTGCCAACCTCGCCGCAGGCAACTATAATATAAAGGTGAGGCTGCAGGCCGACCCGACCTGCATGGCCACCTATGCACAGAACCCGGTGGTACTCAATGCGCCGACTGGCTGCTGCACCCCTCCGACAGTGAACGCACCGACGGTCACGCAGCCGTCTTGTACTGTTCCAACGGGCACTATTGTGGTGAACGCGACGGGCAACGGCACTTTGGAGTACAGCGTGGACAACGGCGCCACTTGGCAGGCATCCAGCACATTTGCCAATTTGGCCGCAGGCAACTATAATATAAAGGTGAGGCTGCAGGCCGACCCGACCTGCATGGCTGCTTATGCCAACAACCCCGTGGTAATAAACAACGCCGGGGGGCAAATTTATAATGGCAACGTTGCCTTTTACACCCAAGCGCAGGTCAATGCCTGGTCGAACTGCATTGTTACCGTAAACGGCAGTGTCACTATTGCTGGGTTTGGCATAACCGACCTTTCGCCTTTGATGAACATAATGACCATCACTGGCAACTTGACCATTCAATCTACTGGCCTCACCAACCTGAACGGGCTGAATAGTTTAACGACACTTGGAGGCAACTTGACCGTCTTGCTCAACAACAACCTATTGAGCCTCAACGGCCTCAACTCGCTGGGCACGGTAAGCGGCAGCCTCTTGGTTTACTACAACTTCCTGCTGTCAGATTGCTGCGCAATCCGCAACTTGGTGAACGGCGGGACTGCCGGAACGGTCTTTATATTTTTCAATAAAACTGGTTGCAACAGCGTAGCGGAAATCAATGCCAATTGCGGTGGGACGACGATCCTTGCGCCGCCAGCAGGTTCGCAAGCGGCCAGCTTGAGCCAAAGATCGGTGGAGAAAGAGATAGAGCTGTTTCCCAATCCAACGAACGGTGAGTTTACCTTAAAAATGAATGCCCCGTTTGAAACCGGAACGGTGAGGATAATGGATTGGTCTGGCCGTACCATTTATAGGCAAACACTCAAGGGAAGTACCTCCGGCCAACAATTTTCCATGACCAAATGGGGCGCGGGGATGTACCTGGTCGAGGTGAGATTGGACGGCGAGGTGTTTACGAAAAGACTGGTGGTGAAGTAAGGCAGTTCCAACTAATAAATTAGACATTCTGACGTGTTCCCCGATGTGAAATCGGGACAGGCCTTTTTTCTTCTGAGGAATTTAAAAAAAACGCACATAGTGGGGCTACGTAAGTTTTTTTTAAGTTTCTCAGAAGGAAAAAGGCCTGTCCCGATTTCACATCGGGGAACACGTCAGAATGTTTAATTTATTAGTTGGAACTGCCTAAGGTGAAATGGTTTGAATGGCTCGAATGGTTTGTTTCCGATTGAGGGAACAAACCATTTGAGCCATTCAACCATTCAGCTATTTTACTTCCTTTAAAAAGCAATTTCCAGCACCTCCTCCATTCCATCAACATAGTTGAATTTAAGCCCTTTCAGGAAATCGGGATTGATGTCTTCCACATTTTTCTGGTTCTGTTGGCAGGGGATGAGTTCCTTGGTGTCGGCCCTTTTTGTGGCCAATATTTTTTCTTTGATGCCATCGGCGGGCAGCACTTTTCTGCGCAAAGTGATTTCGCCGCTCTGCGGCTAAATGGCTGGTTATCAAATGTTTTCATCCATGGCTCAGGCTGTCCATAGCAATCGTTCATTTTGCAAAGGCTCCTTCTACCACCTCTTTCTGCCGCCGCTCATGCTTCTTTTTAAAGCCGGTGGCCGTTGAAGAATTTGCCTCGCGGGACACCAGCTTTATTTCTTTCTTTTCATATAAATTAAAAAGGATGTGCGTCCAGTAGCCGAAGTTGGCGGGTTCTTCCTGTACCCATCTCAGCTCTGCTTTTGCATATTTTTTAAAAATGGCATCCAGTTGTTTTTCTGGCCAGGGGTAGAGCTGCTCCACGCGGACGATGGCCACGTCTTGGCGCTTGTCCGCCTGTTTTTTGGCCAGCAGTTCGTAGTATATTTTGCCGGTGCAGAGGAGGAGGGTTTTTGTTTTTGTCTTTTTTGCGGCAGCATCGTCAATGACCTCTTGGAAGCGCGTGCCCGTTTCAAAATCTTCGATAGGGGAGAGGAACTGCCGGAGGCCGCTTTTGGGCGTCATCAGTATCAATGGCTTTCGGAAGGGGCGTTCCAGTTGGCGGCGCAGGAGGTGGAAAAGGTTGGCCGGGGTCGTTGCGTTGGCCACCGTCACGTTGTAATTTGCGCAGAGCTGCAGGAAGCGTTCGACCCTGCCGCTCGAATGCTCGGGCCCTTGCCCTTCATAGCCGTGGGGCAGTAGCATACAGAGGCCGCTCATCCTTTGCCATTTCCGCTCTGCGGCAAAAATAAACTGGTCAACGACCACCTGTGCGCCGTTGAAAAAATCGCCGAACTGCGCCTCCCAGACAACGAGCGCATCGGGCCTCGCCAGTGAGTAACCATACTCAAAACCCAGCACGCCGTACTCCGAAAGCAGCGAATTGAAGATGCGGAACTTGCCCTGTTTTTTCTGGATGGAATTCAGGCGGTTGTATTCAGCGTCGGCCTGTTCGTCTTCCAGCACGGCGTGGCGGTGGGAGAAAGTGCCCCTCCTCACGTCCTGTCCGCTGAGGCGCACGTCGTTGCCGTCGAGGAGGATGCTGCCGTATGCGAGCAGTTCGCCGAGGCCCCAGTCCAAGTGGCCGCTGTCCCATATTTTTTTCGATGTTTTTAAGATGCGTTTGATTTTGCTGACGAAGTGAAAGTCTGCTGGCAGGGTGTGCAGGTGCTCCAACAGCCGGTCAATGGTTTTCCGGTCAATGCCCGTTTCGGGCGACACTTCAAAGTCCTGCGGGTCGGTGGTCTTTTTCAGTTTGCGCCAAGCCTCCTCGCTCACCTGATAGACATAGGGCAGCTTTTTCTGTTTTGCATTGTCCAGCCTTGCCTGCAATTCTGCCCAAAATTCTTTTTCCATTTTTTCGGCAATGGCCTTTTCGATCTCGCCCCTTTCGGCCAGCCTTTGGCTGTAAATGGCCCGCGGGTCGAGGTGTTTGTTGATCAAACTATAGAGGTGCGGCTGGGTGAATTTCGGGTCGTCGCCCTCGTTGTGCCCGTGCTTGCGGTAGCACACCATGTCTATAAAAATGTCATTGTTGAAGTGCTGCCGGTACTCCATCGCCAGTTTGCAGACAAAAACGACGGCCTCGGGGTCGTCGCCGTTGACGTGGAAAACGGGCGCCTGCACCACGCTCGCCACGCTGGTACAATAGGTGGACGAGCGGGCGTCTTCCCAGCCCGTGGTAAAGCCGATCTGGTTGTTGATGACGTAGTGGATGGTGCCGCCCGTATAGTAGCCTTCCAACTGGCTCATCTGCACCACTTCGTAAATGATGCCCTGCCCGGCAATGGCTGCGTCGCCGTGGATGAGGATGGGCAAAATGCGGTCGTAATCGCTATCGTAAAGCACGTCGGCCTTGGCGCGGGAGAAGCCCTCCACCACGGGGTTCACAGCTTCGAGGTGGGAAGGGTTGGGCACCAGTTTGACATAAACCTCTTTTTCGTGCGGCGTTTTCAGGAGGGACGAAAAGCCGAGGTGGTACTTTACGTCGCCATCGCCAAATTCGTGGTCTTCGGGCATCTCGCCCTCAAATTCGCTGAAAATACTTTCGTAGGTTTTGCCCAGGATATTGGCCAGCACGTTGAGGCGGCCGCGGTGCGCCATGCCGATCACTACCTCCTCCACCCGGTCGTCGGCAGCCGCGGTGATGATGGCATCGAGGGCAGCGATGGTGGTCTCGCCGCCTTCCAGCGAAAAGCGTTTTTGGCCCACGTATTTTTTGCCCAAAAACTGCTCGAAAATAGTGGCGCCGTTCAGCTTTTCGAGGATGCGTTTTTTCTCCTCGTTGCTGAGGTTGAACTGCTTGTCGGGGGTATGCTCCTCGATGCGGCGGCGCAGCCACCGGCGTTTGTGGCGGTCTTGGATGTGGTGGAACTCAAAGCCGATGTTGCCGCAGTAAACCGTTTCCAGCCGCTCGATGATTTCCCGCAGGGTGGCGTTTTCGAGGCCTATTTCTTTGCCTGCGGCAAATGTTTTGTCGAGTTTTTCTTTTGTTAAATTAAAGTCCTTCAGGTCGAGGTAGGGCTTGCGGTCTTTGCGGTCTTTGAGCGGGTTGGTGGTTGACTTGAGGTGGCCGCGGTTGCGGTAGCCGATGATGAGGGCGAGCACGCGCAGCTCGTCGAGGTCGAAGGCAACGGGCGCTCCGGCGGGGGCTGCGCCGTTGCCATTTCCGGCAAAATCGAAACCTTTGAAAAACACCCGCCAGCCTTCTTCCACCGAGGCGGGGTCGTTCTGGTATTTGAGGTACATGGACTCGATGAAACTGGGGTGCGCATTGAAGACAAAAGAATAATCAGTCATATTGATTGTTGGTGGTCAATTGTTGGTGATTGGCAAGGCCAATGCCCAGCATTTAACGACAGCTATGATTTTTGAAAAATATATTTTCCGAATATTCGGCAAATATCGGGATGTTATGGTAGCCGCCCAACGTGGCTGCCCGATTCCTGCTTGTCGGCAGGCAATTTATTGGCCCGTCCCGGGCAACAGCCGGAACGTTTTGCGGTGATGGGGGGTCGCCCCGAAGGTCTGTATCGCCTCCCGGTGCGCCTTCGTCGGATAGCCCTTGTTCTGCTCCCAGCCATAGGCCGGGTATTTTTTTGCTAAAATTTTCAGGTGTTCGTCCCGGTGCGTTTTTGCCAAAATACTGGCCGCTGCGATGGGCAGGTATTTACTGTCGCCCTTGACGATGCAATGGTGCGGGATGCCGGGGAAAGGCTTGAAGCGGTTGCCGTCAATGAGCAGGGAGGTGGGCCGTGTTTTTAGTTTTTTGACCGCCCGGTGCATCCCTTCTACCGAAGCCCAAAGGATGTTGAGCCGGTCGATTTCCGCGGGTTCTAATTTGGCGACCGCCCAGGCAATGGCCTCTTTTTCGATGATGGGGCGGAGCATGTCCCGCTGCTTTTCGCTAAGTTTTTTTGAATCGTCGAGGAGGGGGTTTTTGAAATTTTTGGGGAGGATGACGGCGGCAGCGAACACGGGGCCGGCAAGGCAGCCCCGGCCTGCTTCGTCGCAGCCTGCTTCGGTTTCGTTTATGTTTAAAAAAGGTAAAAGCACGGGGCGAAGGTCGCTATTTTTTTGCAACCTGGACTTCCTTGAATAGCTTCCCGCCCTTTTCTATTTCGCGCCGGATGCCGAGCAAGACATCTTGGTAGCCCACTGTTTTTGAATTGGCGGCAACTGCTTTGAGGCAGGCAAAATGCACGGCATTGATGATGCTGCCGCCGGCGATTTCGTATTTGGCGACGAGTGCGGGGATGTCCGTTCCTTTGGCAAAACGGATGTTTTCGGGAAACGATTTCCTCCAGATTTCCATCCGCTCTTTTTCTTTTGGGAAAGGGAATTTGATGATGGCATTGAAGCGGCGCAGGAATGCCTCGTCCATGTTTGCTTTAAAATTGGAGGCCAAGATGACCAGCCCGTCGAAGTCTTCGACCCGTTGCAAGAGGTAGGATATTTCTTGGTTGGCAAAGCGGTCGTGGGCGTCTTTCACGCTGGTCCGTTTTCCGAAAAGGGCATCGGCTTCGTCGAAAAACAAAATCCAATTTTTGTTTTTTGCTTTGTCGAAGAGGTTCGACAGGTTTTTTTCCGTCTCTCCGATATATTTGGAAACCACCGTGGAGAGGTCAACCCGGAAGACTTTGCGGCCCGTGTACTTGCCCAGCAAGGTAGCGGTGAGGGTTTTGCCCGTGCCGGATGGGCCGTGGAACAATGCCCGGTAGCCGGGCTTTATTTTTTTGGCCATGCCCCATTTTTTGAGCAGGGTGCCGTTGTGCTGCACCCAAGTTTTGAGTTCTTCGATCTGCTCCATTACGGCGGCATCGAGCACGAGGTCGTCCCAGTCCATTTGGGTGCTTATTTCTTTGGCCGGAAAGGCCGGGCTGAAGGCCGGGGTAGATACTTTGCCGAAGGTGAACAGCTCGATGTACTCCTGGCTGAGCAGGATGCGGCCACTGAAATAGGGCTGCCCGGTTTTGGCGGGCTCCAAATGCAAAATGCCCTTTTTGGAAAACCAGTGGTCGGCAGAAAATATTTCTTGCACCTCAAAGCGCCGCTCCAGATCATCGCCGGCAAGGATGAAATGAGCGGTCTCGCCTGTCGGCAAAAAGCCCCGCTGCTGGCTGTCCTTGACGCCCCCGATTTCAGAAAAATCGCCCGACACGGGCAGCGCGGATTTGATGGCATTTCCCAAAAAATTGGGCTGCACATGGGGCGCCAGCGCCAATAGCAAGATTACGTATTCTTCAAAAGAGGGCTGGTGCTGGGTGATGAAACGGGAAAAAACGGAGCCGTCGTCATAGAAACCCAGCGAGGGCAGTTCCACTTCTTTTGCCCCGTTTCCGCTTTTGTTGAAATGGATGTCCAGACGGGTTTTTAGCACTTTCTGCAGGTAATCAAATGCGAAGTGCAGGTTGGCGGCATTGGATGAAATGGGCCGGTCGGCGGTTTGTTTTTCCATGTTCGTTACTTGCATTTCAGGTCAACGTTGACCACGAAGGGGTCGAGGGCATCGCTGGCAGCTTGGGCTGCTGCGCGGCGGGGCGCTTCGGTTTTTTCGTGCATGTCCGTAAATTTTGCAACTGCAATGTTCTTCAATTTTTTGCGGCAGGCCGTCATGCTGAAAGGGGTTTTTACGGTACCGTCGTAAGTTTTGAATGCCTGCACATGTTGTTGCTCGTGCGGAGCGAGCACATCGTCAATGGCTGCCTTGATCCGTTTTTTTTGGCAGGCGCTGTATGCTTGGTAATCGCTCATTCGGGGCAGTGATACCCGTGTGCTTACCTTGAAAGTGGAAACCAGCACTCCGGTATATTCGGTGCATTTTTTTGGTTTGCAGCCCTCGCAGCCCGTGCCTTTTTTCAGCTTTTCCTCGGTTGCTTTCCAGCCGTTGTTGGAGTAGTCGGCCTTGGTTTTTCCTTTTAGTTTTACAGGGCCGAGGTGGCCGAAGTTGACGGCGGTGCTGGGGCGGCCTTTGCCGCTCGTTGCCGTTCCGCCGGCATGGCCGATCTCAAAAAAGGGGGCTTCTTTTTTGGTCTTTTTTTGGAAGAAGGAGTCGGTGGACTGCTTGCGGCGGCGGCGGGCGCGGGTGCGGCGGGAGGTGGATTTTTTCATGGAAATCTTGATTTTTCGTAACTACTTACTACCCCCAATACTAGTGCAGTGATTAGTAATTAGTTGACTAGTGATTAGTCCGCCAAATCCCTGATAATGTGGCATTTAACCAAAAACTAAATGGTTAGTTAATTACGATTTGTACCACTAGCTACTTCACTAGTGACTGTCTCATAAGTCGAGATTTCGTATCATTTTAATCAGCCGAGGGAAATGTACAAAATGCTCACTCGGCTCCGCTGTTTTTTGTCATCCGCTTTAGCGGAACTGCAACGTCAAGAGGGAAGCTGCGCACACCAGACGCCGCAGTTCCGCTAAAGCGGATGACAAAAAACAGCGGAGCCGAATGCCTGTACGAGAGGCAGGAATTTTTGTGCACATACCCTGCCTTATTAAAATAATACCAGATTTACTAAATTTTTAAAATTTAGTAAATCTGGGTGGTGGTCTTTTTAACTGATACATTTTCAACGCAAGGTCGCAAGGAGCGCAAGGGAACGCAATGAAAAACTAATGGATTATTGCGTTCCCTTGCGCTCCTTGCGGCCTTGCGTTGAAAACGTATCAGTTAAAATTTTCGGCGGTGTATCAGATGTAATGCTTTTTTTTCTTTTTTTTCGAGGGTCGTGAGACCCTCGAAAAAAAAGCATTACATTTGACACACTGCCAAATTTTCCATTTCCTAAATCTGTCTTATACTCAAAATGAGTATTTCACAAAACAAAATAAATTTATTTTTTTCAAAAACTCGACTACTTATGAGATAGCCTCTATTGCAATCCACCCCTTTGAGGGGTGGTAAATAGTTCCGACTTTTCATAAATGTAGCAAAAAAGATATGTCCACATCAATTAATTTGCTCAGCATTTTTAATTCTTTGTACGAGCTTGGTTTTTTCATGAATTTTTTTTTCCTAATTTGGGTTCTTATTTCATCAACCCCTAAAGATTCAATAATTAATTGAAAATAAGTATTTAATTTAATTGGCAATGGCTTGATACTATCTTCCTCAACAAAAAACAGTTCAATTTTATTATCTTTTAATTTACATGTAATATGAGAACTTTCTCCTTCTACAGGCTCTATTACTTTGTGTCTTTTTAATTCTTTTATTTCTTTTTCTTCATAATGGTCATTCCACAAAATATCTTCAAAAGGGTTTTTAAAGTTGGCCAAGGTCAATTTGCCGTCCCACCCAAAAAATATTTTTTCAAGCGGCCATATATCCCAAAAGCCATAAAGATTATTTTCATCATCTTCATAAGCCCAACTCAACTCACAACCATTCATAGAACGATAAATTTTTTTCATTTCCTTTGGAATCTCCATTTTCATTAATTTTTCCATTTTCTCAATTTTCGATTCAGTGATTCCTTTCCTTATTTTATAATTATATATTTCAAAACCTTTTGTGGATTTAAGTTTGGCAATTTTAGATTTTGCCAAAGCATAAAAATCAATTTCCCTATTTTTTTCCATGTGCAAATGATTATGGGTTGTTCAATACAATTTTGGTTGGCATTTTATTTTTAACCGAATCAATTTTCTTCTTTACCACACTTGGCGTATATTGATTAGATAAAGCAGATTTCATTTTTGTTTCAAATCCCCTGGTACTCTTATAATACCTGTTCACTTTGATTAACTCAACAAATTTTGCATCTTTTATTACGCTTCTTAAATCTTTACCGGAACTTAAATTCAAACTTACCTTCTTTTGAATATGAAGTTTGGGTTTTGGAATCAAAGCTTGTGCTTGCAAAACGGTTGAACCATCTTTCATCCATTCTGCCTTTCCTGATTTAAACCCTTTGAAAAGATAAAGTCCAGCTTTTCCGCTAATACCTTTGGCAAATTTAGAATCATAATATTGTACGGACGCTTCGAACCATATGACATTTTTAATACCCCTTGATTTCTTTTTTGCCAAACTGGCAACGGATTGTTCAAAGGTTCTAAAGTGACCAGAATTGACGCTATTGGGAGCCGATATTAAATTGCTTGGAATCCCTTTCCCGCCAAGTTGTTCTGTTACAACATGCATTTGAACCCACCTATCTGAAGTCTTTGTCAATCCTGCATCAAATACATCTGCCCAGCCTGATGTACCTGTGTTCCTACCTTTGGGAGGCTTAGTTCCTTTTTTCACTTTTCCTACGGCGTATTCGACTTTATTTTTATTGGGTGGAGGCCCTGAATAAACAGGAGCGGTTGTTTTTGGATAATCGGCAGCTTTCAATTTAACTGCTCCAAGTTTGGCAAATGCAGCACTGATTTCGGTCAAGGCATTCATTACTTTCTGCCGTTTATCACTTTCTTTTTTCCCTTTGGTGGCAGGAGAAAAAATTATTTTCTCTTTTCGGCTCAGAGCCGTCTTTGCATCTATATATTCCTGACTGGTTTTGTTTGGATAATTATCCAAGAATTTTTCAACCTTGGTCTTCTTTGAGGCGATCATCAACTTTGCAGCTTTCCCTTTTCCTTCAAAAAACAAGGTATGGCTCTCTCCTGCAGTGTTTTTAAACTTCTTCCTTGCCTTCCACCAGTCCACCAATTTCCCTTTCACCTTCCCCGCCACTTTCTTCCCTCCTTTCCAGATCTTCCTCACCCATCCTTTTGCTTTCAGCACCAGTTTGTTTATTTGCTTGTCAATCCGTTTCCTGATTTTTTTGATGATCTTCTGCACCTTTTTGGCCAGTCCGCTGATACCGAGCAGGCGGGCGAGCAGGCCGATGATGAGGGGGATCAATTTGCCGATGCCGTTTTCGATGGCGGTGGCGATGCCGCCAAAATTTTTGGCCGCTGCCGCTTTGATGCCGTCTATGAGGGCGGGGATGAGCATGATGGCGGATTCCACAAAAAAGACGACCACATCTTTGATGGCCATGATGGCTTTGATGAAGCCCGCTCCGGGGATGAGCAGGCTCAGCAGCCATTTCACGCCAGCCTGTATTACCTTGGTAATCAGCATGTTCTTGATGGCTTCGATGACCGTTTCTTTGAGGTCGGTGAATTTCTCTTTTACAAATTCCCAGAGGCCGTCAATGCCCTTTTCTTTTATCAATTTAAAAACTTCGACCGTTTTTTCGAGGGCTTTGAGGGCGGGCTCGGGGATGACTTTGAGCAGCTTGCGGCGGATGGCGGCCCAGGTCAGCCCCAGCACTTGCGTCACGAGGTTGAAGATGCCGGAAAGGCTGAACAGGTTGTCGGGAATGGTGATGCCCATCGGGCCGAGCGCCCCGGTGAGCCAAGCGAAGAGGCCGCCCACCAAATGTTTTTGGATGTTTTTCTTAAAATTGTCAATGCCCTGCTTGATGCCCGCAAAGAGGGTTTTCATGAAGCCGATGGGGTCGTCCATGATGGTATCTATGAGGGAGGCGATGGCCGAGAGCAGGTCGGAGATGAGCTGGCGGAGTTTTTTGATGGTTTCGATCACTCCTTTGATGGCGTCGAGGGCCTTGTCTATCAGCCCCCGGTTGGCGGCTTTCATTTCCTCGATGCGGGCGTCCACCTCGGCGAGGGAGTCTTTGTACTGCTGTGCGAGGGAGTCTATCAGGTCTTCCTGCTTGCTGACCACGGCATCGTCGAGTTCGTTGAATTTGTCGAGTATTTCGGAGGCAGCGCTGGCCGCTATTTTCTGCAAATTGGCGGGCTGGTCGGCCACAAATTTTTTCACCTCCAGCCGGCCTTGGTTGATCCTTTTTTTGACGGCGGTCAGCGAGTTGGCGATGAATTCGGCGATTTGGGTCAGCTTCCCGTCCATGTCGTCCAAGTACCTTTCGCGGGCGCGCACATATATTTGGTTGACCTCTTTGGGCAGGCCCACGAAGGTGTCTTTGATGCGCTTGCCCCAGCCGCTCGGGTTCCACCAGGAGCCATAGCGCTCCTGCTTATAGGCGTCCATTTCCTTGCGGACGTAGTTTTCAAAACGCAGGTTGGCCCATTTGGCCGACAGTTCAAATTGGCGGTTCACATTGGCGTCCAAAGTCCCCTCTGTCCCGTCGGGTTTGCCGATCACTTTTTCGACGTCTTCTTTTGTTTTTTGGTAAATTTTGTCAATCTCCTTGCCGATGCGTTCCCGCTCGCTGGTATTGTTTTTAGAAGAAAGCTGCTGGTTTTCGGTAGCCTTCCCGAACAGTTTTTTGCGGTCGCCGAACATTTCCTCCACCTGCTTGTCGCCGAAATTTTTTGCCTTTTTTTGGCCAGTTTCCAATAGCCCTTGTTCGCCTTTCCTGAATTCTACGGGGGCTGTTTTGGCATGTTCTTGCGCCGTTTTTTTCGAGTCCTGGGCAGCGAGGAAAGCCGGCTCCTCCGATCTGGCCAACTGCTCGTCGGTCACATTGTTGGCGGTCATTTCGTCGTCCAGTTCTTTCGAGTTTTGTTCCAGCGGCTGGTTCACTTCCGAGTTGTTGCGGGCGGGCGGCATGGCTTTGCCGGCAGAGAGGCTGCCGGGTTTTTTGCCTGTTTGGGGCGGTTTGAGTTCGGCTATTTTGCGGTCGGGCACGGCAGCCGTGTCGGGTGCTTTGGACGACACCTTCTGGATGCCGCCTGCGGCGTTCTGTTTTTCTTTGTCCACTTTTTGGGAAGCCTCCCCTTTCACTTTGTCCATTTTGCCGCTGTCGGGAAACTGGTCGGCTTCTTCTTCATCTTTCGGAAGCACCTTTTTGATAGCCGCGAGCAAAGCTTCTTTGAAACTTTTGGCATCAAACAATTTAGGCTCTTCTTCCGCCATTTCATCGGTTTGATTGGCCTGTGCCTGCCCGGTTTTTTCGTTGCTGGGTGCGGCGGCGGCCTTTCCGGCATTGTCGGCAAGGGCAGTGGCTTCAGGGTGCGATTTCTGCAGCTTGGCGGTCTTTTTCGACTTCTTTTTTAATGCCTGAAAATTCGGGTCTTCTTCTGGCGAGCGGGGGGTAGGGGTTTCTTCTTTTGGCAATTCTTCGGGAGCAGCCCCTTCTGCTGGCTGGTCTGCGGGGGGAGCGGCATCGGGGCTGGCGCCCGGGGTGTCGGGCAGGTCGGGAGTTGGTTCGGCGCTGCCGTCCACGGGCACGATGATTGGTTCTTGGAGAGGGGTGTTGTCTAGGTCGCTTTTCTCCTCTTTTGGTTTCTCTTTTACTGCCCCCTGCTGCACCGTGTGCGTCAGTTCATGCGCCAGCAAATGTTCGCCTTTGGAAGTCCCCGTGTCAAATTTTCCCTGGTTGAAAAAAATATCGCTGCCGCTGGCAAATGCCTGTGCCCCCAGTTTTTTGCTCATGGCAACGGCCGCACTGTCGGTATGCAGCCTCACGCTGCTGAAATCGGCACCGAAGTTATCTTCCATTTTCTGGCGGAGGGGGTCGGGCAGTGGGGCGCCTTTGCCTTTGCGTGATTTCAGCAAGGCCGCAATGTCTGTTTTTTTGCGGTTGCGCTCGGATATCGGGCCGCGTTTGGCCTGCACCTCTTCGTCTTCTTTTGTCTGCGCCTGTTCCTCGTCCTCCTGTTTTTGCACTTCCCCGTCCTCTTTCATTTGCACTTCTTTTTCCTCTTTTTCCTGCACCTCCTCCTCTTTTTTTGTCTGCGCCTGTTCCTCGTCCTCCTGTTTTTGCACTTCCCCGTCCTCTTTCATTTGCACTTCTTTTTCCTCTTTTTCCTGCACCACCTCCTCCTGCTTTTGCACTTCCTCCTCCGGTTGCCGTTGCACCAAAGGGGTGATTTGGCCGAACAACGGGCGGGCGCTGTCCGCTTTGTTTTGCACCACGGCATCGGCCATGTTGTCGGCCTCCTTTTCGAAGCGGTCGTTGGGCTGGCCGACGTTCAATTTTGCCTGTGCCTGAAAAAATGATGAGCCGTTCCCTCTCCCGTTTTTCTGGAAGAAAGGCGCAGCGTCCGCCCGGTTGGTAGAGGTGGTACTGCTTTTTGGTATGGCTGCTTTTGTTTTCATATTGCTGTTGGTAGCATAGCGTTCACGCTGTCCCGGCCAACGGCGTTCACGCCGTTAAGAGCAAGTTGGGGCTTTTATCAATTTCCAGTGGTCTATAAAATGGCTCGGTCTAAAGTTGTCAACTTTTAAAAAGTTGACAACTTTCCAAAACCACAACTTATTGATTTTCAACAAATAAAAATTCCAACAAGCTCTTAACGGCCTGAAGGCCGTTGGCCGGGACAGCGTGAACGCTGTGCTACCAAAATAAATCAAGCCCAGTTCACCCGGAGCATCTTTTTCATCCACGGCAGTTTGACAATGGAAATGCTCCAGGGCAGGGAGTTCATCAAAATATCAATCGTTTTATGCTCGACCGTTAAGTTCCAATGTTCGGGCTGCTGTTCCAACTTTCCTTTGCGCTGCAAAAAACCTTCCCGCAGGCCGTCAATGGAAGTGTTCTTCAATTTGTCCCAATGCCCGATGGCCGCCCTTAATAAGGCTTCCGATTTTGCGGTATAATTTTCGGGCAAAAGCACTTCTTTGGCAATTGGTTTTTTTAAGGGCCAATTGCACATCATTTTAAAAACCGGCAGTTCGTGTTCTTCTGGGCAGGTATTTCCTGTTGCCAGAAAATACAATAAATGGACTGCTGTTTCCGCTGATTTTTCATTTTTGAAAACCTTGTTTTCGAGCAGCTCTATATTGTCGAAAAAACGGCCCAAAAATGGGTGCAATAAAACAATTCCCGCGTGGTCGGCATATATTTCCTTTTCTTCTTTTGGCCCGTTGTCCTTGTTTGTATTTTCTTTTTTGTTTTTAAAAAAACCGGCATCCCTTGTTTCTTTTGTTTCTTTGTTTTTTTTATAAAATCCGATATTGGAGTCAATATGCCCGGCAATTGTTTTTAAATAAAAATTTTCTTTTGTTGTCGTTTTACAAGCTGCTTCCAAAATAATAAGCAGCGCATTTTTTTTATTAAAATAAACCGATAAACGCCGCTTTTCTTTTTCCAGCCAATCCTTGTTTTTTTCTTTTAAAATATTTAAAACGATATTTTCGATAAATAACGTACTGAACTGGTTTGCAAGCCTTTGCCGATGGTTTTCGGCTTGGAACAATTTGCTGAAATATTCCGGCAATGTTTTATTTTCAGATAATATGGCCGCCTCCAGTTCTGCTGTTTTTACATATTCGCACTGCCAGGGGAAATGGCCGTTTTTTATGAAATAAACAAAAATATCCAAAGCTCCTTCTTGCCGGGTTTGTTTTATTATTTTGCCGGGGTGTATATATTGGAGCTGTTTTTTTATTTCATTGTAAAATTTTAAAAAAAGGTCTTTTTCGTTTATGTTTTCCGTATCAATTTTTCCGAGGTCAACATGGAGTTTGTCCAATTTGTATATTGTCCCGTTCGGGCAATGTTCGTCCATTGCTTTTTCCAGCGCAGGCGCAATACAGCTTTCAAAAAGAGCCTTTATTTTTTGTTGGCCGGCAAAGGCTTCCTGTTGGCTGCTGGCCTCCAGGTCAAAGGCCACCTTTTGGATGCGGTGAACCGGTTTTATGTTTTTTGCATTATCGGTCATTTATTTAAAAATATAGAAAACTTGTGTTTGCATTTAGAGGCGATGCCTTTGCGAGGGGGCCGGCGGGAAGAAAGGCGTTGCCTCTGAGAAATATCTTCGAGGCAACGCCTTTCTTCCCG
>DROJ01000130.1 GCA_011321935.1 Bacteroidota bacterium | reverse complement strand
GACAGGGCAGTTTGCCGTTGTGGAAAAAATCAACCAACCACTCATAGCACTTTTGCTCGTCCATTAGGTCTTGAACCGGAAAAATCATGATTGCATATTTTTCGACAAAATTACAGAATCAGCGCAAAAGGAACATGAGCGAAAAAAACAGGGGCAGCCTCTACCAGTTGACCGACCCTTATTCCCTGTTTTATTTAAAATTCATCAAAAACAGCAAAGCTAGTGGGCAAGGTGCCTGGCTCGCCCAAATTGACCACCCCAAGTGGCGGGCATGGAGCGGTTATGCCTATGAATATACCTGTCGCTACCATATCGGCAATATTAAAAAGCACTTGGGCATCGCAGGGGTTTACACCGAAGTGTCGGCATGGAGGAGCGGGCAGCAAAAAACCAATGCCCAAATAGATCTGGTAATTGATAGGCGGGACCGTATCGTGCATTTATGTGAAATAAAATTTTCGCAAAAAATATTTGCCATCAATAAGCCTTATGCCGAAAAACTCCAAAATAAATTAACTGCCTTCCGGCAAGAGACCGGAACGAAAAAATCATTGTTCATTACATTTATTACCACTTTTGGACTGAAAAAAAACCAGTACTCGATGAGGCTCGTGCAGAGTGAATTGGATATGGCGGCCTTGTTTGATTGACGGCACAAAGAAAGAGGGCAGTGCATCAAATGTAATGCTGCCCCTGCGCCCCTCGCAAAGGTGCTAACCTGCCTCCCGAGGGGCCGGGACAAGTTGCTGGTACGTCCGTATGGACAGGCAGGGCGTTGATCCTGAATACTTAGCGCCTTTGCGAGAGATATTGAGAGCAGCAACATTTGATGCCCTGCCAGAAAGAGATTGGCATGAGTTGGATGACATTGACAGCACATCGCATTTTCAGGAACTAAAGCCCCTTGCTTCCCGTTTCAAAAATCCATTATTCACAAACCCACAAATTATGGATTTCTCCCTCCGTCCCTGGTCAATGAACGACCTCGACAATTTGGTAAAATATGCCAACAATTTCAACATCGCCAAAAACCTGACAAACCTTTTTCCATACCCGTACAAGGAAGAAAACGGCAAGCAGTTTATCGGCATGGCCACTGAACCTGAACTGCCCAACGTGCTTGCCATTGACATAAACGGAGAAGCCGTCGGCAGCATCGGCGTCCATCCGCAGAAGGACATTATGTGCAAAAATGCAGAGATGGGCTATTGGCTGGCCGAACCCTTTTGGGGCAAGGGCATCATGACCCGCGCAGTGGTGCAAATGGTGGAATACGGCTTCAAGCACTGGGACATCAACCGAATTTATGCACGTCCCTTCGGGACAAATACCGCTTCGCAAAAGGTTTTGGAAAAAGCAGGTTTCATGCTCGAACACCGCTTTGAAAAAACGGTTTTCAAGAACGGCGAATACCTCGATGAACTGTATTATGCCGTGAGGCGGCAGTCCGTTTTTGGTAACAACTTGCCTCAGAAGTCATTTTAATTCGCTCCCACACCCAAACCTTGCATCCAACCAGACTGAAGACTGAAGACTAAAGGACTGCGGACTGAAAACCGAATCACCCCAGCACTTCTTCCAGTATTTCATGCGAATGGATGGCCGGGAAATTATCAATATGGAGCCGGTAAAAATTGAGCAGGCCGTGGAGGAGTGATTTGCGCCCTTGGCGGCTCATCGGTATTTGGTGGCACTGTTCTTTGGGGACTTGCAGGAGGAGACTGAGTTTTTTGCTCAGGTCTTCGTTCAGCCAATGGGGGTGCAGCGGATGGACAGGTTGGAAGTTGCCCTCTTCCAGATCAAAAAAGGGGCGGTCTTCCGCAAAGTTATCGTTTGGCAAAAAGCCGAGGTGTTCCGTCAACTTGGCCATGAAATGGAGGTGGAGATTGGCAAAGGGATGTGCCGTGCTGTCGAGGAAAACAAAATTGCCGAGCAGGAAATCAAATAGCTCCGCATCGGCCTCTTCCCCGCGGATGGTCTTGCGGGCAATCTCCGTCATGAACATGCCGACCGCTGCTTTTTGCACATTAAAAGGAATGGACTGGAAAACATGGTGCGGCTTGATTTCTTTCAGCCGGGTCATGCCTTTTTTTTCCCGGTGGTAGGCCACTATGTCAACCACCGTCATGATCTGCAACAGCCCCGCGCTCACCCTCGCCTTCTTCGACCGCACCCCGCTGATGATGTAGGTGCGCAGCCCTTTCTCCTCCGTATATACATCGGCGATGATACTCGTCTCGGAGTATTTTTTTGTTTTAAGAACGATGCCGCGGGTTTTTATCAACATTTTTGGAACAGCGGTTGGCCAAAGTCTATTGGCAATTAGCTAAATGCAAATAGCATTTGGCCAACTGCATTTTTACAAAAAATCATTTGCGTTTTTCATGTCAACGTTTAGTTGCTTGAAGTCAATTTTCCCCTTTTGTGCCTTTAGGTGTTCGACAATGACAATGGATTTTTTCAGACGGGTTTCCGCGCGTTTGGGTTTGCCTGCAATGTACAAAAGATTGCGTTGTTTGCCCGGGGTGAGGGCATGGAAGAGGCGGTTGCCCTCACCGTCCTGATTCAGTAGTTCTTGTAATTCTTCGGGCATGGGAAGCCCATATTTGCTCTCGTCTTTTTTCAAAAAAACATTGACCTCGTCGCCAACTTTTAAGTGCAGCTTGTTGCGCAGTTGTTTGTTGGCAATGATGAAATAAGAGCCGTCGCCTTTGGGCATCAGGGCGCATTGAAATTCCTCTTTTCCGTTCAGGTTGCAGACGACCCGTTTGTGGTTTTGCGAAAGAAAATGTTGCGCCACTCCCTCTGGAACGGGGATGTGGAAGCTCCATAAAGGGGACTCGGATTTGGCGAGTACGGCAGTGAATTTCATAGAAAGCAAGAATTTTTGCCAAAGATAGGTTGGAAGGGTTGAATGCCTGCCTCCCGAGGGGTCGGGACAAGTTGCCGGTACGTCCGTATGGACAGGCAGGGCTAAATGGTTTGAATGGTTGATTGGCTTTTCCCGCATGACGAGTACGCCTCCTTCGGAAAAAGCCATTCAACCATTCAAACCATTCAACCATTCAACCATTCAACCATTTAACCATTTATTCCCCTCACATCCACGAGCAAATAATGCCCCCCATCAATGCCAAAGTAAGGATCCAATACCCTGCGTTGATAAAAATATATTTGAAGCTCTTGCGCTCAAAAAGCGCAACGATGCCGAGCAGCGGCAGTGCAAAAAAGATTCCCACTATGGCCCCGTGGAAAGCACCGTGCGAGAAGGTGCGGTGGAGCTTGCTGTATTTGCCCGTCGTGAAATTTTCGATCAAAACAGCTTCCTCCGTGCCCGCTGCGGGCAGTTCGCCGGAGCCGCTCATGAAAACGCCCGGCACATTGTTTTGGTGAACGGTAGATTCGGTCAGTGACATGGCGATCATAAAACTGAAAAGGAAAGAGACGCCGAAGATCACGGCCATGTTGCCGCCTTTGATTTTTTCCTCCGTCATGCCGGAGGCCTTCATCCATGCCTTGCCCAGTACCATTGGGTTGTACCATACAAAACCGATAATGGTGGGCACGAGTGCTGCAACTAAGATTGCTAACCAGTTGAAATTCATTTTTCAATAATTTAAAAGGTGAATAGACCTGATTCGGATTTGTGTGCGCCAGCACACAAACCGTCCAAATTCATTGCTTTTGAAAAGGCTTCATGCAAAAAATTTTAAAATAAAGTCTAATGATTAAAATGTCGCGGTGAAGGTAGTGAAACTTTTTTGTTTTAAAAATAAACTTTTTTGTTTTGAATGTGGCGGTGTGTCAAATGCAATGCTTTTTTTCCGAGTGTCGTGAGACCCTCAGTGAAAAAAGCTGCCTTAAATATATGTATTTCAAAAAAATCCGCCATTCACCGAACAAAGCCACTTGCCATCACATTAAGCGGTTGAATATACGTACTTACCCTATCTGGCGCCATTTCCCCCTCCACCTAAATCTCCTTTCAGCGCTGATCCACAACTATCTTTTTAGAACTCATTTTAGGTTTCAGAACAGTTATTGGCTTTTCGCTGCTCCACGGGAGTCCCTTTGGGATTGGCAGTTGGCCAACGCCGGTTTTCATTCAAACGCAGTCTGTTTATACTAAGCGGCGTATGAAATTCCGAAAATGCAACTATTTAGCCCTCCCCGAAATCCCGAAGGGATTGAATTTGAATAACTCCGGATGCAATCCGGGGAAACGGGCACAGGCAGGTAGCAACCCTGAAAGGGTTGAATATCTTCCATAATTCAACCCTTTCAGGGTTGTCGCCTGCTATTATCATTTCCCCGGATTGCATCCGGGGCT
>DROJ01000129.1 GCA_011321935.1 Bacteroidota bacterium | reverse complement strand
TGCAAAATTTAACCACCTTAAAAAGGGCAAAAGAAATATGCCCGACCACTACTATGGGTAAAGTAAAAGAGGGCGCATTATTGGTTGACGTGCGCCGCCACAAAGAAGTGGACGAAGTTAATTTCGATGTGCCAAATTATTTGCACATACCGCTCAGCCAATTGGAAGAACGCATGTCGGAAATACCAAAAGACAAGGACGTGGTAATGGTGTGCCGCAGCGGCGACCGTAGTTTGCGGGCCACCTATTATTTGATGAACCACGGATATGAAAATGTGGTGAACATGAAAAACGGGCTGTTAAAATGGGCAGCAAAAGGTTTTCCGGCAAAAGGGAATGTGCAGGCTTTTTTGGATGCCGCTTCCTGTGACTGTTCGCAGCCGGGCTGTTGTTGATATAGGAATTAATGGGAGGCTTTTTTCCGAAATAATATTTTTTAAAAATAAAATACGCATTGCTTTTTTATAAAAATTTTATTTCGAAAAAGCCTCCCATATATCCCATAAAAATAAATTCCCCCAATTTAATAAAAAATGAAAAAGCGACTAAAACTCCTTGACAGATATTTGACGCTATGGATATTTTTGGCCATGCTCATCGGTGTCGGCCTCGGTTACTTTTTTCCAAATATAGCAAAGGCCACGGATGCCCTGTCCGTCGGCACCACCAATATACCGCTCGCCATCGGGCTTATATTGATGATGTACCCGCCATTGGCAAAAGTGGATTATGGACTGATTCCGACCGTATTTAAAGACAGCCGTTTATTGACTTTATCGCTGGTATTAAATTGGATAATCGGGCCGATATTAATGTTCGGCCTGGCCATTGTTTTTTTGCGGGACGAGCCAGGATATATGGCCGGGCTGATACTCATCGGATTGGCAAGGTGCATCGCCATGGTTTTGGTATGGAACGATTTGGCAAATGCCAGCCGGGAATATGGGGCCACATTGGTGGCGCTGAACAGCGTGTTCCAAGTGCTCACTTATAGTTTTTACGCATGGCTGTTTATCACCGTATTGCCGCAATATTTTGGGCTGGCCGGTTTTGATGTAAATATATCTATATCGGAAGTGGCCAAGAGTGTATTGATATATTTGGGCATCCCGTTTATTGCCGGTTTTTTGAGCCGTAAATATTTAATAAAATATAAGGGCAAAAAATGGTACGGCACCAAGTTCATCCCATTTATTTCACCCATCACTTTAATTGCATTATTGGCCACCATCGTTTTGATGTTCAGCCTGAAAGGCGAAATGATTGTGGAAATACCTTTTGACGTTTTGAAAATAGCGGTGCCATTGGTCATCTATTTTGTGCTCATGTTTTTCATCAGTTTTTTTATCGGGCTGGCCATGAAAATAAATTACAAACGAAATGCCTCCGTGGCCTTTACCGCCACGGGAAACAACTTTGAACTGGCCATCGCTGTGGCCATTGCTATATTCGGATTAAATTCACAGCAGGCATTTGCGGGGGGCGTCGGGCCATTGGTGGAAGTGCCGGTTTTGATTGGGCTGGTCAATGTTTCGCTATATTTCAAAAAAAGGTTTTATAAAAATAAAACATAACTGTTCTGTATGGTTTTAAAACACATAGTTCACAAAGAGGGTTTCACATAGAACATATAGAAATGAAAGGATAGCCCTTTGTGTTCTATGTGAAAACCTCTTTGTGAACTATGTGTTGAATAATTAATAAAACAGCATGAAAATATTAATCCTATGCACGGGCAATTCCTGTCGCAGCCAAATGGCCGAGGGTTTTTTAAAATCATTTGACAAAAACCTCGAAGTATATTCTGCGGGGACAAAGCCCGCCGGTGCCGTCCATCCAAAAGCGGTGGAAGCGATGAAAGAAACCGGGATTGATATAAGCGGTAATAATCCAAAACATGTCAACCGGTTTTTGGGCGATGCTTTTGATTATGTCATCACCGTTTGCGGCGGGGCAAAAGAAAGCTGCCCGGCATTTTTGGGGAAGGTAAAAAAACGGCTGCACATCGGTTTCGACGACCCGGCGGAAGCCACGGGGACGGAGGCGGAAATATCCGCTGAATTTAAGCGGATAAGGGATGAGATAAAAAACGGTTTTTTTGATTTTTATAAAAATAAAATAAGCAAATAAAAATGTTTGACTGGATACAAAATATAGCAGACTGGACAGTATTTGGCGTTTTAAATTTAAACCAAGAAAGCCACCTCGCCGAGGCATTGAATTTTTTTATTTACGACAGTATAAAAATATTGTTGTTATTGTTTGTCATCATATTTTTTATGGGCATCGTGAACAGTTATTTCCCCATAGAAAAAGTGCGGAATTATTTGTCCCGAAATAAATTATATGGCCTCGAATATTTAATGGCCTCGCTGTTTGGAGTGGTCACGCCGTTTTGTTCCTGCTCTTCCGTTCCGTTGTTTATCGGCTTTGTACGGGGCGGTATTCCGCTCGGGGTCACCTTTGCTTTTTTGGTCACATCGCCATTGGTCAATGAGGTGGCGGTCGGTCTGTTTGTCGGTCTGTTTGGTCTGAAAATAACGGGCATATATGTGGCGAGCGGTATATTGCTCGGCCTATTTTCCGGACTTATATTGAGCCGGTTTAAATTGGAACGTTTCCTCACGCCGTGGGTAAAAGAATTATTGGCCAATGCCCAAAAAGAAGAGGAAGCATTTATTGCCGAAAAAACACCATTTAAAAAACGCCTCCCGGTAATATGGGCAGAAGTATTGAACATATTAAAAGGCGTGGTGCCTTATGTCATCGCGGGCATCGCTATCGGCGGGCTGATGCACGGATATGTGCCGGAAGTTTTTTTTGAAAAATATATGAGCAAGGATAATTTATTTGCCGTACCTACTGCCACTATATTGGCCGTGCCCATGTATTCCAATGCTTCCGGCATATTGCCCGTGGTGCAGGTATTGGTGGGCAAAGGTATTCCGCTCGGTACCGCCATCGCATTTATGATGGGCGTGGTGGGACTGTCATTGCCGGAGGCCATGCTTTTGAAAAAAGTAATGACCATGAAATTAATCGGGATATTTTTTGGGGTGGTCACTTTGTGCATAATTTTTTCGGGTTATTTTTTTAATATTATATTATAGCCAGGTTCATTGAGGCGATGCCCCGAAGTGAATTCGGGACAGGCTCTTTGGGCGGGGACGGCGGGCGGAAAGGCGTTGCCTCACATCTACGAGACCGAGGCAACGCCTTTCCGCCCAACATTATATTATAGCCGTTCTATTTTAATTTTAAAAACAAAACAATGGATATATTCACCCAGCAGCAAAATGAACTGACCGAGCATGTCATTTATTCCAAATTGGCGGAACTGAGCGATGATGAAAAAAACAAGGCAACATTAAAAGAAATTGCGGAGCAAGAACTGGAGCATTATAATTTTTGGAAAAAAATAACGGGAAAAGAAGCCCTGCCCGTGGAAAGCCGGATAAAAAAACATATTTGGCTGGCCAAAATATTCGGGCTTTCTTTTTCTTTGCGGCTGCTGGAAATGGGCGAGGCCGAGGCCATTAAATTTTATGATTCCGTGGCAAAAAAACACCCCGAAGCCCTGTCCATAAAAGAGGACGAACTGCAGCACGAACAAAAGTTGATTGATATTTTAAATGATTACCGCCTCATATATGCGGGCTCCATTGTTTTGGGATTAAATGATGCCCTCGTTGAATTTACCGGAACATTGGCGGGGCTGACTTTTGCCTTTGCCAATAACCGGATAGTCGGCACGACGGGGCTTGTCATGGGCGTGGCGGCATCATTGAGCATGGCGGCTTCGGGCTATCTTTCTTCGCGGGAGGAAGAGGTGAACGATGAAATAAACCCAATAACGGCAGCTATATATACCGGCGTGTCTTATTTGGCGACGGTGGCTTTTTTGGTTTTGCCTTATTTATTGCAGGACAATCCATATATCGCAGTTGGGGCCATGTTGGCAATTACTATTTTGATAATTGCGGGATATACTTATTATATATCAATTGCAAAAGCGGTTTCTTTTAAAAAGCGTTTTATTGAAATGGCGCTTATTTCTTTGGGCGTGGCCGCTATTTCTTTTGGCATCGGTATATTGGTGAAAAAGGCTTTTGGGATTGAGATATGATTTAATTATTTTTTTTCACCACATAGCTCACATAGAAAATTTCACATAGGCAACATAGTTTTTTTTGCTCATTCCTATGTTTCCTATGTGAAATTTCCTATGTGAGCTATCCCGATATAAAATGCGGGACAAGTTGTGGTAAAAAATACTGACAATTAAAATGAAAAAACTGATTTTTATCACGCTTGTATTTTTTGCTTGTTCACAAAACGACCCTAAAATTACGCCCCCCGGTAATGCGGAAAATTCGGAGGCAAAAAATATAACCGAACATATAAATGCAATAAAAGTAGTGGACACCGATTTCTCAAAAGGCCGTCTCGGACTGGAACATGAAATCACTTTGGAAGATTTGGAAAAATTCCACGGGCATTTATGCGATGGTTTGGTGGTCGGGTACCAGGCATTGGGCGAGGCATTGAAAGTACTATATCCCGGCGGAATAATTGACCGCACCAATACCCGCATCGTGAGCAAGGCATCGCCCTGCCTGACCGATGCGGCCGTATATATGTGCGGGGGGCGCTATCAATTCAACACATTTTATGTGTCCAATAATATCGGCGGGCTGTTTGTGGTACAGCGATTGGATAATGGAAAAGCAGTATCCGTAAATATGAACAAAGGCGTAAAACCCGCCGAAATAAACCGCCTCGGAAAGCTCGCCGTAAAAGGCGAACTCGGCAGTTGTGAACTGGACGAACTGAAAAAACTGGAAATAGGTTTTTCGGAAAATTTATTGAAAACAAAACCTTCGGAAAATTTTACCGTCCGGGAAATTAAAGATTTTAAATGGGAACCTGTTTTGAAAAATGATTTTAAAAAAACGGACATCCTGAACAAAAATAAACCAAGGTGCAATTAATTTCAGCTTTTATAAATGCAAAATTTATAAAGCGGTTTAATTCCATATTTTGTAAACATTTAAAAATTAGTAAAAAATGAAGTATTTAAAAAGTTTATCGTTCATGGCATTTGCCATTTTATTTTTTTCTGTAAATGCACAGGCGCAGGAAAAAGCGAAGCTCGAAGAAATAAGCCCCGTGCGCGCCAAATTGATGGTGCGAAATGACGGCGCATTAATGGTGGACGTGCGCGAAAAAGACGAGGTGGCCGCCCTGGCCTATGATGTGGAAAATATTATCAACGTGCCACTCAGCGAACTCTCCGAGCGCATGTCGGAAATACCAAAGGACAAGCAATTGATTATGGTATGCCGCAGCGGCAACCGCAGCCGCAAAGCCTCCAATATATTATTGGAAAACGGATACACCAATTTGGTAAATATGGAAGGCGGTATATTGGACTGGCAAGCCAAAGACCTCGGCGTAATTTCCAATGGGAAAGCAACTGCCAAAAAGGCCTGCTGCGCCAACCCGAACTCTAAAAAATGCAAGCCCGATGGCACCTGTAAAAAAGGGGCGAAGGCCGGGAAAGCCTGCTGTAAAAAAGGAGCTAAGGAAGGCAAAGCCTGTTGCAAAAAGAAAGCTGGCAAGGAATGATTTTTTTTATTTTTTCAATATAATATAAATGTTCAGCACTTATAAGAGTTTTCCCGCAAAGTCACGCAAAGGTTTCGCTAAGTCACGCAAAGCTATACGTGTACTCGTCTCGCTTTGCGTGACTTAGCGAAACCTTGGCGTGACTTTGCGGGAAAACTCTTATAAGTGCTGAACATTTACAAAAAAATATTTAAAATGAAATTTTTCCATTTGTTTTTCATCGCAGGCCTGTTTGTATTTTCGGCCTGCCAAGGTCAGGACAGAAGCAAGACCGTGGCCACAACCGATACTGCCAAAAAAATAGAAGTGATTGATTTTTATGGCACCCACCGCTGCGTCACTTGCAAGGCCATCGAGGCCAATACAAAATATACCATTGACAATTATTTTAAAGATGCGGTAAAAAAAGGGCAGCTTGAATTTAAAACCGTCAATGTGGACGAAAAAGAAAATTACGATATGGCCGAAAATTTCGAGGCCACAGGAACGGCGCTTTTTATCAACGTGGTAAAAGACGGAAAGGAACAACATATTGACCTCACCAATTTTGCTTTTGAAAAAGGCCGCGACCAACAAGCATTTTCTGCGGAACTGAAACAGAAATTGGAGGAGCAGTTGAATATGCTTTGATTATTCATCCCGCTGCTAAGTCGCCACGGATTTCACAGATTTTCACGGATTAATTTTTTGAAAAAAAATAAATCCATGCTTAAAATAATCTGTGAAAATCCGTGTAATCCGTGGCGACTAAACATTTAAACCGCCTCACACATGGATTTCCTGCAATCTATTTTAGACAATTATAACATCCCTCTTTTATCGGCATTTATATTGGGCCTGATGACGGCCATCAGCCCTTGTCCGTTGGCCACCAATATTACCGCCACGGCATTTATTTCAAAAAATATATCGAGCAAGCGGAAAATATTATTGAGCGGTATATTGTATTCATTGGGGCGGGCATTCAGTTATACGGTCATTGGTCTGGTATTGTATTTTGGGGCCAGCAAATTCCATATTGCGCGGTTCTTTCAGCAAAACGGAGAAAAATACCTCGGCCCATTATTGATTATATTGGGACTGATAATGCTGAACGTCATTAAATTGAATTTTTTGGGAAAATCCAATTTTCAGGAAAGGCTGTCGGAGAAATTCAAGGGCCAAGGGATGTTGGGCTCCTTTTTAATCGGGGTGGTATTTGCACTCGCATTTTGCCCATATAGTGGGGCTTTGTTTTTTGGGATGTTGATACCGATGAGCATATCAAGCGCATCCGGTTTATACTTGCCGATAGTCTTTGCCATCGGGACGGGGCTGCCCGTTATATTGTTCACTTATTTATTGGCATTTGCGGCACATAAAGTTGGAGGGGTTTATAATAAAATAACCAAAGTGGAAAAGGTGATGCGGTATGTGGCGGGCGGGGTGTTTATTTTGGCGGGGGTTTATTATATTGGAATATTTGCGGGAGCGTGGTAGTCGGTGGGCGTAAATTAAAATTCGATCAGTAGTGCTAATTTTTACGTAATTATCTTGTTCTTGACTCCAAGCACCTAAGCCAAGCCCCCGTCTCCGCCGCTTTGTTCCCGATTTTCGGGACAGGCTATCTTGTAAAGACCTGTTCACGTTAAAAGTGCAGCCATGACAGCCGCCCTAACATGAACAGATCTTTACAAGATAGCCTGTCCCGAAAATCGGGAACAAAGCGGCGGAGACGGGGGCTTGGCTTAGGTGCTTGGAATTCACGTCAAAATCAACACTACCTTCAATCCATTTTAAGTATTCACTTGACCAACCTCCCCGTCCTAACAATCCCATTTTCACCAATTACCCGGGCTATATATATCCCATTTCCAAGACCCGCCAATTCCAGCTTTATTTTTTCATCCAATATATTTTCTTTTCGTAAAATCAATTTGCCGGAGGCGGCATATATTTCCAATATATGGGACTGCTGTTTTGGGTTGTATATTTCCAGCCAAGCAACTTCACTTGCCGGGTTTGGAAAAATATTTATTTCGCCCCACGACGAGTCCCAAAACACTTGAGCGATGTTCGAATATCCGATAGTCCCATCGAAATCCATTTGCCGAAGGCGGTAATAAGACAGGCCGTGCAGGGGGGTAGAATCTGCGGCTTGGTAATGCTCGGCTGCATCGGAAACGCCTCTTCCATTCACGTCGAAAAGCGAGTCCCAACGGCGGCCATCGGCAGAGCGCTGAACGGTGAAACACCCGTTGCGCTGCTCGGCGGCAGTGACCCATTTCAGCTCAATATAAGTGGCGCGGGCAACTGCGCGGAAAGGCGACAGATATTCCACCGGCAACACGCCGCTGTATTCATATGCGCCCATGTCCACCCGGCCGTTTTGTACGCGGTTTCCGCCGTCCATATCGGTTTCGCCGGAGGCGGCGGTGAAACTCGGATTACCTTTATTAATACCCGGCGAGGAGGAGGTGAGATGGAAATTGGCAGCGGCGGCGTTTTCAAAAGCGGGGTCGCTGAAAAGGGAATGGGCGTCCTTGCCGGTGCCTGCCTGATAGGCGACAAAACTGGAATAGGTGCTGCCTTGGTATTCGAATTCGGCGGCGCCGGAAATGTAAAATTGGTTGTAGTCGAGGTTCAAGTTGAGGGAGCCAACATTGTCCACAAAAAGCAGGAGGTCGGCAGTGTTGGCGGCATAAAAGATATTGTTTTCAAGCGAACAATTTTCGGTGTAAGTTATATTGATTTCGCCATTTACGCCGCCGATGCCGCCACTATTGGTGTCATTGTTAAAACAGGTATTGTTGGAAATAGTGCAGTCCGTGACCTTCCC
The DNA here is from genome assembly GCA_011321935.1 of Bacteroidota bacterium. Lineage (GTDB taxonomy): Bacteria > Bacteroidota > Bacteroidia > Chitinophagales > Saprospiraceae > UBA6168. Next base: position 1,602 of record DROJ01000129.1, on the reverse strand, counting down.
CGAACCACTTGGATAGTCAAAGCCGCCCAGGGCAATTCCGGAGTCTTCATTGGCATAAATAAGATTGTCGCGCACCACATTGCCGGAGGCCGTTTTGCCGATATTTTCGCAGCCCACTTCAATGCCCCATTGGTTTTGGTAAGAGGTGTTTTTTTCGACCACGTTGTCCTTTCCGCCATCAATGTAGATGCCCGCCGCCGAGGCATAGGGGGAGATACAATCATGGACGAGGTTGTTTTTTATAATGCCATTTCTCGCCTGGTCGGTTGCCGAATTAGTGCTTGTGCCCTCGTGGCCGATAATGGCAATGCCGATGTTGGCAATACCGTAAAGGGTGTTGTTGCTCACTTCAAAACCGTCCACATTCCCATTGACGGCGAGGCCCTCGCTGTACCCGGTGCGGCTGTCGCGCACGGTGTTGCCGCTGATGACGAGGCCCGTAATGGGGTTGCTGCCGTTGGTGCCAAAAACGATGATGGGCTGGCTGTTTTTGCTGGCGTTGGCCGTCTCGTTCGGGTCGGCAGAAAAATGGATATTGTCCACTTCGTTGTCCAAAATCTGGATGCCCTGGCAGTTGCCTTCCACGACGATGCCCTGTGCGTCGAGGCGCACGTTGTTGGTGATGCGCAGCCCCTGCACGGTGATGTAGCTTTGGTCGAAAATGCCAAAGATGGCTTCGGGCGTGCCGTTGCCTCCTCCGTCCAAAACCACTGCGTCGCCGGGCTTGTTCCTGAAAACAATGGGGCTGCCCGCCGTGCCGGAAACGTTGACCTCGACCCGCTCGGAATAGGTGCCTGCCATGATGTTGACCACGCTGTTGGGAGTGGCATTGTCGCAGGCATGTTGGATGGTTTTCCACGGCTGTGCGGAGGTGCCGGGGTTGCTGTCGCTGCCGGAAAGGGAGACGTAATATTGGGTTTGGGCGATGCCGGATGTTGCGAAGCAAAGCGCCGTGAAGACGAGTAGGAGCTGCTTTTTCATGTGCGGATTTTGATGGAAATGTTGTTGTTGGATGTTGTCTTTTTTTAAACGACAAAGATAGGGGATTCCCCCATTTGGAAACATAGCATCGGGAGACGAGGGGAGGACGAGGGGGAATAAATTCCCCCTCTTTTGGAAGGGCATGGAGACGGACGGGTTTCTGCTGCCCGGTTTCTTATGCGACCCAGATGGAGCAAGCACAATATTTGTTTTTTTTTAAATACAAGATTGCAACCGTCTCCATGCCCTTCCAAAAGGGGGGGAATTTATTCCCCCCCCTCCCCCCCTCCCCCTCTTTTGGAAGGGCATGGAGACGGACGGGTTTCGGGTGCCCGGTTTCTTATGCGACCCAGATGGAGCAAGCACAATATTTGTTTTTTTTTAAATACAATATTGGCAGACGAGGGGGAATAAATTCCCCCTCTTTTGGAAGGGCACGGAGACGGACGGGTTTCGGGTGCCAGGTTTCTTATTCGACCCAGATGGAGCAAACAGGATATTTGTTTTTTTTTAATACAATATTGCAACCGTCTCCGTGCCCTTCCAAAAGGGGGGGAATTTATTCCTCCGTGCCCTTCCAAAAGGGGGGGAATTTATTCCCCCCCCCCCCCCCCCCCCCCC
>DROJ01000128.1 GCA_011321935.1 Bacteroidota bacterium | reverse complement strand
GCCTTGCGGCCTTGCGTTGGAATACCCTCGCGCTGCGTAGTGTTGCCTTGCGTTCCCTTGCGGCCTTGCGGCCTTGCGTTGAAATACCCTCGCGCTGCGTAGTGTTGCCTTGCGTTCCCTTGCGGCCTTGCGGCCTTGCGTTGGAATACCCTCGCGCTGCGTAGTGTTGCCTTGCGTTCCCTTGCGGCCTTGCGGCCTTGCGTTGAAATACCCTCGCGCTGCGTAGTGTTGCCTTGCGTTCCCTTGCGGCCTGGCGGCCTTGCGTTGGAATACCCTCGCTCTGAAATATCCTCGCGTTGAAATCACATATTAATTGCGATGCACTAATTTCTTTTTCAAATGATAAAAAACATATTAAACAGCGCCAGAACAAATATTGCGAAAAGCGAACTGGAAACAGCCATTTCCGAGATGCTTATTTATTTGAAAGGAAGCCCCCGGCATTCCGACTTGATTATTATTTCCCAAAATTATCATTCTTTGCAAAAAGAAAAAACAAAAGGACTGCTGACCTATGAGCAGGGCAACATCCAAAAAAACAGGATCGCCAACAGCCTGCTCGAATTAATAAACCAATTGGACAAAGAGGCCACGGAGGGTTATTTAAATAATTTGGAAAAACCAAAAAACAATATTTCGACCATCGAAGATTTGTTGGATATATTGTCGGTGACAGGCGAGGCATTTGTTGCGCAAGCAAAAATCAGGAACCTATTGGTGGCCAATATGTGCAGCCGGTTGAACATTAAAAACAGGCTCGAATACGAAGTGTTTTTCAGCACCTATTTTCCGAAAATGAACAGCGAAGAACGGCGGCTCCACAATACCATCCGAAGTTATACGGAAAATATTTTGAGCAAGTACAACCAAAAGGCTTTGGACTTGATAAACGAAAACAAAAGCATCAAAAAAGAAATACCGAAATTAAAAGATTTGGAACTGCACCTTATTATATGGATGGGCAAATACAGCGGCGTTTTTCAGGACACACCTTCCATGAGCTTGGTATATGTCGGCGTGGAAGAAGGTGTGCCCTTTCCGAGGGGGATAGAAGGGGAATTAAAATTATATTTGCAAAAATAATAACGAACAATATAAAAACAACGGCGGTCTATCAAATGTAATGCTTTTTTTTCGAGGGTCTCACGACACTCGAAAAAAAGCATTACATTTGATACACCGCCAAAACAACAACAATGAACAAAGACCTTAATTACATCAAAGCCTACCTCATCGGCGCGCTCAAAGCACATGGCCAATCGCTAAAAACAGCCCTCGACACGCCAGAAAAATTCGAGGTGAAAGGCACCATCGAAGCCATGCAGGGAAAGAAAAAAGTGGACGGCATTTATTTTGCCAGCGTGGTGCCAAAACCAAAAGACGTGCGCTTTTATTTTTTCCCAACATATACCCACGCCGAAGAATTAAAAAAAGACATGCCCGAAGCCCTGCAAAAATGCCTGAAAGGAAAAAGCTGTTTCCATATAAAAGGGCTGGACGAAAGCCTCGAAAAAAGCATCAAAGATTTGGTGGAAAAAGGAGTGGAGGTGTATAAAAGGGATGGGCTTTTGTGAAATGGTATTAAAAAGAGGTATTAAAACAGGTATTGGGTATTAAATGGGTATTGGGTATTAAATGGGTATTGGGTATTGGAAATACCCATAATACCCATTTAATACCCAATACCTATTTTAATACCTCTTTTAATACCTCTTTTATTCGCTCCGCAACGACTCCACCGGATTCGCCATCGCCGCTTTGATGCTCTGGAAACCCATCGTAAAAAAGGCCACCAAAACAGCCGCCCCGCCGGCCAGTGCAAAGTGCCACCACGACAGTTCAATGCGGTAGGCGAAGTCCTCCAGCCAGCCGTTCATCAGGTACCAACTGACGGGGGTAGCGATGAGCAGCGCCAGTACCACGAGTTGCAAAAAGTCTTTCGACAGAAGGCCAACGATGCCCGGAACGGAAGCGCCCAGCACCTTGCGGATGCCGATTTCTTTGGCCCGCTGCTGCACCGTGAGGGAGATGAGGCCGAACAGCCCAAAGCAGGAAAGGAAGATGGCGATGCCCGCAAAATTGCCGCCGAGGGAGGCGAGCCGGCTTTCGTTTTGGTACATGTCGGCGAGGTCGTCGTCAAGGAAAGAATACTCGAATGCTTTGGCCGGAAAGAAGTCCTGCCACGTCTTTTCGATCAGGGCCAAAACCTCCGGCAGGCCGCCGTTTTTTTCCAAAGAAACCCCCGCCGACAGGCGGATGGCAAAAGTGGAAAAAGTGCCCGGGGAGACATCCATGATCAGGGGCTCCATGGCCTCTTGCAGCCCCGCCGTTGCGAAGTTTTTCACCACGCCGACCACCTTTCCCTGCTTGCCGCCATAGCCCAGTTTTTTGCCGATGGCATCTTCGGGGCTGTCCCACCGCAGTTCCTTCACGGCCATCTCGTTTATCACAAAAGCATCGAGGTGGTCGGTGCCAAATCTTTTGTCGAAATCCCGCCCTGCGACCACTTCAAGGCCAAAGGTTTCGGCATAGTCGTAGTCCACCGAATTGGCGGGGAGGAACACCGCATCTTCCGAAGTGATCTTATCCGTAACCACCGGGTGGTAAACCCTTCCGAGGCCGGGCATCCTCGATCCGAGGGTAACTGCTTCCACGTCGGGCGACTGCAGGAGGCGGTCTTCAAAGGCGTCCATCCTCGCCCGCAGCGTAGAGTCGCCGGGGGCAAAAAGGGAGTTCATGTTCTGGCTTTGCAGCGGCACTACCACCACCTTTTCTTTATTAAAACCAAGTGGCTGGCTGCGCCAAAAATCTATCTGCGATAAAATGACCAAGGTGCCGCTGATGAGCAAAATAGCGACCGCAAACTGCAGCGTGATCAGCCCCTTGCGCAACCAGCCCGAAGAGCTGCCACTACCCTGCCCCACCTTGTCGCGGAAAATCTCGACGGGACGGAAACGGCTGGCAAAAAACGCCGGGTAGGCCCCCGCCAAAACGCCCGCCAACAGGAAGACCCCGACAAACAAAGCCGTCAACTGCCACTGCCCAAAAAAGCTGAAGGCCAGTTTTTTGTCCACCAAATTGCCCAGCACGGGGAGGAACAAATCAACGCAGGCGAGGGCGATGGCAAAGGCCAAAAAACTGACCAGCAGGGTCTCGCCCATGAACTGCCCGATGAGGCTGCGGCGGCCTGCTCCCAACACTTTGCGCACGCCCACCTCCTTTGTCCGCGTGAGGTAGGTAGCAGTGGACAGGTTGATGAAATTGATGCAGGCAATGAGCAAGATCAAAAAGCCGATGGCCGCAAAAAAACGGAGGTAAACCATCGGGGAGGTCTCCGCCTCGGTCGCCGGGCGGAGGTGGATGTCGCGGACGGGGAAGAGCTTAAAATCCTGGTTCTTGATGAGGTTTTTGTGGCCGTAACGTTCCATGAAGGCCTTCATGCCCGCATCCACTTCCGAGGGGTCGCTGCCCTCTTTGAGGAGTACATAAGTGGCCGAGTGGGAGGCCACAAAATTGCGCTGTGTCACGTACTCGATGCTGGGGCGGGCATAGTCCGGTTCCACGTCGGCCATGTTGCGGTAAGGCACGAGGAGGTCGGCGCGGAGGTGGGAGTTTTCGGGGATGTCGCGCAGGACGCCCGTCACCGTGAAAGGCCCCTTGTTGGCCAGCAGCAACTGCCCGCCCATCGGGTCTTTTTGGCCGAAAACCTTTTTGGCCGTCTCCTCGGTCAGCACTATCGAAAAGGGCCGGTCGAGCGCAGCGGTGGCATCGCCCTGCAGATACGCAAAGCCAAAAACGGCCTGCAAGCTGCTGTCCGTAAACACCGCATTTTCTATTTCAAAATTTTGCTCCGAACCCACTGCCCGCACACTGATGCTGCGGTTGTACATCCTCGCGATCTGCTCTATCTGCGGGAAGTCCTGCCGCATCAGCGGGGCTATCGGCGCCGGTATCTGCCCCAGCACCCGTTCTGTCCCGCCAAAGGAAGCATGGTAGTTTATGCGGTAAAGGCGATCCACGTTTGGGTGGTAGCTGTCGTAGTCCATTTCATGGAATATGTAAATGAGCAGCATGAAACAACATGCCATGCCCACGGCCATGCCGGACAAATTGATGAAGGTGTATGCGCGGTTTTTCCAGAGGTTGCGGAAGGAGATTTTCAGGTAGTTTATTAGCATCGGAAATAATGGTGAATGATGAGTGATCAATGGTTAATACGGCGGAGTTTGAAAATTACCGTTTTTACCACAACGGCTATGCCAGTGGCGTAACTGGTTGGTTACCTTGTTTTTATGAATTTGCTTTTGGAATATTGGCGTTCGGAAATGGACGGGGGTGGGCGTGGGCGGGATTTTTTTGATGAGAGAATTTTTGTAGTTTTGCTTTGCTGCTTTTGTATTTTTTTTCTGCTGAGAATTCTTGTTTGTTCTTTTGATTTAATATTTCACCATTATTTTTCACAGTATGGCAAATGATTGGACTTGGGTGTTTGTCATCTTATCTGTTGGAGCAGCCTCCCCCGCAGGTTAAACTAATAAATTAAACATTTACACTTCCTTTACACTCTTTTACACCCACCAACATCAATAAGAAGCGCCTTATCCTATATTTGCAAAAAAATGATGAAAAAGACTTTCCTATTCTCTCATGTCCAACTCCTGTTTTTCCTTTTCGTGTCCATCGCATCTTGTGCCGGGCAAGAAAAAACAGGCCAGTCAAAAGACAGCAAAAGCCAAGCAGAAAGCAATGTGTCCGATGCCGACCCATATTTTGCAGAAACCAAAACCATATCCACTTCTTATGGCCCCAGCAGTATTACCCGTAATATATTGCAAGACAGAAAAGGAAACATTTGGCTTGCCACATGGGAGGGAATCATTCGCTACGACGCCGTGCCTTCCGGCAGGCAGGGGAAAACATTTACCAATTATACCAATAAAGAAGGCCTGAGGCGCTTTCATGTTTTTACCATTTTAGAAGACAGCAAAGGGATCATTTGGTTCGGCACTATTGGTGCGGGTGTTTACCGTTACGACCCCTCAGCCGGACAGGCCGCATTTACCAATATCACGACGGAGGATGGTCTTGCCCACAATAGTTTGGGCTGTATATATGAAGATAAAAAAGGGAATATTTGGTTTGGCACACAGGGCGGGGCAAGCCGTTACGACGGCAACTCATTCAGCAATTTCACAACAAAAGACGGCCTGTGCAATAATGATATCAATGCTATAATAGAAGACAAAAACGGAAAATTATGGATTGGCACCCGGGGCGATGCCTGTATTTACGACGGCACTATATTTACCAAAATTACAAACAAAGAAGGCCGGGGTTTTGAAAATGTCCGTTCGATAATAGAAGATAAAAAAGGTAATATTTGGCTCGGCGGCAATGACGGGCTTTGGCGCTACGACGGGCAGGAAAAATTCACCAATTTCACAAAAGATTTTGTCGGGTATATATACGAAGATAAAAAAGGGAATATATGGACAAGTTCAGCTAAAAATGGCAATGCCGGATATTGGGTGCTGTCCCGCTATAATGCAATGCCCCTGCCATATAATAAAATAAGCGCTACCCAAATCTTATTTCAAGAAAATATGTTTTTTGGAATATTGGAAGACAGGGACGGAGGTATTTGGTTCGGCACGTTGAATGGCGTATGCCGCTATGATCCCCGCCTGCCGGACGGGCAGGAAAATGCCTTTAATTGGTTTAAAAAACCTGCCCTTTCTGATTTGCTCCCTTATGAACCAAACCCGTACAAACAACAATACAATAACATGCTGGGCAAATGGACAGCAATAATTTCTGATAATAAAAAATTTAAAACCTTAGAACTTTTGGAAGCTGGCAATTACCTGCTTATTGCAGATGGGAATGAAGAAAGTGGCAAATGGAATATTGCCGATGCCCAACATATATCGCTCGGCGATGCCGAATATAGGTTCTTTTTCAAAAAAGAAAACCTCGTTTTAATTGATGGGAAAAGTAATGAATATGAGTTTGCCAAGTAATGTTAAAATAGATATTTTCAGCTTCCGCGTTTACTAAACTTTTAAAGTTTAGTAAGGGGTCGGAGAAAAATAACCTTCCGATTTGAAAAACAGCCATATTCTCGTAAAATCATAGGAAACAGATTTTACTGGATTATATCCTAATTTGAAATCGGAAGGTTATTTTTCACTGCTCCCTAAACGTGGCTTTGTCAGTAAATAAAATTTCTATTTATGTTTCAAACCCAAACGTGCAACTATTTTTTTTCTTTTCCAAAAAACAAAAATGGCGGAAAAAACAATTGGCCAGCCATTTACAAAAAATAAAATAATCGCCGACACCCCGCCCCACCCGTTGCGGAAGCCTTCCCATATTTTTATGCCAAACGACTCGGAATACTTTTCTGGTTCAGGCTCGTATTCTTTGGGTTCGTATATTTCCAGTCTTATCGAACTCAGTGCTGTTTGGTTGTGCAAATAGCGCAGCCTGCCTTCTGCCGATTCTATTTCTTCTTGCAGCCGCATTATTTTTTCTTCGGTATTCAATACATCGCTCAGCGATTTTGTTTTTTCCCGCAATATATCTGCATACCTTTCCTTTAGGGAGTTTGTAATAAATAACCTACCCATTATGCGAAGTTATTTTTTCTTGTGAGAAATTTAAAAAAACCGCGCATAGTGGGGCTACGTAAGGTTTTTTTAAGTTTCTCAGAAGGAAACCTGCCTGCCGGCAGGCAGGAAGAACGAGCCAGAATGGGTAGGTTATTTATTACAAACTACCTTACTTCCTTTTTCGTTTTCAGGCGGCTTTGCAGGTCAACATATTCGGCGGTCACGTCATTGGAATTTACCCGTCGGTGGTTGGTGTGGGTGGCCTCATTTGACAGGTCATTCAAAAAAGGTTCAAAATTGCCGGAAGGCAAACGTATTTCTATACTGAACCATAATAGGTTTTGTGCATCGAGGGTAGGTGCTCCCCTTCTGGGGCTGGGGGCTGGCGAGGGCAAATGCACAAAACCTATTATGGTTCAGTATATATGGTTGGTAATTTCAAAATTATCGGCCACCATGTTCATATCTGCGATAAAACCTGCATATTGCTCCGCCAGTTTAATTATATTGGAAGTGCTTTTGTCAACGTTTTTTACCTGTATTTTATAATCCGCATTTTTTATTATTTTCCGGGAATATCCGGAATTTGGTTTGGGAATATTATCGGCCGATTTAACCGGGACGGGTTCGGCAGTGCGGGGCGTTTCCATTTCCATATTTTTCATATTGCCTCCAATTAAAGATGGAGTATCAGCAGCCATTTGGCAGCCCGAAATGGCCATTAAAATAAAAAAGAAATAATTGTATTTCATGATGCTGTATATTGATTGTTTTGACGGCAGCAGAGTTTTAAACCTTGCCGATATTGTCAATAATGATAACGGTTAGATGTTTTAAAATAATAATTTGGTGGGCGAAAAAATATTGCATGTTTGGGATGTTGGGAAATAAGCGTAGATTTGTTTCCAATATTCAACGCCAAAAACAAATATTATGAGAAACTCCCCCCACGACAGGTTTTTCCATTTCGCATTTTCCCACAGGTCGCTGTACATTGATTTTTTCGACCAGCTCGTTCCAAAAAAATTCCGCGACCTATTGCTCATCGAATCCATCGAACCGGTAGAGGGCACTTTTTTGAACAAAAGGCTGCAGCGTTTTTTTTCCGATAAACTTTTCAGCGCAAAATTAAAAACCGGAGGAAGGGTCACGCTCGCCTGCCTGGTCGAGCACAAAAGTTTCGTGCCGCCGTTTATCTACCACCAACTGGAGCAGTATGTGGTGGCCAAAAGGGAACATGACCGGAAGAACAAAAAACCATTATCGGCCACCATCCCCATCGTCATTTACCACGGCAAGGAAAAGTGGAAAAAGAAACCGCCCTTTGCCTATTACGGCGGCCTGCCAAAAGAACTGAGGAGGTTCGTGAATGCCCCCGATTATATCCTGATCGACGTCACCAAGTTTTCCAAAAAGAAAATCATGTCGCTGCGCAGGGGCTACCTCGTCAACACCCTGCTGGCCATGAAATACTCCCACCGCCCTAGCCTTCTCGACCGCAACTACGGCGATATTTTTATTTTTGGCGACTTCTATGAAACCACCGAGGAAGGCCAGGCGTTTTTCTTTGGACTGTTGAAGTATTTGTTCAATTTGACTAACTTTGATGAACAAAAAATAGAAAAAATGATAGATACCATTCCAACATCGCAACGAAAAAGGGCTTTCAATACCTTTGACAGGATTAGGTTAGAAGGCAAAATAGAACATGCCCAAGAAGTGGCTACTAACCTGCTCGTCCAATTCCCGACTTGGAAAGACGACATGATCGCCAACATTTCCGGCCTCGACATCAAAAAAGTAAAAGCCCTCCGAAAAAAACTGGCAGACCAGAAAAAGGCAGACAATAATGGAAAAGCTGATAACCAAAAATGATAGGTACCATTCCAACATCGCAACGAAAAAGGGCTTTCAATACCTTTGACAGGATTAGGTTAGAAGGCAAAATAGAAGGCAAAATAGAACATGCCCAAGAAGTGGCTACTTACCTGCTCGTCCAATTCCCGACTTGGAAAGACAACATGATCGCCAACATTTCCGGCCTCAACATCAAAAAAGTAAAAGCCCTCCGAAAGAAACTGGCGGAGGAAAAAAAGATGGACAACAATGAAAAGCAGTGATGAAAAAATAGTAGAAAAAATAGTAGGCCGCATTCCAAGTACACGAAAAAAGAGGATTTCAATACATTTGATAGAATTTGGTGGGAGGGTTATGAGGAGGGTTATGAGGAGGCTTATGAGGAGGGTTTTAATGAAAGCATTAAGGAGGGCAAAATCGAGTACGCCCAAGAAGTAGCCACCCGCTTGCTCGCCCAATTCCCCGATTTGAAAGACGACATGATCGCCAACATTTCCGGCCTCGACATCAAAAAAGTAAAAGCCCTCCGGAAGAAACTGGCGGAGGAAAAAAGCAAAGCCGCCAATGGAAAGCCATAATCCTTTTCTTAAAAAAAACAACTTTCCACCTTGCCGCGAACCACACTATTTTTCACAAATTAATTCGCAAACGATTTTAAAAAATCAGCGGAAATCCGCACAATTCGCGGCTATGAAAACCCCGCTCTGAGTAATTAAAAAAACAAAAAAAACTGCTGATATATACCTTGTGAGGAAAGGGCTTTATTATAAAAACGAGAAGCTGTTTTTTTCCCCAAAGAGAATTTGGATGGTTTGTGTGCTGGCGAACACAAACCCGAACAAGGCCTGTTAAACGGAGCTAATAAAACCCTATTTTTTGCTGATCGCTGTCGGGTCATATTTTACATTGAAATTGATCCAAATCGCCCTTGCCAAACGGAAGAACCACACAAAAAGAAGGATCATCGTGGCGAGCATCAAGAAAAAAGCGGTCTTCCAAAACACGCCGAACGCGATAATCAATACCCCGCAAAAAACGAGCGCATACCATCCCGTAATGATATAGGAAATAAACATGGCGCCATAATAAAACCCAGGGCCGAGAAAATATTTTTGCCCGCATACAGGGCAGTTTTCCGGCATATCGAAAGGCTTTTTAAAAGAGAAAGAACCCGTTTCAAAGAGGTCGCCCTCTTGGCAGCGCGGGCATTTCATATTGGCAATGCTGTATAATTTAGTTCCTTTTTTGAACAGTCCCATTTTAAATTAAAATTAAAATTAAAATTAAAACGGCCCGGATTGGCCGCTGTTTTTCATGCTGCAAAAGTAAGGAATCGGCAACTTGAACCTTTGTGACCTACATCACTTCCCCATAATTTTGGGCAAAACCAAATCATTGGTTTGATGCAAAAACATTAATTATTTCAATTAAAATATTATTCAAATTTTTTATCGCCTTCGGCAAATCCCAAAGCTCGCGGTTGCGTGCCTCCACGTAGTTGGAAATAGAACGGACCTGCAAAAACGGCACCTCCGACAATTTGCAGGCAAGGAAAAAAGCGGCGCCTTCCATGCTTTCTATGTCGGCGCCGTATTTTTTACTGGCCGCATTTGCGGAAGCATTTGTGCCGTGTACTTTGTTGACCGTCAGCCCTTTGCATTTTGGCAAAAACCCGAAACCTGCAGCCCCCTCATTGCGCAGCAGCCCGTCTTCAAACGGCGGCTGGTTTTTGTCAAAAAGTTCCATTTCAAAAACATCGGTAAAGCTGCCGTCCTTTTCTTCCACGCCCAAATCGCCGAACTGCTCGGTCACTACCTGCACCACATCGCCTATGTTTAAGGAGCGGTCGAATGCGCCCGCGATGCCCGCATTGATGGCCAGATTAAATTGGTTTTTTGCCAAAACATGGCCCAGCGAAAATGCAGTGTGCGCCATGCCCACGCCCGTAATCAATAAACGTATTTCGAGTTTGTTTTTTTTGAAATGGGAATCCGATATTTTCTCAAATGAAGATTTGAGATGGTTTGTCAATGGTTGTATTTCAAAAGGAGTGGCGGATACTATTAATAGGTGCATCGGGAGGAATTAAATAAAAATGCGAATGACGGGTTAAAAAAAACTACTGATTTTCAGGCAGTTACGTTTACTAAACTTTAAAAGTTTAGTAAACGTGGAGCCTAAACCATTGACAATCTATACTCGCAAAATTTAACCCGTCATTCGCATTAAAAATAAAAATAGCTTGCCCCGAAACCTCGGGGAAAATAAAAACACCGGCACTATTGTCAAAGCCAATATGGAAACCCGGTCACCGAACAATCAAATACTCCACCGTTTTTTGCGAAAGGCGCGGCGACCTTATCCATTGCGGCCTGGTTTTTATTTGCACCGGCACGTTGTTTTTTCCGCGGGG
>DROJ01000127.1 GCA_011321935.1 Bacteroidota bacterium | reverse complement strand
TTGAAAGAGGAAGGGGTTAAGGTGGAGATGTAAGGTTGTAAAAAGAATTTCTGAAAAGTAAAATCCCGCAATCGGTTATTCTGATTGCGGGATTTTTTTTTACTTTTTGCTGCAATATCATCAATAGTTTTGAACAGATACATTTATCAGAACGACAATACTGCAAAAAAATAATTTGCAAATACTTTAGTTATTCAAATTTATTGTTCTATTTTTATACCAGTATAACAATTCTGACTAATGTCATTAAAGCAATACAATCTTTCAGGCTTGGCCTCCATCCACTCCGGCGTTACCTTCCGGGGCAAGGTAGAGGACGACCCCGAAGGCGACGCCTCTGTCATCCAATTAAGGAACGTGGCCGCCGATTTCAGTGGCCTCCAAAGCATGCCCTGCCGGGCAAAAAGCAGCAGTTTCAGGTCGCATAACTTTTTACGGGAAGGGGATTTATTGTTTGTTGCCAAAGGAAAAAACAACTTTTGCCTGCCTTATAAAAAAGAATATGGAAGGGCCGTGGCGGTCTCCTTTTTTTTTGTCATCCGGCCATTGGAAGAAATGCGCGGCGCCTTCGATCCGCTTTACCTCAATTGGTACATCAATTCACAGCAAGCCCAGCGCCAATTGAAAAAAGGAAAAGAAGGGACACTGACCATCAATATCAACAAAAAATCGCTTGGTGATTTAATCGTAAAATTGCCCCCGCTAAAACAACAAAAAACCATCGCCAAAATAAACGAACTAAAAACAAGGGAAAACCAACTATTAAAAACCATTCAAAAAAAACGGGAGCAATTGATCTCCCATCAATTATTAACTTTTATAAATTCGCATAAATCTACAACATGACCAATACTCGAAGAAGACCTACCCAAGAAGAAATTAACAACACCCTTTGGAAGGCCTGCGATACCTTCCGGGGCGTGGTGGATCCCGACGAATACAAAAATTACATCCTCGAATTTATGTTCCTCAAATACCTCAGCGATGTGTGGAAAGACCAGCGCCGGAGGTTTGCAGAACAATATGGCGGCAACCAAGAACTCATCCGCCGCAAGATGAAACGACTGCCTTTTGTGCTGCCCGACGGCTGTACTTTTGACGACATAAAGGAGGCGAGGAACAAAATCAATCTGGGTGAAATAATTGATAAAACCCTGATGAAAATATCGGAGGAAAACAAGCTCAAACTCGCCGACGTGTTCCAGACAAGTTTCAATTCCAATAAACTCGGCGATACCAAAGACCGCAACCAACGCCTGAAAAACCTCATCGGAGATTTCGACAACCCCGTGCTCGATTTCAGCCCCTCCCTGATCGGCTCCGACGACATCATCGGCAATGCCTATATGTACCTCATCAGCATGTTCGCCTCCAATTCGGGCAAAAAGGGCGGCGAGTTTTTTACCCCCCACCAAATCTCCGTGCTGTTGGCCAAACTCCTGCAGCCTACTGCGGGCAGCCGTATCAGCGACCCTACCTGCGGCTCCGGCTCGCTGCTCATTTCTGTGGCCGAAGAGGTCAGGGACAAACAGGGCAAACCCAGCCGCGACTTTGCCCTCTATGGCCAGGAAAGCAACCGCAGCACTTGGGCACTCTGCAAAATGAACATGTTCCTCCACCGCATGGATGCCGCCAAAATAGAGTGGGGCGATACCATCCGAAACCCCAAGCACCTCGAAGGCGATGCACTCATGCAGTTCGACATCGTGGTGGCCAACCCGCCTTTCAGCCTCGACAAATGGGGCGCCGACAAAGCGGCCGACGACCCCCACAAACGCTTTTGGCGCGGCCTGCCGCCTAAGTCCAAAGGCGACTTTGCCTTTATTATCCACATGGTCGAAACAGCAGTGATGGACAGCGGAAGGGTGGGCGTCATCGTGCCGCACGGCGTGCTGTTCCGCTCCAGTTCGGAAGGGAAAATAAGGCGGCAACTGATTGAGGAAAACCTCCTCGAAGCCGTTATCGGACTGCCGGCCAATTTGTTTTTTGGTACCGGCATCCCCGCCGCTATTCTTATTTTTAATAAAGGAAAAGGCAAAAACAAGGACGTGCTTTTTATTGATGCCAGCCGCGAATATGAGGACGGCAAAAAACAGAACAAACTCCGCCCACAGGATATTGAAAAAATTACGGCCACATATAATGAGTTCAAAAAAGGTAAACCCATTAAAGGCGATGCCGGAAAAATATTGACCGATAAATATGCCTACCGGGCCACCCTGGCGGAAATAATGGAAAACGATTTTAACCTGAATATTCCGAGATATGTGGACACCTTCGAAGAGGAAGAACCCGTGGACATTAAAAAGGTGCAAAATGAAATCACAGATCTGGAAAATGAACTGGCCGATGTGCGGGATGAAATGGACGGGTACTTGAAGGAACTGGGGCTGATATGAAAAAAGCGTTGACAAATTAATATTTTACCAACGCTGAACATTCCCGTTATTCGAATTTATCGAACAACTGATAACTGGATTTTAATTCCAACTTTGACGAAGCTGTGAAAAAAGTCAATAAAGAAAATTAGTTTGAATTTAATGACTATTTATTTTTTGACCAAAATAACAAACGCATTTTATGAATGTAAAAAAAGAAATAAAACGAGGATATAAAATGACCAAACTGGGGTGGATTCCGGTGGAGTGGGAGGTTATTGGTTTAAAAGGCGTTTGCGCGAAATTGATTAATGGTGGTACTCCTTCCAGAAAAAAAACAGAATACTGGAATGGGACTATTCCGTGGATTTCAGGGGCGGATATTTTAAACCAAGAAGTAAGTGCTATAAGGCGTAGAATAACAAAAGAAGCTATCGAAAATAGCTCAACGAACTTGATTAAAAAAGGGGATATATTAATTGTGACAAGGACTGGCGTTGGCAAACTTGCAATTGCTCCTTTTGATATATGTATTAGTCAAGACTTTACGGGTGTTATACCAAATTTAGATATAATAAACACAGAGTTTCTATTTATTTTTCTTGATTTTTCCATCCCAAAATTGAAATGTTTAAATCAAGGAACTTCAATAAATGGAATAACAAGAGATGTTTTAATAAAACATAAAATCCCCCTCCCCCCCCTCCCCGAACAAAAAAAAATCGCCCAAATCCTCAGCACATGGGATCGTGCCATCCACACCCTCGAACGGCTCATTTCAAAAAAACAAGAACTGAAAAAAGGACTGATGCAGGTACTGCTGACGGGGAAGGTGAGGTTCGGGGAGTTTGTGGTGGAGGAGGGGATGAGGGAAACTAAGTTGGGGTGGCTGCCGAGGGATTGGGAGGTGAAGAGATTAAGTGAAATAGCAGAAATTAAGGGAGGAAAAAGAATACCAAAAGGAAAATCATTGTCAGATGAAAAGACCCCTTATCCGTACATCAGAGTTGCCGACATGTTTAATGGGGGAGTCAAGATAAATCAAGTTAAGTATGTCCCTGAAGATGTGTTTCCTATAATTAGTAGATATACAATTTCTGAAAAAGATATTTTTATAACCGTAGCCGGAACACTCGGAATCGTGGGGACTGTTCCTGCGAGTTTAGATGGAGCTAATTTAACTGAGAATGCTGACAAATTGACCAATCTCCTTTGCGATAGGGATTATTTATTATTTGTTTTAATGTCCTCCATTGTTCAGAAACATATTAAAGCTGAACAGACTTCTAATGCTCAACCAAAATTAGCACTTACAAGGATTAGAAAATTCTTCATACCTTATCCTTCGTTAAAGGAACAAAAAAGAATTTCTACATTAATAATTAAAATACAGAAAGAAATAGATTTTTTAGAAAATGAATTTTCCTGTTTCCAAACCCAAAAGAAAGGCCTGATGCAAAAGCTGCTGACGGGGGAGGTGCGGGTAAAGGTGTAAACAATAAAAATCGTCCAAACGCAGAAAGCGACAAGCACCGAAGGCTTACCGCTTTCCGAACTCCATCTCTCGAACGAGAGGCGAGTCTTAATGCAAATATACATAAAGCAAAAGGGCTTTCCTGTAAAAATAAAAAGACTACTAATTTTGTCATTTATCTCGGGAACCCCGACTACGATGGAATCCTATTTAAAAGCCATTCAATTCGATGATTTCATTTTTTATAGGAAACCCTTCATAAAGCAAGTACAAGTTATATATTTCGAAAAACAAAAATCCCATTCTAATGTCAAGTTATTCAGAATACCCGGACTCCCAACTTCCCGCCATGAACCTGCTGCGGAAAATGGGCTACCACTACCTGCCCCGGCAGTTGGCGGACAAATACCGCAAGGGCATAGCATCCAATGTCCTGTTGGAAGACATATTGGAGGAGCGGCTTCATGCCATCAACGGGTTTGAATACAAAGGCCGCGGCTACCGGTTTTCATCCGGCAATATAGCCGCCGCCATACAGACCTTAAAAAATATACCGGACGAGGGTTTGGTTTCCACCAATGAAAAAATATACGACCTGCTCACATTGGGAAAAAGTTTTGAGGAAAAAATGGGCAGCGACCGCAAGAGTTTTACCATCCGGTATATTGATTGGGAAAATATAGAAAACAACCATTTCCATATAGTGGACGAATATACGGTAAGCGGGCCAAAAGAAAAGCGGCGCCCCGATATAGTGCTGTTTGTCAACGGCATCCCCTTTGTGGTCATCGAAAACAAAAGGCGGGACAAGCCCCGTTCCGTAACCGAAAGTATATCCCAACATATAAGGAACCAAAAGGCCGAAATGGGCATTCCCAAACTGTTCCATTATGCCCAATTATTAATGGCAGTCGAACCCAATAAAGTGAAATATGCAACGGTGGGCACGCGGGCTAAATTTTGGTCAATATGGAAAGAGGAAAAAAGCAATGAGGCCGAGGTAAAACGGCTGCTCGAATTGCCGGGCAAGGGCGCGCCCGCCACCGACCGCCTGCCGACGGAGCAAGACCGGACCATATATAGCCTGTGCAAAAAAGAACGGCTGTTGGAATTGGCCAACCGTTTTATTGTATTTGATGCGCCCGAAAAAAAGATAGCGCGCTACCAGCAATATTTTGCCGTAAAGGCCACCATGCGCCGCATATTGGATATGCAGGACGAGGGGGTGCAAAGAAAGGGCGGCGTGATATGGCACACACAGGGCAGCGGCAAATCATTGACGATGGTCATGCTGTCCAAATCCATCCGGCTGTCGCCTAAAATAAAAAACCCGAGGGTGCTAGTGGTGACAGACCGGATAAGCCTCGATACGCAGATCCACAAAACATTTCACCAATGCGGCGTATCGAGTTTGAAAAAAGCGAAATCGGGAAATGACCTTGCACGGCTGATAAGCAAAACGAATACGGAAGTCATCACGACCATTACCGATAAATTTGATACGGCACTTAAAAAGCAGACTTTCTCAAACAGTTCGCCCAATATATTTGTGTTGGTGGACGAGAGCCACCGCAGCCAATATGGGCGCACCCATGCCAAGATGAGGAGGGTGCTGCCCAATGCCTGTTATATTGGTTTTACCGGCACGCCTTTGATGAAAAAAGAGAAAAGCACTTCCCGGAAATTTGGCGGCTATATCCATATTTATTCCATTGACAAAGCAGTGAAAGACGGGGCGGTATTGCCGCTGTTATATGAGGGCAGGTCGGCTAAATTATCAATAAATAAACAGCCATTGGACAGGGGCTTCGACCGGGTGATGGAACCGCTCAACGATGAGGAGACGAGGGATTTTAAAAAGAAATTTGCGCGTATATCCAAACTATATGAGTCGCAGCAGGTGGTCGAGGAAATAGCTTTTGATATATCCGAACATTATTGCAAAAACTGGCAAGGCTCGGGTTTCAAAGCGCAACTGGCCGTGCCGAAAATAGATACGGCCATTAAATTCCAGCAATATTTTGAAAACCAGGTCAACCCTAAATTAAGAATAAATTCCGCCGTTGTTTTTACCCCGCCCGATTCGCGGGGAGGGCATGACGACGTTTGGTCGGAGACCAAAGAAGAAAGCAAAAAATATTGGAAAAGCCTGATGGAAAAACATGGCAGTCAGGTGGTTTATGAAAAAAATATAATCGAGCATTTTAAAGATAAAGGCAATGAAGTGGAACTGCTGATTGTGGTGAGCAAATTATTGACGGGTTTTGATGCGCCGAGAAATACTATTTTATATCTCGCCAAACCGCTTTCCGACCATACCCTCCTGCAGGCCATCGCCCGGGTGAACCGGTTGTTCGAGGGAAAAGAACACGGATATATAATTGATTATGTGGGCATACTCGGCAAGCTCGATAAGGCGCTCAATGATTATAGCGCATTGGAGGAATTTGACAAAGACGATATATTGGGAGCAATGACGAATGTATTGGAGGAGGTGCGAAAAGTCCCGGTCGTTTACTCGGCGGTATGGGAAGTATTTAAAGAAGTAAAAAACAAAAAAGACAAGGAGGCATTGGAAAGGCATCTTGGCGCAAAAAATATAAGGGATATATTTTATGGCCGCCTTTCTATATTTGCCCGCACCCTGCAAATGGCTTTGTCCACCGATGAGTTTTATAAAGAATATACGGATGCGCGCATTGATAAATGGTTGAAGGAATTAAAGTTTTTTCACAATATGCGCTTGTCCGTGCAAAAGCGGTATGCGGAGGTGGTGGATTACCGGGAATATGAGGGCCGGGTAAAAAAATTATTGGATACCTATGTTTCGGTCGAAGAAATAAAAAGCATTAATAAACCTATCAATATTTTTGATAAACACGGAAGGAAAGAAGAGATGGAAAAACAGGGCAAAAGTGCTGCTTCGGTGGCCGATACCATTGCCCACGAAATGAAAAGAACCTGTACCGAAAAAATGGACGAAGACCCGGTGTTTTATTTAAAATTTTCGGAACTGATGGAAGCGGTCATTAAAAAATTCAATGAAGAACGTATATCCGAAACAGAATACCTGGAGGAGGTAATGCAAATAAGGGATGAATTTACAAGCGGTGGCCAATCGGGGCTGCCTGACCTCCTCAAAGACCGGCAAAAAGCACGGCCTATATATAGGGCTATAATAAAAATGTTGGGTGAAAGGTATGTGAAAATTAAATTCGACGAAAACAGAATTGCAAAAGCTGCCATTGACCTGGATATGATTATCCAAAACATCGCCACCGTTGACTGGAAAATGAACAGCAATAAACCCAACGAAATATCCAATGCAGTGGAAGATTATTTTTTGGAAAAAAGAAAGGAAATAGGGGTGGAATTATCTTTCGGGGAAATTGACAAAATAATAACGCAGGTTTTGAAAATTTCAAAAAACAACTATTGAGGGCGTTGAGGCGATGCCTTTGCGAGGGGGCGGCGGGAAGAAAGGCGTTGACTCATCGGCGGGAATTTAGAGGCAACGCCTTTCCTCCCGCC
>DROJ01000126.1 GCA_011321935.1 Bacteroidota bacterium | reverse complement strand
CCCGCCATATTATTTAAAATCAGTGAAAATCAGTTCGATCAGTTTAATCTGTGTCCAATCCTATTTCTTCCCTAAAAATAGAAACGGGTAAGTGCACTGCGTGTACCCGTTTCTATTTTATGAAATCGTGTAATCAATCACTGCCCTATCACCTTCTCCAACTCCCTAACCGCTGCCTCCAACTGCTTGTCCTCTCCCTTGCTCACCGAACCCGGGTCGTTCGGCACTTTCACATCCGGCTCCAACTGCTGGTTTTCCAAATACTTGCCATCGTTGCCGACCATGCCCACTTGCGGGATGCCGAATACCATCCCGTTTTGCAGGCGCTCCCACCACACGGCAGTGCCCGTGCCCGGCACCGGCATGCCCACCAATTTGCCGATGGCCAAGGCCCGGTAGGTGTATGGGAACATGTGTGCATCGGAGTAATTGCTTTCGCTCATCACCACGATTGAAGGCTTAGTCCATTTGAACTGCGGCTCGACGCCGATCACTTGGCCGCGGGGCTTGAAGGTCATGTATTTTTTGCCGTTGAGAAAGGTGGCGAGGTCGTCGTGCAGCCAGCCGCCGCCGTTGAAACGGGTATCCACGACGAGGGCTTCCTTGCCGTTGTTTTTGCCGAGGGCTTCTTCGTAAACAGTGCGGTAGCTGCGGTCGCTCATGCTGCGCACATGTACGTAGCCGATCTTTCCGCCCGAGATGCTGTCCACGAGGTGGCGGCAGTTTTCCACCCAGCGCTTGTACCTCAACTGCCCTTCCTCGCCCCTTGAAATAGGTTTTACTGTTTCTTCCCAATGCTTGCCCGTGGTGGGGTCGAGCAGCGAGAGCAGGGTGTTATTGCCTGCTTTGCGGTTGAGCAGGCGGTTGTAATTTTCATTTTTTGAAATGGGCGTCCCGTCTATTTTTTCGATGATAGTGCCAGCCTTTAATTTAGAGCCGCTTTTGTCGGCGGGGCTTTTGTGCATGACCTCCGCTACTTTCAGGCCGTCTCCATTATAATTTTCATCATAAAAAAGGCCGAGCGCAGCGGTCTGGTCGCCGTTTTCCATTTTTGGGCGGAAGCGGGCGCCGGTGTGGGAGGCGTTGAGTTCGCCGAGCATTTCGCTGAGCAGCTCCGCAAAATCGTGGTTGTTGTTGATGTGCGGCAAGAAGCGGGCGTATGCTTTTTTGTAAAAATCCCAGTCCACGCCCTGCAGGTCGGTTTTGTAAAATTTCTTTTGCACCTGCCGCCATGCGTGCTCAAACAGGTAAGCCCTTTCCTCGGCTTCGTTCAGCACCATTTCGCCGTGTACGTTGATGTCTTTTTTCTTGCCGCCCTCGATTTCCACTTTGGAAATTTTGCCGTCGGCCAATACAAAAAGGTTTTTGCCTTTTTTGTCTATCAGCAGCTCGCCGACACTTTTTGCGCCCAATTTTAAAAGGATTTTGGTCTCTTTGGTGCGCAGGTTGGTCTGCCAAAGGTCGGCGCCTTTTTCAAAGCGGGCGAGGTAAAACAGCTTGTCCCCGTCTTTCGACAAAATGGCATCCGAGAGGCGGGAAGAGTGGTTGGTCAGGCGCACCTTCCGGTCTTCGATGTCGGCCAGTTCAATTTTGACCGGCTCTATTTTTTTGTCTTTTTCCCCGTCCTTTTTTTCTTTTTTGTCGTCCTCTTTTTTATCCTCATCGCTGTCTTCGTCGTCCTTTTCCAGTTCATATTCTTCCTCGTCCAATTTGTATTCATCAAAAGCCTCTTGCGTGAAAAACATCGCGTAAACGTCGGATTCGCCGCCCCAGCTTGCGTCGTTTTTCATGCCGTCGCGGTCGCTGAACCACATCATCATTTTGCCGTCCATTGCCCATTTTGGGCTGTTGTTGTTGTAGCCGCTCTGCGTTAGGTTGACCACCTCTTGGCCGCCTGCTGCGCTTATCAGGCCACATTGGCTGATCCATTGCTTGTCCTGTAAAAATTCCACCAAAAACCACTTGCTGTCGGGCGACCAAGCATAGTATTGATCGCCGTCGGAATAAGAATAGTTCTTGTCGCCCGGCATCACTGTCCTCGTTTTTTTGCTGGCCAGGTTCAGCACTTTCAAAGTGGTGCGTTCCTCCAGGTAGGCCACCTCTTTTCCGTCGGGCGAGTAGGCAGGCTGGAACTCCTCGGCAGGCGTGTCCAGCAAAGTTTCTTCTTTTAAAATGGTCGAATTGAAAAAGTATTTTTCTTCCTCCCTTGTCAGCGAAGTCTGGTAAATGCCCCAACTGCCGTTGCGCTCGCCTGCGTATAAAATGGACTTGCCGTCGGGGCTGAAAGAGATGCTCCGTTCCTGTTCAGGCGTGTTGGTGATGCGCTTGGTGGTGCCTTCTTTTATGGAGGCCACGAAGACCTCCCCGCGGTGCAGGAAGGCGATTTCTTTGCCATTTGGCGACAGCGCCATTTCGGTAAGGCCCTTGTTGACGGAAACGGTTTTTTCTGGGTTGAAACGGCTGTCCGCACCGACTTTGACAGTGATCCTTTGCGGCTTGCTGCCTTCTTCGAAGGTGTAAATTTCGCCGTTGTAGCTAAAGCACATTTTGCCTTTTTCGCTGATGCTCAGGCTGCGCACCGGGTGTTTTTCGAAAAAAGTAATTTGTGTGGGTTTGCCCTGCGAGTTGAGGTTCATTTTGTAAATATTGAACGAGCCGTTTTCTTCGCTCAAATAATAAACTGTCTGTTGGTCGGGGGCAAAAACGGGGTTTCTGTCCTCTCCGGCGAAGTGGCTCAGTTGGGTATATTTTCCGGTTTTGGTTTCGTATTTCCAGATGTCGCGGGCAACGGAGGAGGTGTGGTGTTTCCTGAATTCATCCTCGTAGCCCTTGCGGTCGTGGAAGAGCATCAGGCTGCCGTCTTTATTGAAACAAACAGCTTGTGCAGGGGTGCTAATCACCTGCCGGGGCATGCCGCCTTCCACCGGGATTTTATACAATTCAGGCAGAACGCCCGACGGGAACTGCTGATTGGTAGCGGCATCCAAACGGCTGGAACTGAACACAACTGACTGGTTGTCAGGGCTAAAATCGCTGGGGTGGTCGTTGGAGGAGTGAAAGGTGAGGCGGGTCGCTTTGCCGCCCTTGGCGGGCATCACGAACACGTCGTAGTTGCCGTAGCGGTCGGAGGCAAAGGCGATTTTCGAGCCGTCGTTCGACCACACCGGTTCGAAGTCGTGGGCGTCGTGCAGGGTCAGCGGGGTGGCTGTTCCGCCCTTTGCGCCGACTTTCCAGAGGTCGCCCTGATAGCTGAAAACAATGCTGCTGCCATCGGGCGAAAGGGCAGGGTAGCGCAGCCAAAGCGCTTCTTCCTGTGCCGGCAAAATAAGGTTGAAAAGCAAAAACGAGAAAAGGGTAAACGTGAGTTTTTTCATAAAATCTGTCTTTTGTATTTTGGAAAATGTAAAGGTAGTATTTGGCAAAGACAAAGGGCGAATGACTTGGATGCGGGAGGGAAAGGACGGGTTCGTTTTTTGCTAAAATAATGAAAATTTTGGCCAGCAAAACCGAACCCGGAAATAGGAGGTGATATCAATAGCGGATTATCTTAAACGGCTGATTATCTGTGTGTTGTGAGTTCCTGCAATGGGGATGGCGTATAATGTTGAATTATTGCGACGGAAAGCAAGGAAAAAGGCAGGCGGCCTCTAAGGGAAACAATCGGCTTGGCCGACAAAATGGAAAATTTGTATTTTAGAGCAACAGTTAAATCTGTTACCACAGCCAAGTTCTGGATGTTTATCCGGAAAGCCCTCTTTTTTGGAGAAAGGTAGGGCGGGGATTTTCTCGAAGCGTTTTTCCCTGTCCGGCCACCTACTTTGAGAAAGAGCTACAAACCATTGTTAATCAATGGTTTGGGAGCGGCCCTCGCGAGAGGGCCGCTTTTTTTTTACCACATTACGTCATCATCCACGACAATGATGCCCCCTTTTATCTGTTCTGGGGTATTGATTTCGTATGCTTCGAATTGGTCAAAATGGTTGCTTGAATTGATGTTGTTTTTCATGATAATTGTATTTTAGATGTTGATTAATGTCTGGCACAAAATTTTAACATATTCGACATAAATAAAATATAACTACCTTTACATCCATGAATATCATTTTCTTTGCAACCTTTGGCCAATACTGCCGTAAAGGGTATTGAATGCCAGCAATTTATGGTGTAAACGATAAGCCGTTATGATGAAGGGCCTTTTTGAACTTGCACAGGTTTCCAGCTACCAACCGGTGGCCGATGGCTTCAGTTCTGAACTGTTGGGAATGGTCGGTGCAGGCTATGGAAGGGACGAGGCTTTGGGCATGTGGGTCGCTTCGGGACGGTCGGTGGACAGCTTCCGTCATGCTTATAAAAAACTGAAGGACAGGCTGTTGAAGGAGGCCTTTGCGAAGAAAAATGGCTTGGCTTTCATTCAGCATAAAAGGATGGAATGTTGGGAACGGTTTCAGAAAGTGAAGTGCCTGTTGATTGCCGACAAAAGGGTGATGGCCATGGAGTTGGCCGGCGAAACCCTTCGGTATGCCCAAAAATATGGCCTCACCGAAATAGTCCTTAGTTTGAGCGCCCAGTTAGAGTTTTATTTTGGGGCTATCAACCCAGATACACGCCGTTACCTCAGGTATAGAAAAATAAGGAAGGATGCTGCCCGAGAGGTTAGTTTGGAACAGGATGCAAGAGGGCTATATACATGCCTGATTTTTTACGCTCGTTTAGACAAGGATTGGGAATCATTGAGGCCGGAAGTAGAAAAACTCGAAAAATCCATGGCCTCATCTGTGAGGTTTATTGTATTAAGGTGCAATGTGTTGGTAGCTTGGTATGAGCTACTGGGGGATATAAAGAAAATGGTCGCAGTGGTCAAGGATTCGATCCAAATGATAAATAAAACTGCTGATGATTCACCCCATGCGGCCCTCGTCAACCGCTACCTCCAGCTCCTCCCCATCCTGACCGCCCAAAAGAAATTCGCCGAAGCAGAAAGCTACCTGAGCGAAAGCCTCGGCCTGCCAGACGAAGGCTCCTACACCTGGCACCAACTGATGCTGCAAAAAGCCTACCTCGGCTTCCACAGCGGAAAGCCAAAGATGGCCCTGGCCGCTTGGCAGCAAGCCTCAAAACACAAAAAGCACAGTACTCCTCTCATTGATGAACGCTGGTACATTGTTCGGGCCTACCTGGCCATATACGAAAAGTTGGGACACTTGGCTGTGGACGGAAAACCTTTTCGGCTGGCCAGGTTCCTGAACAGTGTCCGTTTTGCTAGCACCGAAAAACAGCTCGACAACGTGGCCATCCTCATCGTGCAGATGCTGCACTACCTGCTCGACGGCAAAAAGAAGGACTACATGCACCGGGCCGACAACGTGAGCAACTATATGGCCCACAACCTGCGGGGGAAGGAACATATCCGCTGCCGCTGCATGCTCTACATGCTGAAGAAAGTGGAGGAAGGCGACTACTACCGCCTGCGCTCCGAACTGCGGGCGAAAAAATGGCGGAGGCTGCTGGGCAAAAACCCGCCTACCATGTCTTCCGAACGGGAGATACTGCCCTATGAAATGATATGGAAACTGGTGCTTGGGCAGTTGAAATAGTGCTGGTTTGGCGCTGTAGTTGAGGGGGGTATTTGATTATATAAAAGCCCGTCCCAATGTTCAGGACAGGCTTCCACCAATTGAATTCGTAATACTGAACCTTTTTAGGTTTTCTGCATTTGCCCTCGCCAGCCCCCAGCCCCAGAAGGGGAGAACCCACGCTCAATGCACCAAACCTAAAAAGGTTCAGTATAGCCTTCTGGCTTTAATACTTCACTACCTTCTTCACCACATTATCCAACTTCAGATAATATAGACCGGGCGCAAGCCCGCTCATGTCCACCGGGTTTTCCTTTCCCGACATGACCTGCCTGCCATAGGTGTCCCACATCACGTAGTTCTCGGTTATTTCTTTTTCAAAGTACAGCTCGCCAGTGGTCGGGTTCGGATATACATTTACGTCCTCCCGGTAGGTTTCGTCAGTGCCGACTATCACGGTGGCGGTGCAGGGGCTGAACGACGTGCCCTGCCTTATGAAAGTAATAAGCAGCCCAAAGGCCGTATCTTGCCCCATCCCCTCGACCTGTTCAAGCCGGAAAAAACCAAATTCACCATAGTCGAAGAGATAAGAGGAATAGACAGAATCTTCTGCCATGCAAGATGTAAATTCCAGTATTCCTTCTTCCCCTGCCCAAAATTCAGTTACCATCGGTAATATATGAGAAGTAAGTACTGTCCCTGCCCTGCAAAAGCTATTGTTGAACTGGCCCTTGTCCCAACTGACCGTTATGGGCTGGTACTTTGCATGGGCAAAAAGGGCTATGGGTTCTACATCCGGCAAACAATTATAGGTAGGGAGGACAGAACCCTCTGCATGGCCAATGATCTTTTTAGACAAGACCATTTCTCCTGTAAAGGAATTAAAATCAAAGTAACGGGCTGCGCGGACTTCAAATACACTGTCATAAGGTGTCTTGATATCCAGTTCCCCAAATTGGGGATTGTAGTCAACATTTGCATCAAGGTCATGCCCGACAACGACCGAATCCCTGTTCCCCACGGCATCTTCAAAATAGATAGTGGTCTCAAAAAAAGCGGTCTGTTGGCACAGCCCGAACAGGGGCAGCATCCATAAAAATAATGTTGCTTTCATGCTTTACTGTTTTATCAGGTTTTCGATATAGATTTCGCCTTTGAACACAAATATAACAGAACGACCACTTCTGTTTTTATAAAAAAAATTGGGAAGCGTTTTGAAAACGCCTCCCAATTGCAACAACTTCATTCCGAAATTAATATTTCACTATTTTCTTCACCACATCATCATCCAGCCACAAATAATATAGACCTGAAGCAAGCCCGCTCATGTCCACCGGGTTTTCCTTTCCCGACATGACCTGCCTGCCATAGGTGTCCCACATCACGTAGTTCTCGGTTATTTCTTTTTCAAAGTACAGCTCGCCATTGGTCGGGTTCGGATATACATTTACGTCCGCCAGGTAGGTTTCGTCAGTGCCGACTATGGCCGTGCAAGGGCTTGGATGCACATCTTGCGGTAAAAATGATAGCAAAATCCCAAAGGCAGTATCCTGGCCTATCCCTTCTACTTCTACAAGCCGGTAAAAGCTAAAGCTAAAGAAGTCGGCCAGATAGGTAGAATAGGCAGAATCTTCTGCCATGCAGGATGACAGTTCCAAGGCCCCTTCTTCCTCCATCCAAAAAAGGGGGGATATATCTCGTAGATAATGCGAAGTGAGCAGGGAACCCACCCTGCAATAACTGTTGTTGAAATGGGACTTGTTCCAACTGACCGTGATCGGTTGGTATTTTGCGCGAGCGTAAAATACGATGGGCCCAACAAGTAAAAGACAATTCTCGGTTGGATGGACAGTTTCCGCGCTTGCAATAATTTTTTTGGACGATATAGGAGTGACACTGTCTAGAAAATGTCCTGCCCTGACTTCGAAAACACTATCATATGGTGTGTTGATATTTTGTTCGCCAAATTCAGGGTTGAAATCAGAATTGGCGTCTATATCGTTGCCGACAATGATAGAATCCCTGTTCCCCACTGCATCCTCAAAATAGATGGTGGTCTCAAAAAAAGCGGTCTGTTGGCACAGCCCGAACAGGGGCAGGAGGCATAAAAATATTGTTGCTTTCATATCTATTGTTTTATCAGGTTTTCGACATAGATGTCACCCTTGAACTCGAACACCACGGAGTTAATGCCATCTGTCCAATCAGTGATGTCTATGCTCAGTTGCTGGTTGTCCCCTTTTAGCAGGCTGTACTTAGGCGTACCGTCTTATATTTGACCCGTACCCTTCTCAATCTACTTTCAATGCTTTTAAAAAACCATTGTTATTGGCAGCTAAAATGACCGTTCCGTTTGGGGTCTTTATTTTTGCCAGATCCTTGGTGTCGCCATTTATAAAAAAACCGCTTTCGGTAAAAGGCACTGCCGAGAAATTCCCTTTTCCATCGCCTTTTAAATACTGTCCGTAACTTGCGTCGTTGCGGGTTGTTTCCACCTCAGCGGCATAAAGGTTGCCCGCCACCACAATATCCAAATTCCCGTCTTTATCAAAATCATCGGCCACGATGCCGTTGATGCTCGATAGTTGCGCAGCATTGGGCAGTTTTTTTATTTCGAAATGGCCGTTGCCTTTGTTCTCGATATAGCTGCTCGCAAAACTGAATGCTTGGTAATGCAGCGATGCCTCCAGGTCATGCTGGGTATAAATATCTTGCAGGGAAGCACCGGCAAAGGAATTGTAGTCTTTATATTTCACGCCGATGGTCGGTATTTGTTCCGATGAACATTGCTTTCCCCGCACCGGGTATTGCACGCCGTCGTTATAATATCCGAGCACAATGTCGAGCTTTCCGTTTTTGTCATAATCATAGGCATATACATCGAAAGGCTCGTTTTCTTTTGCTTGGTATTTATAGTTCAGCCCCAAATTGCCGGCCACAAGATCCATGTCGCCGTCATTGTCAAAATCTTCGGCAACAATGCTGTACCACCAGCCCGTTGATTTTTGCAGGTTATATTTTTCCGTTTTATTGATGAATTTATTTCCCGTGTTTTTCAGGAAAGTGATGGGCATCCATTCTCCGACCACCACCAAATCTAATTTATTGTCATTGTCAAAATCTACCCAAACAGCATCGGTCACCAAACCTGCTTCTATTAAGTCGGGCGCAATATTGCCTGTTACGTCAGAAAATTTTAATTCCCCGTTTATTGTTCCCTCATTTTTTAAAATATAGCTTTTGGCAGGGAGCGGGTAGGAGCGGGGGACTATCCTGCCGCCAACAAATAAATCCAAATCGCCGTCATTGTCGAAGTCTGCGGCTTTTACCCTCGAACCGCTCGTGCGTATATTTGGCAGCGTATTTTTTGTTTTTGTAAAAATCCCGGTACCGTCGTTTAAATAAAGCCTGTCGTTATATTCTTCCGAATTAGGGGCGCGTTCGTTGCCGCCACTGACCACATATAGGTCAAGGTCGCCATCGTTGTCGGCATCAAAAAAGGTAGCGCCCATATCTTCCTTGTCGCCGTCTTCAAACCACGGCATATTGCCCGTGCTGTCAAACGAACCGTTTTTGTTTTGTATAAAAAGGGCGCCCATTTGGGCCAGCGCTCCACCGATATAAAAGTCTTCCAATCGGTCGCCGTTCACATCGCCCACGGCCAGTCCCGGGCCATTGCGGGAATATTGGTGCGGCAATAAAATTTCCTTTTCAAAATCGTTGTAACTGTTTTCTTTGTGCTGGTAGTTTATTCCCAGTTCCGCTGTGGCATCTTTGAACAATTGTTCTTTTTCAGGAAATAAAGAAACATATGG
Organism: Bacteroidota bacterium; assembly: GCA_011321935.1. GTDB lineage: Bacteria > Bacteroidota > Bacteroidia > Chitinophagales > Saprospiraceae > UBA6168. The sequence goes on along the minus strand of DROJ01000126.1, from coordinate 97 downwards.
AGCAGCTTTTTTTGCGTCGCTGTATTTTATGTTTAAAAGTTGGTTGGCGGGCGTGTTTCTTATTGTTTGTTGTTTGCCGTCCGGCCACTCGATTGTT
>DROJ01000125.1 GCA_011321935.1 Bacteroidota bacterium | reverse complement strand
TCTTTAAATTTGAGAGAGGTGCGGCGTTCAAAACGCCGCCGCTCGTAGTCCTTTCTTAAAAAAATAACGGAAGGCATATTTAAAAAATCCTAATTTAACATTGTCAAGCAAAACGAGCCTGCCGAAAAATTTGGGCGGCTAGGGTTTAACGGCGCGCGTCATCTCCCTTTTGCCCGGCGGGCCTTTGAGGGTTTCCACTTTAAAACCGATCTCTTTCAAAGCCCTTTTAAAACTGCCTTTTGCGCAGTAAGTCACCAAAATACCGGTGGGCAGCAGGGCATCGTACATTTTTGTCAACATCGGGAGTTCCCAAAGTTCGGGCTGCACGTTGGGGGTAAAGGCATCGAAATAAACGAGGTCGAAACCTTGCTGGAATGCGATGTCTTCGACGGCTTGTTCTAATTTTTTCAAGGAAAAAAAATCGCTGATCTCGACCTGCTTTTCCCATTCCGCCCGGTGCATCCTGCACAACAGATCGTCTCTGCCCTCCACTTCCAATATTTTCATGAAATTCAACTGGCCCACTATTTCATTTGGGATGGGGTATTTTTCTATGGCAGTGTAATTGATTTTCAGTTCCAGTTTTTCTGCTTCGAGGCAGGTCATCAAGGCGTTCAGCCCGGTACCGAAGCCCATTTCCAAAATAGAAAGCTCCTTCTTTGCAATGCACTTTGCAAACAAGCCTTCCTTTATATATACGTGCCGGCTTTCCTGAACCGCCCCGTACTTTGAATGATAGGTTACGCCAAATTTTTCGGAAAGGACAGTCGTAGAACCATCTCTTGACTCAAATACGATTGGCATTTTTCACTTGGATTTTATCAGTTTTCATTTTGGTTCGAACAGGCACAAAGTAAAGCAAACCTCCTCAACCATGCACCCTACGCAACTTTATTATTTTCAAAAAATGCAAAAGCCGCAGGACGGGGTAAACAGGATCGAGCTCCCACCATTTTTTTGCGAAGTTGGGGCTGTTGGGGTGTTTGTGGTGGTTGTTCTGGAAGAGTTCCCCCAACATCAAAAAATCGAAAGGGACCGTGTTTTTTGAATCGTCGTTGTTGTCAAAATTCTGGTAGCCGTATTTGTGCCCGCACCAATTGACGACCGCCCCGTGGATGGGGCCCATCAAAAAATGGAAGGGCAGCAGGAGGTACATCCACCAAGCCGTTGCAAAAAAAGCATAAAAGACGACGTAAAAAATGACCCAAAGCAGGCGCGACAGATTGCCGTAGCCAAACTTGTCCAAGGCGGCCCATTCCGGGTAGTTGCCCAAAAACTTGGGCGAAACCTTGATGGTCTTGGTGACCAGGCCATGAAAAATTTCCCGCGAGTGCATCATCATCCCCCACACATCCTTGAAAAAATGGGGCGAGTGAGGGTCTTTGGCCGTATCGGAATAGGCATGGTGCATGCGGTGCATGATGGCATAGGCACTCGGCGTGAGATAGGAAGACCCTTGCGCCACATAGGTCATAAAATGAAAAAACCGCTCCCATACCTTGCTCATTGTGAACATTTTATGCGAAGCATAGCGGTGGTGGAAAAAGGTTTGGAAGAAAAGGGAAAGGAACCAGTGCGAAGAAAAAAAGATAAGTACGGGCATTGAATTTTTTTTGAATAGTAAGGCTTTGAAATTTTATTTTAAAAAAAGCAATATTCGGCATAAGCATTTAAAAATCAATATTTTATAACCTATATTTCAATAAAAAACATGTTACGAATTTCTAAAAATTAAAAATTGGAATAATGTTTGAAAAAACCTAATATGTTTTCGGTTCTCAAAATCAACGTTTTACAAATATAAATTTATTAAAATTAATTTAACGAGAATTGAAACCTTTTACAGACACATCACCGTATAAACGGGCAAAAACCAAACATGTTGAGCTGCACTTCCCAGAAAGAAATTGAACATTGAAAAAAGGTGCAAGGTTGCAGTGCTTGAGGTAAAACAGCATCCCGCAACAGACACCCAAAACCGGATTCCCATGGACAGCTTTAACAGAAAACTCATCCTCATCGCCACTTCTTCATTGGCACTTACGGCAAGCTTTGGCTTCATCCTTCAAAGGGACGTGATCGTCAATTTGAAAACGGAGTTCAACAAGATTTTCATCGAAAACAAACAGAACAAACAACTCCTGCAGGACGAAATGGCTTTGACCGAGGAGCTGAAATCAGAGATTATTGTCCTGGAAAACAAGGTCGTCTTATTGGAGGGAAACATCGTTGAACTCAACAAAAAAATAAGCGAACTAAAAGCAAAGCTACAATCAAAAGACCAGCAAGTAACTAAGCTGAACAACAAGGTGCAGAGCCTCACCAAGCAGATCAACCAACTGAAAAGAGGCGAGGCTTCCAACCTCCAAAAAATAAAAAACCTCGCAAATGAGCGGGACGAACTGCTGAAACAAATGGAGATCAAAGACCGGGAACGGGCGATGATAAAGCAGCGGTTAAAAGCCAAAAAAGACAACGCAACCAACAGCGCAGTTGCAAAGAGAAAGCTCCAAAATTCCATAGACAAAAAGAAAAAAGAAGTGCTAAACCGGCCAACTGTAAGTCCATTCAAACCGGACAACCAAGACCAAGTCGATGCTGCCCCGACCATCAACGAAGAGATGGAGCAGATCATCAGGAGCAGGAAGCACAACCGGATGAAAAACATCTTGCAGAACACCAAAGTTGACTTCAAAAACATAACCCTAAAAACCAACAAGAACGGTAAGACCATTGATAAAATAAATGGAAACGGATGGCGTTCGACCATCATCGAGTTCGACCTGAAAAACCCCGACCCCGATGCTTTGATGGACGAAAATTTCATCATCCAATTGTTTGACCTTGACAATCAGGTGGTTGTGCCGGTGAACGAAAAGAACCCCGGTTTCCCGGACAGCAAATTGGGCTCGACGGGATACAAGTTCACTTACGAAAACCAGCCCCTGAACATCCATTATTTTAACAGCCAAAAGAAAACCGGGACTAATTTTGAAGTCCGCTTGTACTACGTCGGCAAAGATTTTTTGATGCCGATCAAAGGCGGTACAAAACGGATCGTGAAAGACGGAAGAGCGGTACACGGGTAGTCCCACACTAATTCGGAAAGCCTTTATCTCAATAGAAGTTGTTTTTGGGCAGTGACCTCGGTCGCTGCCTTTTTTTTGTTTTTTTGCATGGCACAGGCGTATGATAGGATTGAACACAGATTGAACTGATCGAACTGATTTCCTCTGATTTGCTTGCCGTCTTTGCGTAAATAGGATTGAACGCGGATCGAACTGATCGAACTGAT
>DROJ01000124.1 GCA_011321935.1 Bacteroidota bacterium | reverse complement strand
GACTAGTGATCAGTCCACCAAATCCCTGATAATGTCGCATTTAACCAAAAACTAAATGGTTAGTTAATTACGATTTGTACCATTAGCTAATTACGATTTGTACCACTACCATTTGGTCAATGGCTCGAAAAATATAGATTTATTTTTTCACTGCCCGGCAAAAAGACAGGAAGGCAAAGGTAGGGAGGAGGGTGGGAATAAAACGGAAACGAGGGGTTTAATATTCGAGCAGCCTTATTTCTTCCGCCAGTTCTTGCAATGAAACCCCTTTTGTTGCTGCCAGTTTTTCAATGACTTTGATGCGCTGCGATTGGAGTTTTTCTTCTTCTGTTTTTATTGCGGCAAGTTCCTCCTGTTCTGCTGTGCCCAGCCCCTCGGTTTCTTTTTTAAGTGACAAAATGGTCAGCCTTTCAAAATGCACGACAGGCAGCATGCAGTCTTCGTTGAGCCTTTTCAACAGTGCGAATACTTTATCCTTTTTGTCCCTCAGCCCATCCCGGTCGAAATCCGCCAAATATTTCCTTAACAAGCCCTCTATTTCACCAATTTGCAATTGTGAAAAAAGTGGGTGCGGGCCGGGTCCGGTTTGGGCTTGCTTGTTTTGCATTCCTTTTGTTTCCCACAAAAATACTGAACTGCGGAGAGAGTGGCAAACCAGGGTTTTTGTCCGGGGCACCGGTGGCCAAGGCTAAACTAATTCCCAACAAGCTCTAACTTTGTGCAAGATGAAAAAGACATTTCCGCTCATCATTTTTTGGCTGGCATTGGTGGGCTGCCAAGCAACCAAGAAGCCTGCCCTCACCATCGCCGCTGCCGCCAACGTCCAGTTTGCCATGCAGGAGCTCGTTGCGTCTTTCACCCAACTGACAGGCATTGACTGCAGGGTGGTTTCCGGTTCTTCGGGCAAACTGACGGCGCAGATAAAAGAAGGGGCTCCATATGACCTGTTTGTTTCTGCCAATAAAAAATACCCCGAAGAATTGTACCGCTCCGGTTTGACCACTGCTGCTCCGCAGGTTTACGCCTTCGGCAAATTGGTGCTTTGGTCGGCACATGAAAATGTGCGGCCCAGCATCAGTGCATTGGCTGACAAAAGCACTCAGTACATTGCCATGGCCAATCCCAAAACAGCACCTTATGGCATGGCCGCCGTGGAAGCATTGCAATATTATGGATTGATCCGGGCGGTCGAAAAAAAAATAGTGTTCGGCGAGAGTATTTCGCAGGCCAACCAGTTCATCCTTTCCAAAACAGTGGATTTTGGTTTTACGGCCAAATCGGTTGTATTGTCCCCAAAAGTAAAAGGACGGGGGCAGTGGATAGAAATAGAGCAACCGGCTTATGCCCCGATCGCCCAAGGCGTGGTTGTTTTCAAAAATGGAAAGGTAAACGAAGCATCAAAATTTTATCACTTTTTATTTTCCAGGCAAGCAAAAATAATTTTGAAAAAATATGGCTATCATGTTGAAGGCTTGTAACCGTTCATCAGCCACCAAATTCCCTAACCTGGACAAGCCAGAACCGTAAGATTTTCCAGATTTTGAAAATCTGGAAAATCTCGCCGCCAAAATATTTTGCCAAAAATAACACGAATATTATTGGTAAGATACTAATGGTTCGATTCGTAATTAGCGAACCATTTAATTTTTGGTTAAATGCCACATTATCAGGGATTTGGCGGACTAATCACTAGTCAACTAATTACTAATCACTGCACTAAATCAACTCCCTCAAATAAAATTTCACCTTTATTTTTTTGCCATTTCTTTTAACGGTCATCTTTATTTTTTTGCCCGCTTTTTTCCTCAATATGTGGTTAATGGTCGGCAGTGTTGTCCAGCCGGGGGGGCGGCCATTGATGCGGGTCACCTTGTCGCCTTTTTGCAGGCCGGCCTCTGCGGCCGGGGTGCCCGGTATGACTTCGTGGATGGTATATTCCCTTAATTTTTTGCCGGAGGCAATAATAATGAGGCCGCTTTTATCGAACTCGAATTTTTTGTTGAATTTTTTGTTGGCCTTTAAATAAAGCACCTCTTTTGGGTAATCAATAATGACATCGAAGCGGCTCAGTATCTGGTTGCCCAAAATACCGTTGCGGCCGTTGAGCAGGCTGGTGTCAACGCTTTCGGAGAGGTCTTGGAAATTGGTAATGATTTCTTTCATTTCATAGCCCCCCAACTGGAGGGAAGAGACCCTGCCCAAGTATCCTTCTATGAACCCGCCAAGCCCTGCGCCGACATTTCCTTTGAGCGTATTGGGCGGCAGGTGGAGGCCCGGCTTCGTGTCCATATTTATCAAAAGGGAAAGGGTCGCCCCGGAATCGAGCAGGAGTTTTACATCCGAAATACTGTCGGAAGAAATGCGGAGCGGGACTTTGATATACGGCTTGTTCCTTTTCACCTCAATAGGCAGGCTCATATAACCTTTTGGGGGCTTAAAATTTTTCCGCTTTTTTATGGTGATTTCTCTTTTTTCATAATTGATCCGGACGACCAGGTTCCTGAAAACATCTGCCCCTAAAATACCGTGGATTTCCATGCCCGTCATTTCTTCAAAACGGAAATAATCATCGGCCAGGACCAACATGGAGTGGGAAGGCATCACCAAATTTTCCACTTTAAAATGGATGCCCCTGACCAGGTAGGCCGTTAGCTCGGTCTTCATGTCGGAGCCGAGCAGTTTGTACTCCCTCCTGTACCTTACGTTCAACATGTCGGTGATTTCCCTCCTCGCAAGGATGGTGTTTTCGGCACCGGTGTCAAAAATAAACTTTAGCGGGACTACCCGGTTGAACATCACATCTACAATGATCATGTTGTTCTCGTATTCAAAAGGGATATGGATTTTTTTGAAATTTTCTGTAATCCCGAATACGTGCTGGGCTACCGCACTACTTGTTATTAGGTTGAAAAGGAGGATTAAGATCAGAGGCCTCATGGAAGGAATGGTAAAGGAATGATCGGAGCAAAGGAGTCCCTTGCCCGGTGATTTCTAAAATGGTGAATGATTGATGGCCCAAAAAAATCAGCGTTGATATCCGGTAGCAAATGTATCGTTAACAAGCAGAAATAAAAAATTTAAGTATCCGCTAAAAACCATATGGCCTTTGCTCGTTCCGACAACCGAGGATATATATCCTCGGTTTGAATACCGGGCATTGCAAAAAAGGGGTGGTGAGCCTTTCCGCCAAGAAGGCCCATGCCGCTAAACAGCCACTGTTTTAATAAAAAATGCCTAGTTCTACTTTGACACTTTATATTTTCACTAACCCCGAGTACTCGGGGAATAAATGCCAAAAACAAGTGGGCTTTAGCCCCAAATATCAGGTAAATTGGGGCTAAAGCCCACCTGTTTTTGTTCATCCACCCCCCGGCTGAAGCCGGGGGTTAGTGAAAAATTCCAAAGTGTCAAAGTAGAACTAGTGGTTCGATTCGTAATTAGCGGACTATTTATTTTTTGGTAAATACCACATTATCAAGGATTTGGCGAACTAATCACTAATCAACTAATTACGAATCACTGCACTAGTGGTTCGATTCGTAATTAGCGGACTATTTATTTTTTGGTAAATACCACATTATCAAGGATTTGGCGAACTAATCACTAATCAACTAATTACGAATCACTG
>DROJ01000123.1 GCA_011321935.1 Bacteroidota bacterium | reverse complement strand
GTGGGGGATATTATCATTGGGGCGACCCCGACCATATTAGATATAATGGAATAGATTATATTCTTGTACCAATTTATTCTATTGTAGCTTGTTTCAGGGCTGCTGATTTATATTATTTAAACTATGCAAAATTTGATAACCATGTGGAGGGTGGATGGTGTGCAATTGGAGTTGATAATTGCCTTTATAGCTCTTCTGACGACCCAAGCTCAGTTGTGAAATATGAAGTTGACTGGGATAATTTGACAGACGGGAATAGCAGTAACCATGATGCACTCACATATTCGGCGTCTTACAATCTTCATAAATCTAATGGCTCGGCCTTGACACTAACGGACATGCAAGGAGGCGAATTTTCAAATAGTGGAGAGATGTTGTATTTAGTCTCAGGCCGGGGAGCATGTTTCGAATGGCTTGGAATTCCTGGCGCTGCTTGGACACCACATGACGGAATTCACGCTATTGCTACAGAAAACTGGACAGAGATTGACCAATCAAAAAAAAATTCAGCACCCACTACTTATTTTAGTTTTGATTATGACCCTACATGCATTATTTGTAAAATAGCTGGTATTCCTGTGGGAGGAGGGTCAGACACACCTGAAGGTTTAACTATTTGGGATTTGGAAGATGACAGCAACTCAAATATTAAAGGAGGATTACATGTACTTATTGATAGATATTTAGTTGGAGGTACAAATTGTGATGACGAATTATTTTTTCATCATTATAGTTCAAAAGTTTATGTCGATAATAATTCAAACGGAGGGGCTGGCTTATTGGGGTTGGAGAGTAACCCTTTTAATACTGTAAATAACGCGTATAGTTATTATGGAATTTGGGATGGAGCTACGATGGTAATAAAAGCAGGAAATTATAATGATACCGGAATTTATAACAAACGAATACTGATAACAAGCGAAGGAGGTCCCGCAATAATCGGCCAATAATAATGAAATTCCAATTTCCAGAAAAAACAAAAACCAAATAAAACGGTCGGGCAAAAGGAATTGTCCGGCCGTTTTATTTGGCGCATATAATTCACAATGCACTGCCCTTCTGAAAAAACAATCTTGGACATATTAAATGCAAGATTCATTTTTATAGATTAAAAGACCCGATGAAATGAGTTCATCGGGTCTTTTTTATCCATGAAACAATGCAACAATAATACAAATAGGGATGCTGGAACTGCAGCGGCCATAGTCTGCCTTTGTGCCAAAAAAAACCTGTCCTGTATTGTCCGGACAGGTTTTTTTTGGCAAAGCTTCGCAAAACTATTATTTCAAAGACATCACCGGCCCTTCGGGGTGCACTGCCGTAAGCATGTTCCTTGCCGGATGTATCCACAAATCCATTTCTTCCATCGGGATAGCCCCCAACAACGGCTCGCTGTCATCGGGCAGCACCAGTGCATTGGTAGTGCAAAAACGCCCCTCGTACCTTACCTCCAGCGTTCCCGCAACAGGCAGTTCTATAGATTTCCAGGCCGCCAATTGGGAGGGCCGGTAATCAATGATTTCCAGGCCGAGCGCCTTTCTGATTTCTTCATTGATGGTGAGCATGATGGCGCCTGAATCCACGAGCATGGAGATTTCTATTTGGCGGATTTCATCTTCGCCGATGACATTACGACGAGCGAATACAACATCATCGCCGTTTAGTAATTGAATGTTTGCATGTATCATTCCCATAGTTGATAATTTTTTAAGGTGAAAAATAATATTGCGAATATACGAAATGTGAACCGTTTCCCCCTATTTCAATTTCAACATCCCACAAACCTCCGCAAAAACATGCTCCCCCGTAAACCCGAACTTCTCGTCCAGCACCTTATAAGGAGCAGAATACCCAAAATGGTCCAAGCCCCAAACTTTCCCCCGCGCCCCGACCAAACCTTGCAAAGTAACCGACAGCCCCGCCGTCAATCCAAAAATGGGAACGTTGCCGGGCAGCACACTGCGCTGGTATTTTTTTGATTGGTTTCTAAAAAGCCCTTCCGAGGGGGCGGACACCACCCTCACTTTCAGCTTTTTTTCGCTTCGCAAAATACTGGCCCCCGCGATCAAAGTCGAAACTTCCGAGCCATTGGCCACGAGTACCACGTCTGGTTTGCCCTCGCAATTTTGCACAATGTAGGCGCCTTTGGCAGCTTCTTCGGCCTGCGTTTTTCTGTCACCCGGCAGGTCGGTCACTCCCTGCCGGGAAAGGATCAGGCCCGTCGGGGTATGCTTATTTTCCAAAGCCATTTTCCAGCAAACGACCGTTTCCGCCGCATCGGCGGGGCGCAGGGCGAGGAAGCTGTTTCGGTGCGAGTGGTTTTGCAGTTTTTCCATCAGCCGGAGCTGTGCTTCTTGCTCGACAGGTTGGTGCGTCGGGCCGTCCTCCCCTACCCTGAAGGCGTCGTGCGTCCAAATAAAAATGACGGGCTGTTCCATCAAAGCGGCCACCCGGATGGCGGGTTTCATGTAATCAGAAAAAGCAAAAAAAGTAGCGCAAGCCGGGATGACGCCACCGTGCAATGCCATGCCCGTGGCCAGTGCGGCCATCGTCAGTTCCGAAACGCCTGCTTGCAGGAAAGCGCCCGAAAAGTCGTTTTTGCGCAGCGCAGTCGTTTTTTTCAGAAAAAATTCTGTTTTGTCGCTATTGCTCAAATCGGCGGAGGCGACGATCATATTCTCCACGTTTTCAGCCAGATAGGCCAGCACGGCGCCGGAGGAGTTGCGGGTAGCGCCGTTGGGTTTTGGCTCGATGGCATCCCAGTCCAATTCGGGCAATTTTCCCGAAAGGAAAGATTTGTATTTCTCTGCCAGTTCCTTGTTTCCCTTTGCCCAGCGGCGGAAAGCGTTCTTCCGTTTTTTGGCGTCTTTCGATTTTTTATCCAAAATATGTGAGTAGAGATGCGCCACATCGGGGAACACCTGAAACGGGTTTTTCGGGTCTCCTCCCAAACCTGCAACCGTCTTTTCAAACGAGCCGCCCGCCTTGCTCAAAGGCTGCCCGTGCAGCGAAACTTCGCCCTCAAAAAGAGAATCATCTGCCGCCCTCGTCCCCTTGCCCATCAGCGTTTTGCCGATGATAAGGGTCGGCCGTTCCGTCTCCTCGATGCCTGCTTTGATTGCCCGGCGGATAGCGTTGTGGTCGTTGCCCGGGATGGTCATTACCTGCCAGTTCCAAGCCTCGTATTTTTTGGCGGTGTCCTCGCCCGTCACCTCGTCCACCTCCGTCGAAAGTTGGATGTCGTTGGCATCGTAAAACATAATGACGTTGCCGAGGCCGAGGTGCCCGGCGATGCGCCCGGCAGCTTGCGAAATCTCTTCCTGAATGCCGCCGTCGGAGATATAGAGGTAGGTTTTGTGCGCCACAACTTCCCCAAACCGGGCAGCCAAAAACCGCTCTGCAATGGCCGAACCGATGCCAAAGGTATGCCCCTGCCCGAGCGGCCCAGAGGTGTTTTCGACGCCCCGCGACACATCCAGTTCAGGATGGCCGGGCGTCGGGCTGCCCCATTGCCGGAAATTTTTGATGTCCTCCATCGAGTAATTCCCCAACAGCGCCTGCTGCGCGTACAGCATGGCCGACATATGTCCGGGGTCGAGGTAAAAACGGTCGCGCAAAGACCAGCCCATGTCACCGGGGTCGAATTCGAGAAATTCGGAATATAAAATATGGATGAAATCAGCGCCGCCCATCGCCCCGCCGGGGTGGCCGGATTTTGCTTTTTCGACCATCGCGGCAGCGAGGATACGGATGTTGTCGGCGGCTTTTAGGGAAATGTCAGAAGTTGGTACGTTGTGCATTTTATGGAAAATGATTGTTTGAAACAATGAGCGGATATACTCATCAATTTAATTCGTTGCAAAGGAAATGATTATCAGCAATTGGTCGTACTATTGAATGGTACATTTGTCCACAGTCATCAAAATATTCGGGAATTACGTGTCGGACGCCTCGGAGGGCGTCCGACACGTCAGGTACGGTTACACCTGCCGGACGCCCTGCGAGGCCTCAGTCACGTTTGTTAAAAACAGCCGCCAGCCAGATCACCACGGGCGTCAACAAACTCAAAAACAAAGTAAACAATC
>DROJ01000122.1 GCA_011321935.1 Bacteroidota bacterium | reverse complement strand
GCCCGCCGTGAAATAGATGGCGAGGTTGTTTTTTTTCTTTTTTTGAAAGAGTTTATTTAAACGGTTCATGATTGATTACTCTATTGGTAAGACTTTCCTCCCGAAGATGTTCGGGAGGAAAGTCTATTCGTCGTTTTTTAAAAATTTATTCGCAACTATTCAGCCCCCCACAAATTATTGATTTCACTAACCCCGAGTACTCGGGGGATATGCACAAATATTTATCGGGTTTTAACCCAAAAAATACTCATAAATTTTGGGTTAAAACCCAGGTTTGTGTTTTGCCTCCCCCCGACTTCAGTCGGGGGTTAGTGAAATCAGCAGTTTAATGGAGAATGCGGAATAACTACGTTTATTCCTTTTTAAGCCGAATAGTTGTTTCTCTATTAATCCAGCATTTTACAAAATAGGCATCACCTTGGTCAATGGTTGAAAGCCTCCCCCGACCAAAACAACTTTTAAAATCTGCTTCATCAGGTAAATAAGTTTTATATCTGCCCATCAATTTAGCAGCCTTGCCTTCATCATCTCCTTTTGAAATAGCCTTCTCCCACTCGTCAAAAGCGACCCAAAGTATTTCTCCTTTTATATTCCGATTGGTTGGTTCACAAATATTTCCGCTTGAAGCGTATGCCTTGCCAATTAATATATGAGGCTTCGCCAAATCAGGATTGTACTCAATTGCCAATTCACATAATTCTCTTGTTTTTAAAAACTGTTTATTTTGATATTCAATTAGTGCAAACTTATATATACTGTCTGCCTTTTCCGATAATTTATTTTTATTATTTTTAATAAAATCATCATATGCAGCCCATCTTTTTTCATCTATTGCTGTAATTACAAAATATTCGTTACCACTGTTTTGGGCATAAACAGTTTTTATTAAAAATAGAACAGCAATAGCAAAAAACATCTTTTTTTTGAATTTCATAAAATAGATTTAAAAAAATATTGACTTGTTTTTATTCATTCAAAATATATGTCCAAACATGTTGGCCCAACTCAGTTCGTTTGTCATCCTGAAAGGATCTGTTCTCGTGAGAAGGGAAGCCACGCACGGCAGCATACACCAGACGTCGCAGTTCCGCCGGAGGCGGATGACAAACGAGCGGAGACGAATGATTACCGTCGATCACTTATCTTAGTTGATTAAATAAATTGCTCAACAAAAAGATGCAATCAAAATTAATAGTGGTTTGTCAGTTCGCAAATTGTTCAGCATATCTGCCATTAAACCAATAAACCATCACACCGTTAAACCCCTCTCCATATACGTCCCCAAATCCTTGTCCCCCCTCCCCGACAAACATATCACCACAATTTCATTTTTATTAAAATTTAATTTCTTCAAAAGCGCAAAAGCATGTGCCGATTCCAATGCCGGGATAATCCCTTCCAGCCTCGACAATTCCACCACCGATTGCAGCGCCTCCCCGTCCGTTACGGGCAGGTATTCCGCCCGTCCCGTCGCTGCCAAATGCGCATGCAACGGCCCGACGCCCGGATAGTCCAAACCCGCAGAAATAGAGTACGGCTCGACCACCTGCCCGTCGTCGGTCTGAATTAAATACGAGCGGCTGCCATGCAAAATGCCCGGTTTTCCGAGGGCGATAGTGGCCGCCGTTTCGCCGCTATTGACGCCGAGGCCTGCCGCTTCGGCAGCCACTAAACGTACCGAGGGTTCGTTGATAAAATGGTAAAACGCCCCCGCCGCATTGCTGCCGCCGCCGACGCAGGCCATCACCACGTCGGGCAATTTTTGATCGCTCTGCTCCGGCAATTGTTCCAAAATTTCCTCGCTGATAACGGACTGCAACTTGGCCACCAAATCGGGATAAGGATGCGGCCCCACCACCGACCCGATGATGTAATGCGTATCGGTAGGGTTTGATAACCAGTCCCTTATGGCTTCATTGGTGGCATCTTTGAGGGTCCTATTTCCGCTGAGTGCGGGGACGACGGTTGCGCCGAGCATCTTCATCCTGCCCACGTTCGGAGCTTGCCGTTCGATGTCGAGCTGGCCCATATAAACGATGCACTCCAAGCCCATCAGCGCACAAACGGTGGCCGTTGCGACGCCGTGCTGTCCCGCCCCCGTTTCGGCGATGATGCGCTTTTTGCCCAGCCGTTGCGCCAGCAATATCTGCCCGATGGTATTGTTGACTTTGTGGGCGCCGGTGTGGCAGAGGTCTTCCCGTTTTAAATAAATCTGCGTGCCGTATTTTTCAGAAAGCCGCTTCGCAAAATAGAGCGGTGTGGGTCGCCCGACGTAATTTTTTAATAAGCCCCGGAATTTTTTTTGGAAGGCCGGGTCGGCGAGTACATCGAGATAGCAGTCCTGCAATTCTTTTACGTTGGCGTGCAGCATTTCGGGCACATATGCGCCGCCAAATTCACCGTAATAACCGCGGTTGTTTATTTGTATTTTTTCTGTAATCATAATTGAATTAGTTTTCCCGCAAAGGTTTCGCAAAGTCACGCAAAGCGAGGCGAGTACACGTCCTACTTTGCGTGACTTTGCGAAACCTTTGCGGGACTTTGCGGGAAACAATTATTTTAATTCAGCAATAAATTGCTCCACCATTTCCACATCTTTCAATCCCGGTTCTATTTCAAAGCGGCTGTTAATATCCACGCCGTATAATTTCGGGTGCTTTATTTTTTTTATTTCCGCCGCATCGCCGGGGCCGATTCCGCCGCTTAAAAAAAACGGTTTTTCGCCGTCGTATTTATTTAAAATATGCCAATTGAAGGCGATGCCATTGCCGCCGCGTTCTTTGCCTTTTGTATCGAATAAAAAAAGGTCGCAAACATCCTCGTATATTTTTGTTTTATTAAAATCAAAATCATCGTTGACGGAAAAAACTTTTATTATTTCTAAATCAGGAGGTGATTTCAAATCACCTCCTGATTTTAGCGCCCTGCAATATTCCGGTGATTCATCGCCATGCAATTGCACAGCATTTAATCCGTACTTTTTAATGCTTGATTTTATTTTATTTAAATCTTCATTTACGAAGACGCCTGTTTTTTTTGGATTTCTCAGGTTAGGTTTACTAAACTTATAAAGTTTAGTAAACCTTTCATCCAATATGCCCTCCGCATATCTTTTTGATTTTTCATAAAAAATAAAACCGAGGTAACCGGGCTGCAGTGCGAGCAGCGATTTGATGTTTTCGGTTTGGCGGAGGCCGCATATTTTTAGTTGCATACCAGCAGTTTATATAACAGGACTGGACACTGATTGAACTGATTTAACTGATTTTCACTGATATTTAAAAATCAGTGAAAATCAGTTCGATCAGTTCAATCAGTGTCCAGTCCTATATTTTTCATAAAAGAACCAATCCCGCTTTTTTACATTTTTCCAATTCAGCAATAAAGTCCAAACAGGCCACCTCCGGCGCGCTGTTTTTCATAAAATACTCGCCGATCAACAGGCCATCAAAGCCCGCCAATAACAGCCCCGCCGCATCTTTCGGATCATTGATTCCGCTTTCCGATATTTTTGCAACACCATCCGGCAGCAGCGGCAATAATTTATGCGAATTATTGACCGAGGTTTTAAATGTTTTTAAATCCCGGTTATTCACACCTATTATATCTATATTTTCACAAAAATATTCAAGCTCCGTTTGGTCGTGTATTTCCATTAAAACCTGCAGGCCGAGCGAATGTGCCGTTGCACTCAACCGCTGCACTTCTTTTGCCGACAGGCAAGAAGCAATTAATAAAATGGCATCGGCGCCAATAGATTTTGCCTCGATAATTTGATATTCGTCAATAATAAATTCCTTTCTTAAAATGGGGCAATAATTATATTTCCGCGCCTCGCTGAGGTCGGCGCTTTTTCCGCCAAAAAATTCGTTGTCGGTCAATATAGAAAGGGCGGAGGCGCCGGCCTGCATATATCCGATGGTCACTTGTTCGACGGAGGCATATTTATTTATATCGCCTTTGGAAGGCGAGCGGCGCTTAAATTCAGCAATGACGCCGGACTTGTTTTCGTCTTTTAAATATTTGACCAGCGGCACACATTCCGTTTTAAAAAACAGGCTGCGTTCGAGCAGGTCAATTGGAAAGAGTTTTTTGCGCTCGGCAACTTCTTTCTTTTTATGTGCTATTATTTTTTCTAAAATGTGCATTTTACTATTAGGAGGATTGGACACAGATTTAACGGATTAAACAGATTTAAAATGATTTAAAAAAATCTGTGAAAATCAGTTAAATCTGTTGAATCTGTGTGCAGTCCTATTTAGTTTAAATTAATCAATTTTTTCAAAACACCCATCGCCCTGCCGGAAATCAAGGACTCTTGTGCTGCGGCGATACAATCATCCAAGGACTCCGCTGTGCCATATGTTTGCAAAGCAAGGGCAGCATTTGCAACGACGACCCGGTTCTGTTGTTCCGTTCCGTTGCCGCTCAATATTTGGGTAAACAGTTTGGAGGCTTCCTCCACCGTATCGCCGCCGTAAATAGATTCGGGCGCTACCGGTCCGCCAAAATCTGCGGGTGTCAACATGCCCTCGCCGTCGTTGGTGAGGTGAGCGGTGCGGTCGGTAAGCGACACTTCATCGTAGCCGCCGAGGGTATGCACGACGGTAAATTTCCGGTCGGTCTCCTGTAATAAATAGCGGTATATACGCCCCAGTTCCAAACTGAAAACGCCCGTAAACTGCGCCGACGGAAAAGCGGGATTGACCAATGGCCCGAGCATATTAAAAAAGGTTTTGATGCCCAAAGCCCGGCGCACCGGCGCCACGTTTTTCATGGCCGGATGGAACAACGGCGCATGCAAAAAACAGATACCCGCCTCATCAATTTCTTTCCGTAATTGGTCAGGGTTATTTTTAAAAGTATAGCCCAAATTTTCCATCACGTTCGATGAACCGCAGACGGAGGAGACGCCGTAATTGCCATGCTTGGCCACTTTTGCCCCCGCACCTGCCGTCACAAAACTGGCGAGGGTGCTTATATTAAAAGTGTTTTTCCCGTCGCCGCCCGTACCGCAGAGGTCAATGGCCGGCATGCCGTCGAGGTCAACTTTTATGCAGAGGTCGAGCAGGGCTGCGCGGAAACCGGCGAGTTCTTCCACCGAGATGCTGCGCATTAAATAGACCGTTAAAAAAGCAGCAATCTGCGAATGGTTGTAGGCACCTCCGGCGATATTGGTCAGCACTTCGCGCGACTCGTCGCGGGTGAGTTTTCGATGCTCAAAAAGGTGGTTTAGTATTTTTTTCATTTTTATTTTTTTAACGGAAGTGATGCCTTTTTTGAGGTGATGCCTTTGAGTGGGCAGTGCGGGAGGAAAGGCGTTGCCTCAAAAAAGGTTCTCCGATGGAAGTGTTTATAAATAGTGGCTCGCTGCTTTGAGGCAACGCCTTTCCTCCCACCGTCCACGCGCAAAGAGCTTGTCCCGATTGCTCGGGGCATCGCCTCAAAAAAG
>DROJ01000121.1 GCA_011321935.1 Bacteroidota bacterium | reverse complement strand
ATCCGCCTAAAGGCGGATGACAAAGCAGCGGAGACGGGGGCTTGGCTTAAGTGTTTGGGATCACGTCAAAATTAACACCACCTGAAAATAATGCACGTGCCCCTTTTTATGTGAAAATATATTCCTCCATTTATTTATCCGGATTGTTCCGTCCTCCCCGGTTTGCTTGGCTTCCTTCCCGGATATTCCAGATGAAATGCACGCATTGTTTATTATTTTAAAGGTGCTAAACAGTTACGAATCTTAACTTTAAAAATTCCTGTCTAAACACATTGATTATGCGACTGCTTATTATTATTTCCAGCTTGTTATTTTCAAATTTTATATTTGCCCAAAATGATGAAACTTGCAAAGACCTGTCCTCATTGATTGAGGTAGAAAGCCACCACCACGGGCAGATAATTAATTTCCGTTCCAATGAACTGACCAATAATTTTGACCTGAAATACCACCGCATGGAGTGGGAAATAGACCCGGAGGAATATTATATAAAAGGAAAAATAACGTCCTATTTTGTGCCGGTGGAAATGGGGTTCCAGCAAATAAATTTTGACCTCTCTGCCGATATGACGGTAAGCGAAGTCAGCTACCACGGCAGCCCGCTTTCTTTTACCCAATTGGGCAATGATATATTGCAGATTGATTTCCCGGCCGTTCTTCCCGTCGGCCAATTGGACAGCATATCGGTCGCTTATGAAGGCGTACCGCCGGGTACGGGCTTTGGCTCTTTTGTGCAAACGGAACACAACGGCGACCCTATCCTGTGGACCCTCTCCGAGCCATACGGCGCCAAAGATTGGTGGCCCTGCAAACAGGATTTAAATGACAAAATAGATTCGATTGACGTGATTGTGCGGGTTCCCGAAGAGTACCGGGTGGCGTCCAATGGCGTATTGGTAAGCGAAACGGTTGACGGCCCGGACATGGTTTTTCATTGGAAGCACCGCTTCCCCATCCCTGCCTATTTGATTGCGATAGCGGCCACCAATTATGTGGCCTACTCCGATTATGTGCCTTTGGACAGCGGCGATTCTATCCAGGTTTTGAATTATGTTTTTCCCGAAAACCTGGAATCGGCGCAAAACCAAACGCAGGACATCGTGGAAATAATGGACCTCTACAACCACCTTTTTGGCACCTATCCCTTTGCTGCCGAAAAATACGGCCACGCCCAATTCGGCTGGGGCGGCGGCATGGAACACCAGACCATGAGCTTCATGGTCGGCTTCTCATACGGCCTGATGGCGCACGAACTGGCGCACCAATGGTTTGGCGACAAAGTGACCTGCGGCAGTTGGGAAGACATCTGGCTGAACGAGGGTTTTGCCACCTATCTCGCCGGGCTGACCAGCGAATTTTTGGGCACGCCGGCGCAGTGGTACAATTGGAAAGCAGGACGCATCAACAGCATCACCAGCCAGCCGGGCGGCTCGGTTTGGGTAGAAGACACGAGCAGTGTCGGGCGGATTTTCAACGGGCGCTTGTCGTACAGCAAAGGCTCGATGCTGCTGCACATGCTGCGCTGGAAACTGGGCGACGACGATTTTTTTCAGGGTGTCCGAAATTACCTCAACGCTCCCGGTATCGCTTATGGCTACGCCAAAACACTTGATTTGCAACAACATTTAGAGGCGCAAAGCGGCCTTGACCTGACGGGGTTTTTCAATGATTGGTTTTATGGCCAGGGCTATCCGAGCTACCATGTTTTTTGGTGGAACGAGGCCAACGCCGTAAAAATCCTCCTCCAGCAAACGACCTCCGACCCTTCCGTTGATTTTTTTGAAATGCCCGTTCCGGTCTATGTTTCGGGCGAGGGGCAGGACTCGGTATTGCGCCTGGAACATGTTTTTCCGACCCAGGCATTTGAGGTCGAACTGCCTTTCAAGGTGGATTCCGTTTCTTTCGACCCCGACCTTTGGCTCATTTCAAAAGACAATATCATTGACCACGCGTTGACCGGCATTGACGAGAACGGGGCTTTGGAACGGTCCATTTCCATTTCGCCAAACCCGGTGCAGGATGTGCTGAAGGTCCGTATAAATGCGGCCGGTTTTCCCATCGAAAAAATAAAGGTCACGGATGTGGCCGGGAGGCTGCTAAAGGACTTGCCTTTTCCGGGAAATGATTTTGAACTGGATACCAACGACTGGCTGCCGGGGCTGTATATTTTGCAGTTTTATGCAAACGGGAGCAGGGTCAGCAAAAAAGTGGTGAAGCAGTAAGGCTGGCAGAATGCGGTGTGGGTTTAAATGAAAATGGTATCATTTTAATAGGGCAAGCTAAGTTTGTTTTTTTTTACCGGAATTTGACGCCCGTCTCCGTGCCCTTCCTAAAGAGGGGGAATTGTCCCCCTCTTTCGGAAGGGCACGGAGACGGGCTAACATATCCGTTCATCTAACTTGGATAATTAAAATGATACCTTTTTTGGTATCGAGGCCCTCCTACAAGAAACAAATTGCCCCGCAACAAAAAACCTGCCTACCAATGGGCAGGTTTTTTGTTGCCCCGCACATTTTCCAAAAATATACTGCACCACTTTCGGTTTTGTGCATCGAGGGCAGGTTCTCCCCTTTTGGGGTTGGGGGCTGGCGGGGGCAAATGCACAAAACCTAAAGTGGTGCAGTATAAAGCGGCAATTATTCACTTCCTTTGCCACATGATTTTTTCGGAAAAAATAAAATCATCCCCTTTTTTAAAAACATGGGCGCAGCGGTTGCTGAGCCCAAAAAACGAGTACCGCCCGAGGTGGTGGGTGAGCGTACTGCTGAACCCCTTTGTCCACAAGCGGGGCAGGGGGTCGGTCATCAGGCGGAGGACACGCATGGACGTGATGCCATACAACGAATTTGTTTTGGGAAGGGATTCGGTGATCGAAGATTTTACGGTCGTCAACAATGCCGTCGGAGATGTCATTATCGGCGAGCGGACGCTGATCGGCATGTCGGATGTGATCATCGGGCCGATAACGGTGGGCAACGATGTTTTGCTGGCGCAACATGTGGTACTCTCTGCCATGAACCACAACTATGAAGATATACTCTTACCCATCAGCCGCCAAGATTATGTGGCCAAAAAAATAATTGTCGAAGACGAAGTTTGGATCGGTGCCAACGCCGTGGTGACGGCAGGGGTGACCATCGGACACCATTCCATCGTTGCAAGCGGGGCCGTTGTGACCAAAGATGTCCCGCCATTGACCGTTGTGGTGGGCAACCCGGCGAGGGTGATAAAACGGTTCAATAAAAAAACGGAGATATGGGAACGGGTGGGTTTAGAAAAAAAGAATTAAAGTAACTGTTCAGCACCCTCAAAAGTATTTCCCCGAGGGTTCGGGACACGCCCGCAAAGTCACGCAAAGGTTTCGCAAAGTCACGCAAAGCAAGGCGAGTACACGTATAGCTTTGCGTGACTTTGCGAAACCTTTGCGTGACTTTGCGGGCGTGTCCCGAACCCTCGGGGAAATATCTTTTGGGTGCTGAACAATTACGAAATAAAATTTACTATTTCAATTTTAACTACTTACAAAATAATTAAAATGAATAAACTGATTTTTATTTTACCCGTATTTTTTCTCTCATCGGTATCAATATCCCATGCGCAGGAAACCGATAAAATAACGCCCGTGCTGGCCAAAAAAATATTGGCAAAAAACAGTGGCAATGACTTGACCGTTTGGATATACTTCACCGACAAAGGGGCCAACCTCGACCAGAAATTAGCAACAGCGGAACAAGCACTGGGTCGACGTTCTTTGGAAAGAAGAAAAAGGTCGCTAAAAAACAAAGCCCTAATTTCATTTTACGACGTACCTGTTTTAGACGCTTATATTGAAGAAGTCTCTCCCCTTTTAACAAAATTAAGGCACCGGTCAAAATGGCTCAACGCCATATCTGCAACCGTCAAAAAAAATAAACTGTCCGAAATTGCGGCTTTAAGTTTTGTGAAATCAATTGATATTGTAAGAAAAGGAAAATACAATATAGAAACGCTGCACGCTAAAGGATTTTCAAAAAATATAATAAACACAAGCGCTGCCTATACTTTGGATTACGGCCCGTCATTAACTCAATTGGAACAAATAAATGTCCCTTTGGTGCATGACTTGGGATATAGCGGTGAAGGTATTATTGTTTGTCTTTTGGATGCTGGTTTCCGCAACATAAATATACACCCTGCTTTCAGCAATATGGATATTTTGGATGCCTATGATTTTGTAAATGACGATAATAATGTAGATGACCAACCCGATGACATGGGCACTGGTTCTCATGGAACGATCACATTAAGTACGGCCGGCGGTTTTGTAGAAGGCGAATTGATCGGGCCTGCCTATAATGCAACTTTTTTGCTCGCTAAAACAGAAAATACCGAATCCGAAACCCAGGTAGAAGAAGACAATTGGGTGGCCGGCGCAGAATGGGCGGAAGCGAAAGGGGCGGATATTACGTCCACTTCTTTGGGCTATGTTGGCTTTGATGATGGCACCGGATATGCCCCCGAGGACATGGACGGAAATACGGCAATAATTACAATTGCATCGGATATAATGGCTGGCCTGGGCGTATTGGTCGTCAATGCCGCGGGAAATTCAGGGGGCGGTATAACCACCATCGGGGCCCCTGCCGACGGGGATAGTGTATTGGCCATAGGTGCCGTAAATGCTGATGGGATCAAAGCTGGTTTTAGCTCAGTTGGGCCAACGGCAGATGGTAGGATCAAACCTGACGTTATGGCCATGGGGGCCGGTACTTACGCTGCCACGGGAGACAGTACCTATTCTACTTTTAATGGCACTTCCCTTTCTTGCCCTTTGGTCGCTGGCGGGGCGGCACTGTTATGGGAAATGGTGCCGATGGCAACTAATATGGAAATTTTTGAGGCACTGAAAATGTCCGCAGATAATGCCGATAACCCCAACAATGAATATGGCTGGGGAATTATAGATATATATGCTGCCTATGAATATTTGGTGTCGCAGGATACGGTAGCGCCCGTTGCGCTTTGTCAAAATGCGGCCGTCGAACTGGGCATGGACGGGACGGCAACTATAGGCGCAATCGAGTTGGATGATGGCTCCACGGACAATATTGGCATATCGGCCTTTTATATAAATATGGACACCTTTACCTGTGATAATATAGGGACTGTTGATGTGACTTTGACCGTCGTTGATATGGCCGGAATTGAAGGTAATTGCACGGCAACAGTAACGGTGGCCGATAATATAGCGCCAGTAATAGATGCAGATATTTTGCTTGATATAAATGCAGAATGTGAAGTAATTAATTTGCCAATGCCAACCGCAACCGATAATTGTGCGGGTTCTATAATCGCAGTACCTAATGTAAGCCTGCCCATCACCGCACAGGGCATCACACAGGTGACCTGGACTTATGACGATGGCAACGGAAATATTGCTGCGCAAACACAGAATGTAATATTGGAGGATATAAGCAAGCCAAATGTTGTTACGCAGGATATAACAATAGATATGAACGGCGAACCTTCAATAAGCATCGTGCCCAATCAAATAGATGCAGGTTCTACTGATAATTGTGGCATTGGCGATATGGGCCTGGATATAAGTACTTTTACCGCAATCGGAGACTATGCTGTAATATTAAGTGTGGAAGATATAAACGGTAATATAGCTACTGGAACGGCCATTGTTTCCGTTATTAATTCAATAGTCGGCATAGCTGATAAAACATTTGCTGACAACCTGATTGTTTATCCAAACCCGGCAAATGACAAAGCCTATTTGGATTTTGATAACGGCAGTATTGACCAAGTAGAAATTGGTATTTATAATATTACGGGTCAATTAATAAAAACTATAAATGCCTACCGTTCCCATGACCTGATAAGCCTTTCCGAGATCGCAAACGGTCTTTATGTCTTTAAGGTAAGGACGAACGATGAAATCCATTTTGTAAAACTTATGGTTGCACGATAGGCATGGAAAAACAATGAGTATAATATGAACATCGAAGAATACCGGATATATTGCTTGTCAATAAAAGGAGCAGCCGGACTCATCCCTTTTCCTATATTTGTTTTATAGTATTAAAGTAACTATTTAGCAGGGCCTTAGAGGTGATGCTAAATAGTTACATTTTAAAAATAAAAAAATGGCAAAATACACAAGGATACAAGTCGTCCAAAAAATGGGGGAACAAGGCATGGTCCCGCTGTTTTACCACTCCGATATATCGCTCGGAAAAGAAGTTTTATCGGCCTGCTATAAAGGCGGGGCGAGGCTTTTGGAATTTACCAACCGGGGCGATTTTGCGCACGAAGTTTTTGCGGAACTAAATAAATACGCCCTGCAAAACCTGCCCGGCATGATGCTCGGAATAGGTTCGGTAACGGATGCCCCGACGGCTGCTTTGTTCATGCAATTAGGTGCTAATTTTATTGTTACGCCTTCTTTGCGCGAAGATATAGCCCCCGTTTGCAACCGCCGGAAAGTGCCTTATATGCCGGGCTGTGGCTCGCTTACGGAAATAGGAAAAGCGGAAGAACTTGGCTGCGAAATTGTAAAACTTTTTCCCGGAAGCATATATGGACCCGGTTTTATAAAAGCCGTAAAAGCCCCGCAGCCGTGGACGAACATCATGCCGACGGGCGGCGTGAGTACCGACGAAAATAATTTGCGCGAATGGTTTGGTGCCGGCGCATTTTGTGTGGGCATGGGGTCTAAATTGATTTCCAAAAATATTATTGAAAATAAGGATTTTGTATTATTGGAAAATAAGGTGAGGGAGGTGTTGCAGGTGATTAGGGGTATTAGGAATTAGGTATTGGGTATTGGGTATTGGACGAGCCATTGTTTTTTGAATTGGTTTTTATAAAAATTGAGTTTACGAAATATAACCTTCTCTGTATATTTAATCAGGACGACTTCATTGCTGGTTTTGGCGGTGTATCAGATGTAATGCTTTTTTCTTTTTTTTCGAGGGTCTCACGACACTCGCTAAGATATGCCGTCCCTGCGGGACTATGATAGACAGGCTTTCCACCTAGTCCCGCAGGGACGGCATATCTTAGCGAGGGATGTGAATCCCTCGAAAAAAAAGCATTACATTTGATACACTGCCCTGATTTTTACAGAAAACCATTTTTACACCGCCCAAAATCTTTTTTATAAAAAATAAACCCGATAATTGCCACCGCAAAAATATATTATGAATAAAATAAAAAATACCGTTCTGATATTTGGCAGCTTGCTGCTGCTCACCTTTTCTGCCTGTAAAAAAACGGGCGGTGCAAAAACATTAAAACTCGCCCATGCCCTGCCCACCGAACACCCCGTGCACAAGGCAATGGAATATATGGGCAAGGTGCTGCTCGAAAAATCGGGCGGCAAACTGGGGCTGGAAATATACCCCAGCCAACAGCTTGGCACCGAGCGCCAATGCCTCGAACTGTTGCAGATCGGCAGCCTCGCCATGACCAAGGTTTCGGCTGCGGTGATGGAAAATTTTTCGCCCCGCATGAGGGTCGTCGGCCTGCCCTACCTTTTCCGCGACCGGGAACATGGCTTCCATTTTCAGGACAGTGAACTGGGCAAACAACTGCTGGTAGAAGGGGAAGGTTTTTGGCTGCGGGGCTTGGTTTATTTCGATGCCGGGCAGCGTTCTTTTTACACCAAAACAAAACCCGTGCATGTGCCCGCCGACCTGAAAAACCAGAAAATACGGGTCATGCAGAGCAAAACGGCAATTGATATGGTAAAGGCTTTGGGCGGCTCGCCCACCCCTATTTCATGGGGCGAATTATATACGGCACTGCAGCAGGGCATCGTGGACGGGGCGGAAAACAACCCGCCGAGTTTTTATACCAGCCGCCATTATGAGGTCTGCAAATATTATACGCTCGACGAACATACTTCCATCCCCGACCTGCTCGTGGTGGGCACGGTGGCCTGGAACCGCCTCTCGCCGCAGGAGCAAACTTGGCTGCAAGAAGCCGCCGATGAAGCCAAATTTTACCAAAGAAAACTCTGGGCGGAAGCGGAGGAGGAAGCATTGCGGGAGGTGCAAAAAGCAGGCGTCGAAATCATCCGTCCGGATAAATCCGTTTTTTCGGAAAAAGCAAAACCTGTGCTGGAAGCATTTAAAGAAGATGCGGAGATATATGAACTGATTAAAGAAATTCAGGCGATAAAATAACGCTGGTAAAAGGGAACTTCAGGGCGGGCCTGGACGAAATGAATTATTTTAAAAAAATAGTATGAACTTTCATGAATTGATAAAAAAAGGGGAAAGCAAAATCCTGGAATTTAAAAAGACACTTCCAAGCAATGAAAAAGTGGCCATCAGGGAGGCGGTCATCAATGCCTTTGTCCACCGCGATTATTCCAACCACGGAAGGGACATCAAAGTGGGCATATATGACGATGTGGTAAATATCGTTTCGCCCGGCGGCTTCCCCAATACTATTACCCAAGAGGACATCCTCAAAGGCAGGAGCGAGGTCAGGAACAAGGTCATTGCCAATGTCTTTAAAGAACTCAGCCTGATTGAACAGTGGGGCACCGGCGTGGCAAAGATGGTGGCTGCCTGCAAAAAACATGGACTCGACGAACCCGCTGTCATCGAAAAAGGGGACTTTGTGGACGTGGAGTTTTTTAGGCCACAGCACGAGTTGCAGCAAGAGTTACAGCCGCAGCACGAGTTGCAGCACGAGTTGCAGCACGAGTCGTTGTACAGTATCATATTGGAAAAACTGCAAGCCAAAGAATTGTCAACAAAAGAGCTTTCAAAGGCTTTACAGCAAAAGAGCATTGCGGGACAACTAAAAAAAGTAATTGCCGTATCTTTTTAATCGGCCGAGGTAAATGCACAAAATGCTCACTTGACTCCGCTGTTTTTTGTCATCCGCTTTAGCGGAACTGCGACGTCTGGTGCGCGCGGCTTTCCTCATGACGTCGCAGTTCCGCTAAAGCGGATGACAAAAACAGCGGAGCCGAATGCCGATTGCGGAGGCAGGAATTTTTGTGTACTTACCCTGCCTTATTAAAATGATACTAATTGCCAAACTATTGAATGACAAGTTGATTGAATGGACTATACCCGAAAAACCCAATAGTTCCAAACAAAAATACCGGATTACCGACAAGGGGAAATTGTTTTGTCAAATGATAAAAAATAGTGGGGAAAATAAGTGAGCGGGAATTTACAGGCCACATTTAACCGAACAATGACAAGTAAAAAAGAAAGGCTGATAACAGCTGGGCAAGCAAATTTTACAAACATGAAAAACATAAACAAAATACTCGAAAAACTCCTCGTCGTATTAATGATAATAATGACCTTCGATGTGCTGTGGGGCGTGTTCACGCGATATGTGATGGGCAACCAGGCAAGTTGGTCGGAAGAGTTGGCGCGCTACCTTTTGATATGGATCGGGCTGCTCGGAGCGGCCTATGCAAGCGGCAAAAAAATGCACCTCTCTATTGATTTATTAGAAGGAAAAATAGAGCAGAAAAATCGGCGGCGTTTGCAGATATTGATTGCTTCGCTGGTTTTTTTATTTGCCTTATTTGTGATGGTAATCGGCGGCGGGCGGCTCATATATATTGTCGGTAAATTGGGGCAGCATTCGCCCGCGCTCAATATTCCGATGCAATTGGTCTATCTGGTCGTCCCGTTGAGCGGGGTGCTGATTATGGTTTATAAATGGAGGGAAATGTTTTTGATGAAAGAATAAAAAATACCACATTTCGCCACCGATAGCAATTTTATCGGTGGCTAAATCTATCCAAAAACACCACATTTCGCCACCGATAGCAATCCTATCCGTGGCGAAATCCACCTAAAAAAGCCACATTTCGCCACCGATAGAAAAGCCATTTATTCCAAAACCCCAATCAACAACCACCTTTTTTTTCAAAATAAAAAATCAAAACAGTTTTGGAAATACTCATCCTCGTCCTCAGTTTTTTAATACTTCTTGCCATCGGCGTGCCCATCGCTTGGAGCATCGGCATCAGCAGTATATTGACCATGTTGGTCAGCATACCGGCCCTTCCCGCATTTACCACCGTGGCCCAGCGCATGGCCACGGGGCTGGACAGTTTCGCCCTGCTCGCCATTCCCTTTTTTATACTTGCGGGGCAGATAATGAACAGGGGCGGCATTGCCCGGCGGCTCATTGCCTTTGCCAAAAGTTTGGTCGGGTCATTGCCCGGCGGCCTCGCACATGTCAATATAGTGGCGGCCATGCTGTTCGGCGCCATTTCGGGATCGGCAGTGGCGGCGGCCTCGGCCATCGGCAGTGCATTGGGCAAAACGATGGAAGACGAGGGCTACAGCCGGGAGTTTTCAGCGGCAGTCAATATCACGAGTTCCACCACGGGCATGACCATTCCGCCGAGCAATATATTGATTGTTTATTCTTTGGCGAGCGGCGGTGCAAGCATTGCGGCGCTGTTTTTGGCGGGATATATACCGGGCATATTGACGGGGCTTTTTTTGATGGCCGTTGCCGGTATATATGCAAAAAGAAAAGGCTACCCGACGGGCGAACGGGTAAAAATTTCGGAAGTATTCAAAACATTTATCGGCGCATTTCCGAGCCTGTTATTATTGGTGGTGGTTATCGGCGGAATAGTGGCGGGCATATTTACGGCCACCGAGGCGTCGGCAGTGGCGGTGCTATATTGCCTTATATTGGCATTTATATACAAAGAAATTTCTTTTAAAAATATATCGGAAATATTCCTCGGCTCGGTAGGCACCACGGCCATCGTGATGATATTGATAGCAACCTCCATGAGCATGTCGTGGATCATGGCTTATGAAAATATACCGCAGGATATTACTGCCCTATTGCTGGGCATCAGCGATAATAAAATAATTATATTGCTGATAATCAACCTCACTTTATTGTTTGTCGGAATATTTATGGACATGACCCCGGCGGTGCTGATCTTCACGCCGATATTCCTCCCCGTGGTGCAGCAACTCGGCATTGATCCCGTTCATTTTGGAATTATAATGGTGCTGAATCTGAGCATCGGATTGTGTACGCCGCCGGTGGGTTCGGTGCTGTTTGTCGGCGTAAGCGTGGCGGGCACTTCTATCCAAAAAGTGGTGCGGCCGCTGCTGCCTTTGTTTATTGCGATGTTGGTGGCTTTGTTGTTGGTGACCTTTATACCGGAGCTGAGCATGTGGCTGCCGGGCGTGTTCGGCTTATAGCCAATTGCCAATGGCCAACAGCAAGTATATTGAACCATAATAGGTTTTGTGCATCGAGCGCAGGTTCTCTCCTTCTGGGGCTGGGGGCTGGCGAGGGCAAATGCACAAAACCTATTATGGTTCAGTATAGTCACTATTTTTTAAACATCGGCAGCGGGTCAAGCGGGCTTTGGCAGAAACGCTTTAATACCTGAACGGCCAAAAATTTATGGAAACCTAAATTCGGGAATTCCCTTTTTATTTTTTTAAAAAAAGATTTGTCTGCGCCAAATTTTTTTATACCCAAGGTCACATCAATCCAGTCCGCTTTGCGAAATGCTTCCACTGTAATATTATATTTCCCGCTGTATTTTGTGATCTTATGGTGCATGCCGATCATCTCTTTTATTTCTGGAAATAAATGAGCTTCGTTTTTCTCTTTCAAATATTTTTCTGCCAAATATATTGACGGGCCTAAATAATCAAAAGTGCCGTGCGTCCAAATCCCAATATCGTGGAAAACAGCGGCAACCGCATATTTATATTTATTTTCAGGAGCAGGGTCGAACAATATAGCCAAATTAAAAACCCGGTAAATATGGTTTCTATATGTTGGCAGGTCATCGCCCAAAGCGTCGCTGTATGTTGCGAGTACTTCTTCTACTGTGTTGTTGGATTTTTGCATGTATTGTTGTGGTATGGGTCGGGATAAATTGAGAAAGGTTGGAGCGCACAATTCCCCGACATGCGCTAAATTACCCCTCAAAAAAATGTTGGCCCATGTAACCCTGCGCAAGATGGGAAAATTATTTTCCAAAAAAAAATTGGCGGTGCGCCAAACGTAATGCCGTCCAACCACGTCCTGTCCCGACCCCTCGAAACCCGGCCCAATTTCTCGGGAGGGAACACACAGGGGGGCAATTTTTACCAGCAATACATTTGATGCACCGCAAAAAAACAAATGATTTCGCCCAGTCGTTTATTTTGTTTGGGCGGAATGTGGGGAAAAATATTGCGATTTCGCCCAAACCTATTTTTTGTTTGGGCGGAATGTGGGTATTTTTGCATGGATTTGGCGAGTTAAAAAATCAAAAATATGGAAAACCTGCTCATTGGCCGGAAAGAAGAACAAAGGATTTTGCAACAAGCGCTTGCGTCGAAAGAAGCGGAGATGGTAGCCATAATAGGCCGGCGGCGTGTTGGAAAAACTTTCTTGGTAAATGAAGTTTATAAAGACCAGATAGCCTATGAAGTGACCGGCATCCAAAACGCCCCCCGCTCCGAGCAGATCAGCAATTTTGTCTATCATATCAACAGGAGGCTGAAGGCCCCCTTGCACATCCCTTTGCCTTCCAATTGGCTGAATGCCTTCATGTTGCTGATTTCCTATTTGGAACAGCCCGGGCAAGCAGGGAAAAAAGTGGTTTTTTTTGATGAACTTTCATGGTTGGCCACTACCAATTCGGGGTTCCTCCGGGCCTTGGGTTTCTTCTGGAACAGTTGGGCGGTCAAGCAAAACGTGGTGGTGGTGATCTGCGGGTCGGCGGCATCGTGGATGATAAAAAAAGTGGTCAACAACCGGGGCGGCCTGCACAACCGTATAACCAAACGTATTTTCCTGCAACCCTTCAACCTCTCCGAAACAGAGGAGTACCTGCGCAGCCGCAAGCTACGCTTTGAACGCCAGGCCATAGCGGAAATTTACATGGCAATGGGCGGCATCCCGCACTACCTGAAAGAAATCGAAACCGGAAAAAGTGCCGTCCAAAACATTGACCACATCTGCTTTTCGCAAAACGGTCTGTTGAAAGAGGAATTTTCGAGGCTTTACTCCTCCCTGTTTGCCCACCCGGAAAGGCATTTGGCAATCATCAGGGCGCTGGCCGGCACCCGGCAGGGCATGACCCGGAAAAAGGTCGTCGAGACCGCCAAACTGGCCGAAGGGGGAAACACTTCGCAGGTTTTGCAGGAACTGGAACAATCGGGCTTTATTTCATCCTATTTCCCATTTGGCAAAAAAAAGAAGGACATGCTCTACCGCCTGACCGATGAATATTCGCTGTTTTACCTGCAATTTATCGAAAGGAACAAACAAGAGGGCCCAGGCACTTGGCAGCACCTCAGCCAAACCCAGCCTTATAAAATATGGAGCGGATATGCCTTTGAAAACATTTGCCTAAAACACATCCCGCAAATCAAAAAGGCTTTGGGCATTGCAGGGATTTATTCCACCACTTCTACTTTTTACAAAAAAGGGACAGGCAGCCAAAAAGGCACTCAAATTGATCTACTCATTGACCGCAACGACCGCGTCATCAATGTTTTTGAAATAAAATTCCGCCGCACCGAACTGACCATTACCGCAGCCTATGCCAAAGCCCTCCGGGAAAAGCTCCGCGTGTTTCAAGAGACGACCAAGACCCGGAAGTACCTCATGCTTTCCCTGATCTCGGCTTCCGGATTGAAACACAATATGCACAGCCTCGGACTGATCGAAAAAGTCCTGACTTTGGATGACTTATTTGACCGGCCTGTTTGAGATTTGTCAAAAAAAATCAACATTTATGAAGTGGTCCGTTTTTCGCAAAATAGCCTTCCGGTTTTTTGCCAGCTACCTGTTCCTGTTTATCATGTCCACCCAATTTGTCCTTTCTTCTGTGTTTGATGCTTTGTGGCAAAAGGTCGTTCCGTGGTTTGCCGAAAATATTTTGCACCTGCCCGAAAAAATAACCGTTTTTTCAAACGGTAGCGGCGACACCACTTATAATTATGTGAGCTTGTTGGTCTATATAGCGGTCTCTTTATTGGTGGCCATAGTCTGGTCTGCGCTTGACCGCAAACGCGGCAATTACAATAAGCTGCTGCAATGGCTGGTCGTTTTGGTGCGCTATTATGTTGTTTTCCAAATGCTGATGTACGGTTTTGCAAAACTGTTTTACATGCAGTTCCAGCCACCGAGGTTTTCGAGGTTGGTACAGCCCTATGGCGACTCCTCGCCGATGGGCCTGCTCTGGACGTTCATGGGGCAGTCAAAAGGCTACACGGTGTTCGCTGGTTTGGGGGAGTTGGTGGGCGGCCTGCTCTTGCTTTCCCGCCGGACAAGCACCCTCGGTGCGCTGGTCGTTTTTGGGGTGATGGCCAATGTCATGGCCATGAATTTTTTTTATGACATACCCGTAAAAATACTTTCTTCGCACCTTGTCCTCATGTCGCTGTTTTTGATTGCGCTCGACTACAAACGGCTGCTCAACCTGTTTTTGTTGAACCGCCCGACAAGCCCCCTTTCCTATCCCGCCTATTTTGAAAACCCCAAATTGGAAAAGGCAAAGGAGGTAGTGTTAATTTTGACGTGATAGGCATAAACATGTTTATCTGATTTCCAAGCACTAAGCCAAGCCCCCGTCTCCGCTGCTTTTTGTCATCCGCCTTTAGGCGGATCTGTTCACGTTAGAAGTGCAGCCATGCAGCCTCCCTAACGTGAGCAGATCCGCCTAAAGGCGGATGACAAAGCAGCGGAGACAGGGGCTTGGGCAAGTGACTGGAAAAACGTCAAAATTAACAATACCGCAAAGGACATTGCCAAATGGTTGCTGGTGATGCTGGGAGCGGTATTTTCAGTTTATGGTTCGGTAAAAGCTGTGAAAAATTATGGCCCCGAAGCCCCCAAACCGCCCCTCTACGGCCTTTACGAAGTGGAGGCTTTTGTGCGCAACGGCGATACGGTCCCACCGCTGCTGACCGACAGTTGGCGCTGGAAGCGGCTCATCGTTGAAAGGAAAGGCGCGGCTGCTTTGTACATGATGGACGGCCAAAAATACTGGTATGACTTCAGGTCGGATTCGCTGGAGAATTTTGTGCTGCTGAACCCCAGAAAAGACAGCTCCCTTGTGGATACGCTCTACTTTTCAGAACCCGATTCGAGCCGCTTTTTATTGGAAGGCAGCTTTCGGGGCAATGATTTGAAAGTGTCGTTTTTGAAAAAAAGAAAAGAAGACTTCCTCTTGCGCAGCCGCGGGTTTAAGTGGGTCAACGAATCCCCCTTCAACCGGTGAGCACCCCAACATGCTCTGGGGCGGCCTGTTTGGGTTCAACCGTTTTAAAAAAGCACACTGCGTAGCAGTAGATAATAAATCTGTGAAAATCAGTTCAATCAGTTCCATCTGTGTTCAATCCTATTTGGCAGGTTGTTTAGCCCGTCCCCTAAAGGGAAAAAGAAGGGCTGGTGTCTGGTAACGGACGGGTTCGGGAGCGGTTTGTGACAGCCCGGCAAAACTTTGGCCCCAGGGCAATGTTAATTTTTGTACCTTTGGCTACCTTCTATTTTGAGAACAATAAACTTAGAACAGTCTTGAGAAATAACATGATACAACTAGATGAAAATTTCCTCCGGGTCCATCCTGACCTTGCTGCCCTGTACAGGGAGGTGCAAAACAAAAAAACCGCACTCAAAAACCTGAAAATCAGAAAGGCTATTTTAAAGAAGCAATTGAAATCCACTCAACGGGAGTTGGAGCAGCGGCTCGCCTCTCTGGAAAAATTTCAAATGTCCGGGGCAAAAGCTGCGAAACCCGTCAGGCGCCGGCGCACGAGGGCTTCTTCGTGAAAATCAGGCTTGTCAAATTTCCTCCAAAAAAAGATGGAGCTGTCCCTGAAACATGCTTTTCAGCCCCTCGTCCACAATTCCTTTTCCTTCTGAAAAATTGTTGCCAAAGGAAGGGAGCGAAAAACTGGCCGCCACTTTGCCGCCATTGAACGGAAACCTGTTGACGGCCATTTCCAGTACGCTCGACCCGCCCCTTCCTCCGGGAGATGTGGCGAGCAGGAACATTGGTTTGTCCGACCAAGCCTTCCCCTCCATCCGCGAAATCCAGTCAAATATATTTTTAAAGGCAGCAGAATAGGCGCCGTTGTGCTCGGCCAAAGAAACGAGGATGCCGTCGTGGGAATCCACCAATGCTTTGAATTTCTGTGCAGCTTCGGGTATCCCGTTTTCCTGCTCTTTGTCAATGCTGAAAATGGGCATTTCAAAATCATTTAAATCAATCAAAGTAACGGATGCTGTGGATTGCTGGCCGGCCGCCCAAGTGGCCAATTTTTTATTGATGGAATTGCGGCTGCTGCTGGCGCCGAATGCTAATATTTTTTTCATTGTATATTTTAGGGAGTTTGTAATAAATAACCTACCCATTCTGGCTCGTTCTTTTTCCTTCTGAGAAACTTAAAAAAACCTTACGTAGCCCCACTATGCGCGGTTTTTTTAAATTCCTCACAAGAAAAAATAACTTCGCATAATGGGT
>DROJ01000120.1 GCA_011321935.1 Bacteroidota bacterium | reverse complement strand
AGACCATACCACCCTTTTTGTGGATAGGAAAGGGGCGGAAGAGGATGCAAAAATGAGGGGCTTCAATAAAAAAAATGCGGTGAAAGAATTTGTGAAAGACCTCGTCCCGCCGATCATTGTGAAGGCATTGAAGGGCAAGGAAAAAGAAGCGAGGTAGGCCAAAGGAGAGAACCGGATCAATTGCAAAAAATGAAATCAGAAAACAAAGAAACAGAACTGACCCAAAAAGAGAAAATGCTGGAAATGGCAGCCCTGTTCATGTGCTTCATGCTCTTGCTCGGCTGCTTTATGAAAGTGGTGTTTTTTTAAAACAGGCATCCCCGCCATTTTACAAATGCCTGTCCACGAAAATATTTCCAGTTGCAAAGAATATTTGAATGGGTTAGGAATGGAGAACTCGGGTTTCCCTTTAGGAGATCCGGTTCCCATTCTTTTTAAATGAAAATGAAAATAAAAATAGCTTGCCCCGAAACCTCGGGGAAAATTAAAAACAGGCCGGTTTTTCAATTCTGGGTATTGGTTCCTTGATTTAGATAAATATCCGTTCGGGGTTTTCATTTTTATTTTCATTTTTATTTTCATTTTAATTTTCCACTGTGAATTTCCACAAAACACATAGTCGGAACGGCTTGCGCCAATGGTTGGTACGCAAGGTCGTTTTGGAGAAACTGAACAACCCGCTCGGGTATGCCGTTGCGTTGTTGGGGGCTTTTGCACTGGCTTTTCTTTTGTCGAAACTGCCATTTACGGTTGCCGTTTTGGGAGTTGCCGGTTTGCTGGCTATCCCGGTGGTGGTGCTTTGTTTTGTGAACCTCCATTTTGGGGTGAACGTGATGTTGGTGGCTGGTTTCATGCTCGGTCTCGTGGCCAAATACATCAACGCACCGATCGGTATGGCACTCGACGGGCTGCTGGTTCTGATGTTGGTCGGCCTGTTGGCAAGGCTGATAAAAGAAAAGGATTTCAGCTTCGCAAAAAGCCCCATCAGTATCTTTATCATCGCATGGATATATTACAACCTGATGCAGGTGGTGAACCCCTGGGCCGCCTCGAAAATTGCCTGGGTCTATACGGTGAGGACGGTGGCTTTGCTGCTGGCACTTTACTTTATTGCCTGCTTTGCGTTCAGCAGTTATAAGCGGATATTGACCACCGTAAAACTGATCGTTTTCCTGACTTTCCTTTCTGCGCTTTATTCCCTCAAGCAAGAATACATCGGCTTCAGCAATGCCGAAATAAATTGGCTCCATGCCGACGAAGAGCGTTTCATGCTCATTTTCCAATGGGACCGGATGCGGGTTTTTTCCTTCTTTTCCGACCCGACCACTTTCGGTATTTTGATGGGCTATATGAGCGTGTTTACCTTTCTTTTGGCCACCGGGCCATTTAAGGCATGGAAAAAAACGATGCTGGTCGTGGCAGGTATTGCCATGATAATGGGCATGGCGCTGGCTGGGTCAAGGACGCCCTTTGCGATGATACCACTGGGCATCATTTTTTATATGGTGATGACCTTCAAAAAAGAAACTGTTTTGGCGACCCTCCTCTTTTTTATGGCCGGCAGCGTACTGGTGATGAAATCAACGCACAGTGCGGTCATCTGGCGCATCCAGTCTGCCTTCAAGGGACAGAGCACGGACACCATTGACGTGCGCATGAAAAACCAGGCGCTCGTGCAGCCATATATCCAGACGCACCCGGTGGGGGCGGGCCTGGGCAGTACGGGCTATTGGGGCAAGCGCTTTACGCCCGATTCTTGGCTGGCCAGTTTTGCGCACGACAGCCTGTACGTTAGGCTGGCAGTGGAAACGGGCTGGGTCGGGTTGCTGATTTATATGGGGCTGCTTTTTACGGCCATGAAAACGAGCATCCATTATTATTTTAGGGTGAAAGACCCGACTATCAAACTGCTGTATCTCGGCTTTTCATTAAATGTATTTTTATTGGCAGTGGCGAGCTATCCGCAGGAGGCGATTACCTTGCTGCCGACGAGCGTTATATTTTATGTGATGCTCGCAATGATCGTGAGGCTGAAGGATTTTGACAAGTGACCCGACCGGAAGTTCGGGGGGGCAACCGGGTTGCCCTCGAATCGAATCCACTGGATTCGTCAAAACCGCACTGCGGGAAAACCTAAGGGGTCGGCGAATAATAACCTTCCGTTTATGCTTGTTCTTTTTAATGTAGGCTTCTTTAAAAAAATGTCAAATAGAACCACTATGCTCTATTTTTTTTGCATCGCCTGCATCAAAAATAACGTCGCCTAAATCGGAAGGTTATTATTCGCCGACCCCTAAAGTGGTCGAGTATAGAACGTGCAACAAGCTCTAATTTTTTGTGATTTTTATTGTTTTATCATTAATCAATACCAAGTACGTTCCGGGATTTAAGTCACTCAATTCTATATGTTCGGGAATTGTTTTAGATCGGAAAATAATTTTACCTGATAAGGTGTAAATTTGAAAAAACTGGTTTCTTTCTTCCTCGCCTATATTTATATTTAAATAATCAGAAAAAGGGTTTGGGCTTATATTGATCGTTAAATTATTTTTTGAAAATTCAATTGCAATGGTTTCGGAATAATTGGTTTTTCCGGCAAAATCTTTTTGTGCCAATCGGTAATAATTGATTCCGTCCGCGGGGTTTTTATCCGTAAAATTATATTTTGTTTCTGTAAAACTATTGCCTTGCCCTTTTATGAAACCTATCGAGATAAACCTTCCGTTTTTGTTCATTTTTTCAATAATAAAACCTTCGTTGTTTATTTCAGTAGCCGTTGCCCAATGCAGCAAAATATGACCACTTGCGGCCTCTCCATTAAAATAAACAAGCTCAACGGGCAGGGCTTGGTTGAGCAGTTCTGAAAAAGCAAAACCACCGCCGTCGCCGCCGAAGAATTTGCCCTGCGCATAAATAATAGTTGTTGCAAAAAGCAATATTATGGTCAATATATTTTTCATTGTTTTCTTTTTTGAAACAGTTTTTACGATACGATTCGAACAT
Source organism: Bacteroidota bacterium (assembly GCA_011321935.1). Classification (GTDB taxonomy): domain Bacteria; phylum Bacteroidota; class Bacteroidia; order Chitinophagales; family Saprospiraceae; genus UBA6168. The sequence goes on along the minus strand of DROJ01000120.1, from coordinate 1,395 downwards.
TTGGAAATTACACACAGCAGCTATTTGGCATCCCTCGAAATCCCGAAGGGATTGAATTTGAATAACCCCGGATGCAATCCGGGGGAAGTGAAAAAAACGAGTGACAACTCCAGAGGGGTTCGCTCATGTTCCTTTGGCGCTGAAAAATTAATATTGAACAAATAGGGCATCTTTTTAATCAGCCAAGGTAAATGCACAAAATGCTCGCCCGGCTCCGCTGTCTTTTGTCATCCGCTTTAGCGGAACTGCGACGTCAAGAGGGGAAGCCGCGCACACCAGACATCGCAGTTCCGCTAAAGCGGATGACAAAAGACAGCGGAGCCGGGCGAGCATTTTGTGCATTTACCTCGGCTGATTAAAAAGATGCCCTATTTGTTCAATATTAATTTTTCAGCGCCAAAGGAACATGAGCGAAAAAGTAATTACTTGGCAGTTGTTCAACTTTATTTTAGAAATTTGGGCAGCTCCAATTTTGACCTGATTTTCAAGCACCCAAACCAAGCCCAAAACTCCGCTCCCTTGTCATCCTGTAAGGACCTGTTCACGTTAGAAGTGCAGCCATGACAACCGTCCTAACGTGAACAGATCCTTACAGGATGACAAGGGAGCGGAGTTTTGGGCTTGGTTTGGGTGCTTGAATATTACGTCAGAATTAAGACCACCTCAAAAAATATTTTCCCGGGTTTGATACCAAAAAACTGGAAAAGGAAAAGGTGTGGAAAAAACTCTTTTCCGATATACCGTTCAATGACAATAAATACTGGAACATATGTTTCACTTTTGGGAAACTGATGGAAAAATTCTTGGTCGTTTTGCAGTTGGACGCACAGCCGAAAGAAGAAAAAAAAATATTGATCCGCGCTTTGGGACAGCGGAATATTTATAAATTTTTCGAGAAAGAAACCAAAAAATTAACGGAACATATTAAAAAGCAAAGCTATCAGGACATCCATTCCTATTCGGAAACCATGTGGCTGAAGCATGATTATTTTTTCAGCCCGCTGACCGATAAATATGGCGGGGCCATCTATTCCGTGGAAGATGCTATGGAAGACCTCGACCGTTTTTATGTACTCGCCAAACTCCGACTTGCCAGTGAAATAAAAAACAGGGAACGTATTTTTTCTAAAAAAGTACCTGTGCAGTTATTGGAAGAAAGCATATTGGCCAGTGAACAATATGTGGAGGAAAATATCGCTTTTTTGATGTATAAAAATGTACTGGATTTATATGTGCCGGAAAAGGCGGAAATGGCTTTTGAGAATGGAAAAGAATTATTGAAGGATAAATATGCATTGCTTAGTAAACATGACCAAAATGAGGTGATGTTGAATTTGAGGAATTATGCGATAAGGCAATTGAATAAAGGGAAAACTAATTTTTGGAGAGAAATTT